>JAOPVZ010000307.1 GCA_025965935.1 Frankiales bacterium | reverse complement strand
CGACCGGCGACTCGGTCGTCCTGTACGACACCTCCGGTCCCTGGACCGACCCGTCGCTGCGGACCGACATGCGGCTCGGCCTGCCGGCGCTGCGCGCCGGCTGGGTCGAGGAGCGGGGTGACACCGTCGAGTACGACGGTCGGCCGGTGCAGCCGAAGGACGACGGCCTCAAGCACGACCGCAACCTCGACAGCGTCTTCGAGGGCAGCCGCCGGCCGAGGCGGGCCCTTCCCGGCCGCACCGTCACGCAGCTCGCGTACGCGCGCCGCGGCGAGATCACGACCGAGATGGAGTTCATCGCGATCCGCGAGGGAGTGACCCCGGAGCACGTCCGGTCCGAGGTCGCCGCCGGTCGGGCGGTGCTGCCCTTGAACGTGAACCACCCGGAGTCCGAGCCGATGGCGATCGGGCGCAACTTCCTGGTGAAGATCAACGCCAACATCGGCAACTCAGCGGTGGCGTCCTCGATCGAGGAGGAGGTGGAGAAGATGACGTGGGCGACCCGGTGGGGCGCCGACACCGTCATGGACCTCTCGACGGGGCGCAACATCCACACGACGCGCGAGTGGGTCATCCGCAACTCCGCCGTACCGATCGGGACTGTGCCGATCTACCAGGCTCTGGAGAAGGTGAACGGCAAGGCCGAGGAGCTGTCCTGGGAGGTCTACCGCGACACCCTCATCGAGCAGTTCGAGCAGGGTGTCGACTACATCACCGTGCACGCCGGTGTGCTGCTGCGCTACGTCCCGCTGGCCGCATCCCGCAAGACCGGCATCGTGTCGCGGGGCGGGTCGATCATGGCCGCGTGGTGCCTGGCCCACCACCAGGAGAACTTCCTGTACACGCACTTCCGCGACATCTGCGAGCTGATGGCCGAGTACGACGTGACGTTCTCCCTCGGCGACGGGCTGCGTCCGGGCTGCATCGCCGATGCCAACGACGAGGCGCAGTTCTCCGAGCTCCGCACCCTCGGCGAGCTGACGCAGATCGCCTGGGAGTACGACGTGCAGGTCATGGTGGAGGGCCCCGGCCATGTCCCCATGAACAAGATCAAGGAGAACATGGAGCTCCAGCTCGAGGTCTGCAAGGAGGCGCCGTTCTACACCCTCGGGCCGCTCACGACCGACATCGCGCCCGGGTACGACCACATCACCTCGGCCATCGGCGCCGCCATGATCGGCTGGTACGGCACGGCGATGCTCTGCTACGTCACGCCCAAGGAGCACCTCGGCCTGCCCGACCGCGACGACGTCAAGGACGGCGTGATCACCTACAAGATCGCCGCCCATGCCGCGGACCTCGCCAAGGGGCACCCGGGTGCCCAGGCCTGGGACGACGCGCTGTCGGACGCCCGCTTCGAGTTCCGGTGGGAGGACCAGTTCAACCTCTCGCTCGACCCGACGAAGGCCCGCGACTTCCACGACGAGACGATGCCGGCGTCTGCGGCGAAGACGGCGCACTTCTGCTCGATGTGCGGCCCGCACTTCTGCTCCATGCGGATCAGCCAGGACGTCCGCAAGTACGCCGCCGAGCACGGCGTCGGCGAGGTCGAGGCGCTCGAGCTCGGCATGAAGGAGAAGTCGGCGGAGTTCGCCTCCGCAGGCGCCAAGGTCTACCTGCCCATCGTCGAGTGATGACCCTCGACCGGTGATCCACGGGGAGTTAGCTCGCTTTTGAGGCCTTCAGAACGCGCTAACTCTCTGTGGATCAAGGAAAGTGCCGGCCCAGGGTGTCCGCACGGCGGTTCCCTTCCGGACTGACCCGGGTACGGGGTAAGGCATGACTGAGCCATCCGAGGTGTTCCCGAAGCCACCCGACGACGGCGTCATCGACGCCGAGCTCGACAAGGGCGTGCCGCACGACCGAACCCAGCACGGCGGGAGTCCGCCGGTCGACGACGAGCTGCTCGAGCACCTCGCCGAGCAGGACCGCGTCGCGGCGGGGGTCGACGACTTCGACCCGGACAGCGTGCCCTCCGCCGAGGAGTGACCGAGAGCCAGCGGGAGACGGTTCCGCGGGCTGACCAGGGTGAGCGCGACACCGCGCTGGCGTTCCTCGCCTTCGCCCGGCGCTGCCTGCTGAAGAAGACCGAGGGGCTCACCGAGGAGCAGCTCCGGCGTGTGCTCGTCGACTCCGGCACCAACCTGCTCGGCCTCGTGCAGCACGCGGCGGTGGGAGAGCGGTGGTGGTTCCAGCACCACGTCGCCGGCCCGCTCCCCGACGAGGACTGGGACTTCACCATGGACGTCCCCGCCGAGCGCTCTGTCGACGAGGTGCTCGCTGACTACCGCGTTGCCATCTCAGCGAGCGACGAGGTCATCGCCAGGACCGACCTCGAGCAGGCCACCGTCGTACCCGTGGATGACGCCCCCAAGTCGCTGCGCTGGGTCATCGCGCACGTGACCAGCGAGACGGCGCGGCATGCCGGGCACGCCGACATCCTGCGCGAGCAGATCGACGGGACGACCGGCCGCTAGCCCCGGTCCACGCGGGCCGCGAAGCAGCCCGGACCGGCGTTGTGCAGGTGCACGAAGCTCACGGCCGGGTCGTCGAGAACCGCCACCAGGTCGACCTCGGACCCTGCTTGCAAGAAGGCGTCGCGCGCCATGCCCTCGGCGTCGAACGTGCGCACCGACAGCAGTCGTCGTCGCTGCTGCTCCGGTAGGTCGGCGGTCGTGACCGTCGCGCAGTCACGTTCGTGGACGAGCACCGGTCCCGGCTGGCGGTACGGCGAGTCGACCGTCCACGGGTCGTACGAGAGCAGCAGCACCGCCTCGCCTGGTTCGGCATCAGCGAGGCAGCGCCGGCACGGGAAGTCGTGCGGGGTGTCGGCGACGAGGCGCTTCGTGGTGGTGGACGTCAGGGGAGTGGGGAGTCCGGTGATCCGCATGCCTCCAGCATGCCGATCCCGTGCGCTGTGGTCTGGCGGGATTGCGACATCACGTTCGGAGGTCAGGGTTGAACACCCGGGTGGTCGAGGCCGGGTCCTTCTCGAGCATCGCGGGCGGTCGGATGGGACGCGGCACCAGGTTGCCGCCGCAGTTCGGGCAGGTGCCCATCGCCTCGGCGCAGGCGGCGCAGAAGGTGCACTCGTAGGTGCAGATCCGGGCCTCCGCCGAGTCCGGTGGCAGGTCGACGTCGCAGCGCTCGCAGGACGGTCGCAGATCGAGCATGCCCGCACGGTAACCAGCCCCGGCGAGGTGTGGCCCGCCGGGGCCGGTCACTCCTGTAGACGCGCGGGAGGCCCATCAGGTTCGCTCAGCCGGTCGCCCCGGGCAGCTTTTGGTGCCGGTTTCCCGGTGGCCCGATGGCGGGTCAGATCTCCACGACGGTGATCCCCGGGCTCCGGCCCACCTCGACCAGCGCTGCACCCGCGGCCTCGAGCGGCACCGTGCGGGACACGAGCAGGTCGGGACGCAGCTGACCCGATCCGACCATCGCCAGCATCGCCGGGTACTCGTGCGCGGCCATCCCGTGGCTGCCGAGCACCTGCAGCTCCTGCGCGAGCAGCCGTCCCATCGGCAGCTCCGGCTGCTCGTCCGGCAGCAAGCCCACCTGTACGTGCCGGCCGCGTGGCCGCAGGAAGGACAGACAGGTCTCCACCACCCGCGGGTCACCGATCGCGTCGACGGTCACGTGCGCGTCGCCCGGCTCCACGTCGGCGGTGGCGCCCATCGACCGAGCCAGCTCGACCGCTGCCGGGTTGACATCGATCGCGGCCACCGAGGCGCCGAGCGCGACCGCCACCTGGACGGCGGAGAGCCCCACACCTCCGCAGCCGAAGACGACGACGCGCTCGCCGGGTTGGACCCGGGCGACGGAGGCGACAGCCCGGTACGAGGTGGCGAACCGGCATCCGAGGGACGCGGCCGTCACCATCGACATCCCGTCGGGGAGCGCCACGAGGTTGACGTCGGCGGCGTCGAGCGCGACGAGCTCGGCGAAGGACCCCCAGTGCGTGAAGCCCGGTTGGCGCTGGAAGGCGCAGACCTGGTGGTTCCCCTCTGCGCACTGCTGACAGCGGCCGCAGGCGTTGACGAAGGGTGCCGTGACCCGGTCGCCCACCGACCAGCGGGTGACCCCGGTGCCGACGGCGGCCACTGTGCCGGCCAGCTCGTGGCCCGGCACGTGCGGGAGCGTCGTGATGTCGGCATCGTGCCCCTGCCAGCCGTGCCAGTCGCTGCGGCACACGCCGGTGGCCGCCACCCGCACGAGCACCCCGCCGGCCGGCACCGCCGGCTCCGGGACGTCCCGCATCGAGAGGGGGCCACGGAACTCGTCGTACGTCACTGCTCGCACGCTGGGACTCTAGAGTCCCGTTCGTGCCGACCCCCCGCGTCCACCTGCCCACGGCCATCCCCGGCTGGGACGCGCTTCGCGCGGAGCTCGAGGTGCCGGGGGAGTTCCCGCCCGAGGTGCTGGCGGAGGCGCACGCAGTCACCCCGGTGATGCCGCAGACGGACCGTACCGACGTACCGTTCCTGACCATCGATCCTCCGGGCAGCACTGATCTGGACCAAGCGATGGCGCTGTCGAGGACGGCCGCCGGCTACCAGGTGCTCTACGCGATCGCGGACGTCGCGGCGTTCGTGACGCCCGGCGGGGCGATCGACGCCGAGGCGCACCGGCGGGGCGAGACGCTCTACGCGCCGGACCGCCGGTCACCGCTGCACCCGGCGGTGCTGAGCGAGGACCGGGCCAGCCTGCTGCCCGACCAGATCCGACCGGCCCTGGTCTGGGAGCTGCTGCTCGACGGCGAGGGTGAGCTCACCAGCACGCACGTCGCGCGGGCGAAGGTCCGGAGCCGGCGCAAGCTCGCCTACCCCGAGGTCCAGAGTGACATCGATGCCGGCACAGCGACGCCAGACCTGCTGCTGCTCAAGGAGATCGGGCTGAAGCGGCTCGCGATCGCGCGGGCCCGCGGCGCGGTCGACCTCCCAAGCCTGGAGCAGGTGGTCGGGGCCGATGGCACGCTGTCGTACCGGGCTCCGCTGGCGAGCGAGCAGTGGAACGCGCAGATCAGCCTGCTGACCGGGATGGCCGCCGCGCAGGTCATGCTCGCCGGTGGCGTGGGCCTGCTACGGACGCTGCCGACGCCGCCGCAGGACGCGGTCGACAGCCTGCGGCGCAGCGCGATGGCGCTCGGGGTGAGCTGGAAGCACGACGAGAGCTACGGCGACGTGCTCAGCTCTCTCGACCCGACGGTGCCGGCCAACGCCGCGCTGCTGACCCTCGCGACCCGGCTGCTGCGCGGTGCGGGCTACACCGCGTTCGACGGCACGCCACCCACCCGCACCGAGCACAGCGCGGTGGCCGCGCCCTACGCGCATGCCACCGCACCGCTGCGCCGGCTCGCAGACCGGTACGTGGGTGAGGTGTGCGTCGCTCTGAGCGCGGAACGGCCGGTCCCCGACTGGGTGAGGCGGGCGTTGCCGCGGCTGCCCGCGGAGATGGCGGGCGCCGACCAGCGAGCACATGAGCTCGACCGTGCGGTGGTCGATTTGGCCGAGGCCCTGCTCCTGCAGCACCGGGTCGGCGAGACGTTCCAGGGAGTGGTCGTCGAGGCGAACCACCGGGGCGGCACCGTGCAGATCAGCCACCCCGCCGTCCGCGGCAAGCTCGACACGGAAGACCCGCCGCTCGGCCAGGACGTCCAGGTCCGCGTCACCGAGGCCGACCCGGTGAGCCGTCAGGTGCGCTTCACGCTGGCCTGAGCCGTCAGCTGATGCCGGGCGCGCCCGGGAGTCCGGTGCCGCCCGAGGCGGCCGGCGTCGGGGACGGCTTCGCGGAGCCGCTCGGCTGCGGCCTCGGGCTGCTGGAGCTCTTCGGCTTGGAGGACGACGTGCTGGCCGGCTTCCGCGACGGGCTGGTCGCCGGGTGCGGGGACACGAACACAGGTGGCACCGTCGGCGAGGTGGAGACGCTGGTCTTCACGTTGACCGGCAGCGCCGACATGATCTGGTTCGTCAGCAGCTGCGACGCGGCCAGGGCCCGGGTCAGCGCCGGCGAGGACGCTCCGACGCTCGCCAGGAAGTGCCGCTCGGAGTTCAGCAGCTGGAGCGCGGTGAGCGCGGCGGCGGGGTTGCTCTGAGCCTGGGCGACGACAGCCAGCAGCTGGGCGTGCAGCGTGTTGGCGGCGTCGAGGGCCTCGCCCTGCTCCCCGAGGCGCACCGCGGAGACCAGCTTGTTGTAGCTGTCGGCCGGGGAGCTCGCACTGACGTTGGTGGTGTCGGCAGGCGCTTGAGGTGTCAGGTGCGGGACGACGCCGATGAGGAAGCCGGCGACCGCTGCCGCGGCGACGAACGGGGCTGCAGGGACCCGGAAGCGGCGCCGTTGCCGCGGCGCGGACAGCTCGGCGACGTGCCCCAGGGCGCGCTCCTCGAACGCCCGCAGGCCGGCCCGCTCGCTGTCGATGATGTCGGCCGCGACCTGCGGCGAACCGTGCTCGACGGCGGCTGCGGCCAGGGTGAGGTCGGTCTCGAGGCTGAACCGCAGGCTGTCCACCTCGCGCAGCAGCGCGTCGAGCGCCCCCACGCGCGGGACCTCGGGGAGCACGGACTCCGCCGTCTCGCGGGCGGTCTCGGCGGATCCGGGCAGCACGGGGGGACGCTGCGCGCGCAGGCGCCGCCGGGGCCGTCCCTGCTGCTCGCTCATGACGCGTCCCTCCTCTCCGTCCGCTGTCTGCTTTAGTCTCTTGTGGGCCTTTCGACGCCTGCCGGACTTCTCCTGCCCGCGCCTTGTGCGAAGTTCCTCCCGAGTCTCCCAGGCGGGTTGCCGCTGCCTGGTGAGCCCCTGCACGAGGTCTTCGACGCGCCTTGGCAGACTCCTTCCTCATGAATGATCTTCCTGCCCCGGAATCTGCCGTCCTCGCTGTGCTCGGGGGGACTGGTGAGCAGGGCAGGGGCCTGGCCCGCCGGTTCGCCCTCGCCGGCCACCAGGTCGTGCTCGGCTCGCGCTCGGCCGAGCGAGCCCTCGCCGCTGCCGAGGGGCTGCCCGGGACCGTCAGCGGCGCCGCCAACGCGGACGCGGCGGCCGCGGCCGACGTCGTGGTCTGCGCCGTGCCCTGGGAGGGCCACAAGGAGCTGCTGCTGGAGCTGGCCCCGGTGCTCGCCGGCAAGGTGGTCGTCGACTGCGTCAACCCGCTGGGGTTCGACAAGCAGGGGGCCTTCGCGCTGGCGGTCGAGGAGGGCAGCGCTGCCGAGCAGGCCGCCCTCGTGCTGCCGGAGAGCCGGGTCGTCGCCGCCTTCCACCACGTGAGCGCCGTCCTGCTGCTCGACGAGACGGTCGCCTCGATGGACACCGACGTGCTGGTCCTCGGCGACGACCGCGAGGCCACGGACCTGGTCCAGGCCCTGGTCGGCCGCATCACCGGCATGCGGGGCATCTACGCCGGTCGGCTCCGCAACGCGCACCAGGTCGAGGCCCTGACGGCGAACCTCATCAGCGTCAACCGCCGGTACAAGGCGCACGCCGGTGTCCGGATCACCGACGTCTAGGGACGACCTGGGTACGGCGGTCGAGCTGCCCTCGACCGTCCGGCGCGTGGTCTCGCTCGTGCCGTCCCTCACCGAGTCGGTCGCCGAGAGCGGCCTGCTCGTCGGTGCCACGGACTGGTGCTCGCACCCTTCCGACCTCGACGTCGAGCGGGTCCGCGGCACCAAGAACCCGGACGTCGACAAGGTCATCGCGCTGCGGCCGGACCTGGTGCTCGCGAACGCGGAGGAGAACAGGCCAGCTGACCTCGAGGCGCTGCGTGCGGCCGGCCTGGCGGTGTGGGTGACGTACCCGCGGACGGTTCCCGAGGCGCTCGTGAGCCTGGCCCGGATGCTGCGTGCCTGCGGCCTGGACAAGCCCAGCTGGCTCGGCAATGCCGAGGAGCAGTGGGCGCGGCCCTGGACCGGCCCACGACGCACCGCCCTCATCCCGATCTGGCGGCGACCCTGGATGGCGGTTGGGTCGGGGACCTTCACCGGCGACCTGATGCAGCGGCTCGGGGTCGACAACGTGCTGGCCGACCACGAGGAGCGGTACCCGAAGGTGCAGCTCGACGCCCTCCCGCCGTACCAGCTGGTGGTGCTGCCGGACGAGCCCTACGCGTTCTCGCCCGACGACGGGCCGGAGAGCTTCCAGGTGCCGAGCAGGTGCGTCAGCGGACGGCACCTCACGTGGTACGGGCCGTCGCTGGCCGAGGCGCGAGAGGTGCTGCTGGGTCAGCTGGCGTGAGGCGACACGGTGGTGTGGGCGGTGTCGAGGAGCTCCTTGATCACCGCGAGGTCGAGGCCGCGGTCGAGGCGGACGCCGAGCCAACCGCGGGAGCCGACGTACGCGGGCCGGTAGTAGACCTCAGGGTCCTCGGCGACGGCGGCTTCCTGCGCACCAGGGGGCGCGGCCATCCAGAGCGCCAGCTTGCCGTCGCCGTGGTGGTCGTCGTGGCACGTGACGAACGACTTCCCCCGCCGGGTGAAGAACGTCGGCGCTCCGTGGCTGAGCCGCTCCGTGACGCCCTCTATCCCGAGGCAGTGCGCGCGCACGTCGGCGAACGGGTCAGCCATCGGCGCAGCATGTCAGAACCGCGGCCGGGTCAGGTGAAGGAGTGCTCCGGGCCGGGGAACTGGCCGTCGCGGACCTCGTCGGCGTACGCGCGGGCGGCGTCGCCGAGGACGGCGCGCAGGTCGGCGTAGCGCTTGGCGAGCTTCAGCCCCTTGGGCGTCAGACCTGCCATGTCGGTCCAGACCAGGACCTGCGCGTCGCAACCCGGGCCGGCGCCGATGCCGATGGTCGGGATGTCGAGCTCCTTCGAGACCCGCTCGCCGAGGTCGGCGGGGACCACCTCGAGCACGATGGCGAAGGCACCCGCCGCCTGCAGTGCGAGGGCGTCGTCGATGAGCTGGTCCCCCGCCTCCCCGCGCCCCTGCACCCGGTAGCCGAGGGTGTTGACGCTCTGCGGGGTGAGTCCGAGGTGTCCCATGACAGGGACGCCGGACTCGACCAGGAGCTGCACCTGGGGGAGCACCCGGCGGCCGCCCTCGAGCTTGACCGCGTGCGCGCCCGCCTGCAGGAAGCGGACCGAGTTCTGGAGCGCCTGCGTGGGCGACTCCTGATAGCTGCCGAACGGCAGGTCGGCCACGACGAGCGGCCGCTTGGTGCCGCGCACGACCCCGCGCACCAGCGGGAGCAGGTCCTCCATGGTGACGGGGACGGTGGTGTCGTAGCCGAGCACGTTGTTGCCGGCGCTGTCCCCGACGAGGAGGACGGGGATGCCGACCTCGTCGAACAGCTGCGCCGTGAGCATGTCGTAGCTGGTGAGCATCGCCCACTTCTCGCCACGGTCCTTCGCGGCCTGCAGGTCGCGGGTGGTGACGCGGCGGTTGACGATCCCGCCGTACAGGGTGTTGAGGTCGTCCGACACAGGGTCCTCCGCGGTCGTCTCCAGGCAGATGTCCCGGGACTGCCCACAAGCGTGCCACTCGTGTTGCCCGGATGTCGCTGTGTTGCGCGTCACGTCCGAGTGGCAGGATCGCCGCCATGGCAGACATCTGGCCGTGCGTCCATGCCGAGCGCCGGGCGCTGGCGGAGGACCTCGCGGACCTGGACGCCGCCCAGTGGGCGACTCCCTCGCTCGACGCCGGCTGGTCGGTGCAGGACGTCCTCGCGCACATGACGGCGACCGCGGTCATGACCCCGCCGAAGTTCTTCGGCAAGATGCTGGCCTCCGGCTTCTCCTTCACGCGCTTCTCGCAGAAGGAGATCGACAGGCGGACCGCGGGTGGCCCGGCCCAGACCCTGGCCGCGTTCCGGGCGGTGGAGACCTCCACCAAAGCGCCGCCCGGGCCGAAGGACAGCTGGCTCGGGGAGACGATCATCCACGCGGAGGACATCCGCCGACCGCTGGGCATCCGGCACGCCTACCCGACCGACAAGGTCGTGCAGACCCTCGACTTCTACAAGGCCAGCAACCTCATCGTCGGGACCAAGAGCCGCATCGCCGGCCTGACGCTGAAGGCGACCGACACCGACTGGACGCACGGCTCCGGTCCGCTCGTCGAGGGACCCGCGCTGTCGCTGCTGCTGGCCGGGACGGGCCGCAAGGTGGCGCTCGACGACCTCAGCGGCGACGGGGTGCCCACCCTGCGCAGCCGCTGACGGGCCTCAGGGTGAGGCTTGCTCGGGGCGGATCTCGGGGGGCACCGGGACAGGGGCTTCCCTCCAGCGGCTGGTGATCGGCAGCCGACGGTCGCGGCCGAACGCGCGCGGCGTGATCTTCGGACCCGGCGGGTACTGCCGCCGCTTGTACTCGGCCAGGTCCACGAGCCGCACCACCCGGTCGATGAGCGCGGAGTCGAAGCCGGCCGCCACGAGCTCCGCCCGGCCGAGGTCGCGTTCGACGTAGGCGTCGAGCAGCGCGTCCAGGGCGGCGTAGTCGGGCAGCCGGTCGCTGTCGAGCTGACCCGGCGCCAGCTCGGCGGAGGGCGGCTTCTCGATGCTGGCGACCGGGATCGCCGGCGACAGCGTGTTGCGCCACCGGGCGAGCGCCCAGACCAGCGTCTTGGGCAGGTCCTTGATGGGGGCGAAGCCGCCCGCGCTGTCGCCGTACAGGGTCGAGAAGCCGGTGGCGAGCTCGCTCTTGTTGCCGGTGGTCAGGACCAGGTGGCCGTGCTGGTTGGACAGCGCCATCAGCAGGGTGCCGCGGACCCGGGCCTGCAGGTTCTCGAGCGCGAGGCCCTCGAGGTGCGTCGCGGCGCGGTAGGCCTCGACCATCGGCGCGATCGGGATCAGCTGCCAGTTCAGGCCCAGGGTCTCCGCGAGCTCTCGGGCGTCGTCGATCGAGCCCTGCGACGACCAGTCGCTCGGCATCCCGACGACGTGCACCCGGTCGGCGCCGAGGGCATCGTGCGCGATGGCTGCGACCACCGCGCTGTCGATCCCGCCGGACAGCCCGAGGACGACCGTCTTGAAGCTGTTCTTGTCGACGTAGTCGCGGGTCGCCGTGACCAGCGCCCCCCACACCTCCGCCTCGTCGGGCAGCCGGGCCGCGATGCCTGCCGTGAGCGGCGGGTACGGCGGGAGCGGCTCGGCCACGAGGACGTGCCGGTCGACGTGCATGGTGGTGCCGTCGCTGGCACCGAGGTCGCCGCTGACGTCGCTGCTGCCGGCGGGCAGCTCGAGGTCAACGGCCATCAGGCCCTGCTCCCACATCGGGGCGCGGGCGCTGATCGCACCGTCGGGGCCGACGACGAGTGAGTCACCGTCGTACACGAGCTCGTCCTGACCGCCGACCAGGTTGACGTAGGCGATCGTCGCGCCTGCCTCGACGGCGCGCCGCGACACCAGCGCGCCGCGGACGTCGTCCTTGAAGCGCTCGTAGGGGCTCGCGTTGGGGCACAGGATCAGGCCCACGCCGGCGGCGCGTGCCACCGCGATCGGCCCGCCCTCCTGCCAGAGGTCCTCGCAGATGACGATGCCGACGTCGACGCCGTGCAGCCGCACCACCGGGAAGCGGTCCCCGCGCACGAAGTAGCGGAACTCGTCGAAGACGCCGTAGTTCGGCAGGTGGTGCTTGGCGTAGGTCGTCACGACCCGGCCCTGCCAGATCACCGCCGCGGCGTTCTGCGGCTCGCCGGCCGGACGGCCGACGGCGGGCGCGGGGCGGTGGCTCTTGTCGCAGTACCCGACCACGACCGCCACCTCGCCCGCGCCCTCGTCGGCGAGCCGGGTCGCCAGCGCTTGCAGCGCCGCGATGCTGGCGTCGACGAACGACCGCCGGAGGACCAGGTCCTCCGGCATGTAGCCGGTGAGTGTCATCTCCGGGAACACGACTGCGTGGCAGCCGGACTTCCGCGCGTGCGCCACCCACTGGCTGACCAGGTCGGAGTTGCCCTGCAGGTCACCGACGGTCGTGTCGATCTGGGCGAGCCCGACGCGCA
>JAOPVZ010000129.1 GCA_025965935.1 Frankiales bacterium | reverse complement strand
CACGCCGACGGTCGCACCGTCCACAAGGGCCTGGCGCTCGTCACCGTCGCCATCGCCCAGCTGATGGTCGTCCTCGACGCCACCATCGTGAACGTCGCCCTCCCCGACATCTCGGGGGCGCTCAAGGAGACGAGCACCCGCGATGTGCAGTGGGTCGTCACCGCGTACACACTGACCTTCGGCGGCTTCCTGCTGCTCGGCGGCAAGATCGCCGACCGGGTCGGCCGCCGCACGATCTTCATGTCCGGCGCGATCCTATTCGCTGCGGCTTCGCTGCTCGGTGGCCTCTCCGGCAACCTCGGCCTGCTCATCGCCGCGCGTGCTGTGCAGGGCATCGGCGGCGCGCTCATGTCCCCCGCGGCGCTGTCGCTGCTGACCGTGGTCTTCCGCGAGGGCGAGGAGCGCAACCGCGCGCTCGGCATCTGGGCGGCCATCACGGCCGGCGGCGCCGCACTCGGCCTGATCCTGGGCGGCGTGCTCACCGAGTACGCCAGCTGGCGCTGGGTCTTCCTCGTCAACCTCCCGATCGCGGCGCTCGCCGTGTTCGGTGCGCTCCGCTTCGTGCCGGAGAGCCGCGACGAGCGCGCGGTCGGCTTCGACATCCCGGGCGCCTTCCTCGTCACCGGCGGGCTGATGGCGCTGGTCTACGCGCTCGTCAAGGGCAACGACTACGGCTGGGGCGATGTGAAGACGCTGGGCTGGCTGGCCTTCGCGCTCGTCTGCGTCGTGGCCTTCGTCAAGGTCCAGCTGACCAGCAAGAACCCGCTCGTGCCGTTCCGGATCTTCCGCAACCGCAGCGCTCTCGGCGCCGACGTCGGGTCGCTGCTGATCGGAGCGGGCATCTTCGCGATCTTCTTCTTCCTCATCCTCTGGATGCAGGCGATCAACCACTGGAGCCCGATCCAGTCCGGTCTCGGTTTCCTGCCGATGACCCTGCTCATCGGCGTCGGCGCCGGGATCGGCTCGAAGCTGCTCGGCACCATCGGCCCGCGGCCGCTGCTGTTCTTCGGACCGCTGCTGGCCTCCGCCGGCCTGCTGCAGCTCGGCCTGCGGCTGCACGCCGACTCGAGCTACGTGGGCGTCGTCCTGCCGGCTCTCGCCTGCGTCGCCGGGGGCATGGGCTTCACCTTCGTCGCGCTGACGAGCTCCGCCGTCGCGGGTGTCCCGCAGGAGGACGCGGGCATCGCCTCGGCGCTGCTCAACGCCGGCCAGCAGGTCGGCGGCGCCATCGGCCTCGCCGTCCTCACCGCCGTGAGCACCGCGCACACCACGGGCATCCTGAACGGCCTGGGCGCGTCCGCGGCCGACCCGGTCAAGCAGGCGAGCGCGCTCGTCGACGGGTGGGGCGTCGGCTTCCTCGTCGGCTCGGTCTTCCTGCTCGCCGCCGCACTGATCGGCTTCTCGCTCGTCAGGGTCAGCAAGGAGGACGCGGCGGCCGCCCTCAAGGAATCGGCCGGCGCCGCCTGACATAGGCGCGGGGGACGTTGCGTCACGCCCTGAGCTGACGCGACGTCCCCTGTCTCAACCGCGCGGGGCGCCGGGCGGGATGAAGGGCAGGCCGACCGGTGACCCGTCGGTCAGCAGCCGCTCCACGAACGCGGTGTCGAGGTGGTCCGCCACCAGGTCACCGAGCAGGTCCAGGCGAGCTTGCCGGACGTCGGCGAACGACCGCTCCCCCGGCAACCAGTCCCGTCCGGTCAGCGCCGCGACCTCGGAGAGGTATGCCCGACGGAACCCGTCGCTCTCCAGCGCACCGTGCCAGACGGTGCCGCTGACGGCGCCGACCCGTACGCCGTCGAGGAACGGCTCACCACCTGCGACGGTGATCCGCCCGTGGTGGATCTCGTAGGCCGTCGTCACCTGGTGTCCCAGCCACGACCCGATCGGGCGGCCCAGGAGCTTGTCGGGCCCGAACGCGGTCGAGACGGGGAGCAGCCCGAGACCGTCGACTGCACCGGCGCGCGACTCGACGTCGTCGACGATCGTCGTGCCGAGCATCTGGAACCCGCCGCAGATCCCGAGCACCGGGCCGTCATGCCGCGCAATCGCCCGATCGATGCCGCGCTCGCGCAGCCACCCGAGATCGGCGACGGTCTGCCGGGTCCCGGGCAGCACGACCAGGTCGGCGTCGGCGAGCTCCTCGGCGGTCTCGGCGAACCGGACGAGCACACCGGGTTCCGAGCGGAGGGCGTCGATGTCGGTCCAGTTGGACAGCCGGGGAAGGCGTACGACGGAGACGCGCAGGACATCGCGTCCGAGCGCGGGCACCGGAGCGACCCGCGCCGACAGCCCGAGCGAGTCCTCTGCGTCGAGCTCGAGCCCCTCGGTCCACGGCAGCACCCCGAGGGTGCGCCGCCCGGTCAGGTCCTGCAGCATCCGCAGGCCGGGCTCGAGCAACGCCGGGTCGCCACGGAACTTGTTGATGACGAACCCACTGACGAGCGCCTGGTCCTCCGGCGACAGCAGCGCCAGGGTGCCGAACAGCCCGGCGAAGACGCCGCCCGGGTTGATGTCGCCGACGACCAGGACCGGCAGCGAGGCGGCCCGGGCCAGCCCCATGTTGGCGATGTCGGTGGCGCGCAGGTTGATCTCGGCCGGCGATCCGGCGCCCTCGCAGATCACCACGTCGAAGCGGTCTTGCAGGTCGAACAGGCAGTCCAGCGCGACGGCCGACAGAGTCTGCGCGTGCTCCCGGTAGGACACGGCCGACACCTCGGCGAACGGCTTGCCCAGCAGCACGACCTGCGAGGTGCGGTCGCTACCCGGCTTGAGCAGGACGGGGTTCATGGCCGCCTCGGGCTCGACGCCGGCGGCCGCCGCCTGCATCGCCTGGGCCCGTCCGATCTCCGCACCGTCGATGGTGACGGCCGAGTTCAGCGACATGTTCTGGGCCTTGAAGGGCGCGACCTTCACGCCCTGTCGCGCCAACCACCGGCACAGCCCCGCGGTCAGCACCGACTTGCCGGCGTCGCTCGTCGTCCCGGCGACGAGCAGCGAACCCTTCACCGCCGCGCGGCCGCGGCGAGGACCCCGGCGGCCAGCGCCACGGCGGCCGAGAGCCGTGCCGCACGAGGGATGTCGGCGACCAGGGGTGCCGGTCCGTCCCCGAGCAGCGGCCGCTCCTCCACCCGCGTGCCGTAGCTGAGCCGACCGCCCAGCGTCCGACCGAGCGCCCCGGCGAAAGCCGCCTCGACCGGACCGGCGTTCGGCGACGGGTGCTTACCGCCGTCACGCCAGCAGGTGGTGAGGGCTCGTCGCGGGGAGCCGTCGACGACGGGGGCGAGCAGGACCGTGAGGCCGGCCGTGAGCCGGGCCGGCACCCAGTTCGCGAGGTCGTCCAGCCGGGCAGCTGCCCAGCCGAAGCGCAGGTAGCGCTCGGACCGGTGCCCCACCATGGCGTCGAGGGTGTTGATCGCGCGGTAGCCGAGCAGTCCTGGCACACCGGCGACCGCTCCCCAGAACAGCGGCGCCACGAC
>JAOPVZ010000265.1 GCA_025965935.1 Frankiales bacterium | reverse complement strand
CGGGTGATCGACCAGGAGTGGGTGCAGCGCTCGCTCGCGGAGCTGACCGCCAAGACGCGCTTCCTCGAGATGCTGAACTGGAAGGTCGCCTGGAGCGGCACCCAGGGGAGCCTCAGCCCGGCCGACGCCTCGGCCGTCAAGGTGCTCGGCAGCGAGTTCTACATCGAGGCCTACCGCCGGCTGATGGAGATCGTCGGCAGCAATGCCATCCTCGGCCACGAGCTCGAGCGTTGGATGCGCACCACGCTGGTGCTGACCTTCGGTGGCGGCACGAACGAGATCCAGCGCGACATCATCGCCATGGTGGGGCTCGGCATGCCCCGCGCTCCGAGGTAGGGACAGATGGACTTCACGCTGACCGGGGACCAGCGGTCCCTCCAGGGGCTCGCGCAGCAGATCCTCGCGAAGGAGGCGACCCAGGAGCGGCTCGACTCCCTCGACGCGCAGGGCAGCTGGTTCGACGAGCCGCTCTGGAAGCAGCTCGCGGACGCCGGCCTCGTCGGCGCCGCCCTGAAGGAGGACGTGGGCGGCGGCGGGCTCGGGCTCACCGAGCTGGCGCTGGTCCTCGAGCAGGTGGGGGCGCACGCCGCGCAGGTGCCGCTGCTGGAGGTGCTCGTCCCGGCCCTCGCCCTCGACCGGTTCGGCAGCGACGACCAGCGGCAGGTCCTGCGCGACCTCGTGTCCGGCACCGCGCTCGTCGTGGCGGCCCTCACCGAGAGCGGCCGCGAGGACCCCGCCCGGCCCGCCACGACGGCTGTCCTCGAGGGCGGCACGTGGACGGTCAACGGCAGCAAGTCCGCCGTACCGCTGCTGGACCGGGCGTCGAAGGTCGTCGTGTCGGCGGCCACCGCGGCCGGACCCGTGCTGCTCCTGCTCGAGGCGTCCGGCACCCCGGCGGGGAAGACGACCCATGGGCTGCCGGTCTTCGACCTGGAGCTCGACGGCACCGTTGCCGAGCTGCTCACGGACGACCCCACGGCGCTCGACTGGCTGCTCGACCGGGCTCGCGTCGCGATCGCGGCCACCGCTCTCGGCGTGAGCAACAAGGCCCTGCGGCTGTCGGCGACGTACACGACCGAGCGGGAGCAGTTCGGCCGCGCGGTCGCGACCTTCCAGGCGGTCGGGCACCGGCTCGCGGACGCCTACATCGACGTCGAGGCGATCCGGCTCACAACCCTGCAGGCCGTCTGGCTGCTCGATGAGGGGCTGCCGGCGCACGACGAGGCCCGCATCGCGAAGTGGTGGGCCGCCGAGGGCGGGCACCGCGTCGCGCACGCTGCCCAGCACGTGCACGGCGGCGTCGGCATCGACATGGACTACGTGCTGCACCGCTACTTCACGTGGAGCAAGTACCTCGAGTTCACCTTGGGTGGCGCGACCGCGCAGGCCCTCTCGCTCGGCGCGACCCTCGCCGCCGAGCCCGTCTAGAAGGAAAGCATGTCCACCTCGCTCGAAGGCAAGTCCGCTGTCGTCACCGGTGCCGGCGCCGGCCTGGGTCGCGCCGAGGCGCTCGCCCTCGCCGCGCAAGGCGCGGGCGTCGTCGTCAACGACTACGACAAGGACGCGGCCCACGCCGTCGTCGACGAGATCCAAGGCGCAGGCGGGCAGGCGGTCGCCGCTCCCGGCGACGTGAGCAGCTGGAGCGTCGCCGAGTCGCTCGTGCAGGCCGCCGTCACGGAGTGGGGCCAGCTCGACATCCTCGTCAACAACGCCGGCGTGCTGCGTGATCGGACCATCTTCAACATCACCGAGGACGAGTGGGACACCGTCATCGCGGTGCACCTCAAGGGTCACGCCGGCACCTCGAAGTTCGCGACCCAGCACTGGCGCGACCGGTCGAAGGCGACCGGCGGCGAGGTCTACGGCCGCGTCATCAACACCAGCTCCGAGGCGTTCCTGTTCGGGTCACCCGGCCAGCCGAACTATGCCGCAGCCAAGGCCGGCATCACCGCCCTCACCCTCGCCACGGCGGGGGCGTGCGGCCGGTACGGCGTGCGGGCCAACGTCATCTGCCCCCGTGCCCGCACCGCGATGACCGCGCAGGTCTTCGGCGAGGCGCCCGAGGGCGACATCGACCCGTTGGGGGTGGAGCACGTCGCGCCGCTCGTCGCGTACCTCGCGAGCCCTGAGGCGGACGCCATCAGCGGCCAGGTCTTCGTCGCCTACGGCCCGATGGTCGTCCTGGCCTCCGCGCCCGGCATCGAACAGCGGTTCGACGCGACCGATCCGACGTGGAGCGTGGACGCACTCGCCGACGCCCTCGGCCCGTACTTCCGCGACCGGGACAGCTCGAAGACCTTCCGAGCGGACGCCTTTACGTCCCTCTGAGCGGGACTCTGGGAGGCAATGTCCGGAAATTGCGGGCGTACCACCCTCGACACGGAGAGGTAACACCCGGACGATGAACCCGGCGCTGTGACCCAGACCACAGCGCCGCCGTCGCTTCCATGTGCCGGAGCACGGCAACACAGCAGCGAACACCCGGAGTGATCGTGTTCAGCCAGGACCCAGCCGAGTGACCAACTTCGTCACGTTCACCGTCATCGGGATCGTCGTGGGCGCCACGTACGCGATCGCCGCGAGCGGCCTGGTGCTCACCTACGCCACGTCCAACGTCTTCAACATGGCGCACGGCGCCGTCGGCATGTTCATGACCTTCCTCTACTGGGAGGTCTCGGTGAACCAGGGCTGGCCGGTCTGGGTGGCCCTCCCGTTCGTGCTCGGGATCGCGGCACCTGCCATGGGACTCGTCCTCGAGCGGGTGATGATGCGAAGGCTGACGCAGGCCGACGTCACGATCTCCCTCGTCGTGACCGTGGGACTGCTGGTCGCGCTCATCGGTGTCGCGCAGACGATCTGGCCGCCGGCCGGCCGCAACATCGAGCAGTTCTTCAACGGCGATGCGGTCTCGTTCGGCATCGTCCGCGTCTCGGCCCACCAGTTCATCACCATGGGAGTCGCGCTCGCGGTGGCGCTCGGCCT
>JAOPVZ010000235.1 GCA_025965935.1 Frankiales bacterium | reverse complement strand
GGGTCGGACGCGAGTATTGGGGCCGCGGCGTCGCGACACAGGCGCTCGCCCTGTGCTTGGACGAGGTGTCGATCCGGCCGTTGTACGCCCATGTCGCGGTGCACAACAAGGGCTCGATCCGCGTCCTCGAGAAGTGTGGCTTTCGGCGCGATCGCGTGCAGGAGGCAATGGCGCCGGCGCCCGACGACGGCTCCGAGGAGGTCATCTTCGTGCTGAGCGCCTAAGGTCTGCGGACCATGGCGCCCGGCGATCCTGGGTCGACGCCAACACGCTCCCATCGGCATGAGAGCACGCGCGAGGCCCGCCCCGGTGGTCGTGCACGTCGCAATCATGAGGGCCGCAACAGGTAGTGCGCTGGCTCGGCCGGGTGGACAAGGGCCTGGCGGTGTACCTCGGCCGTCAGCGGTTGACCGTCGCCATGCCTGCCGGGGCGTAGCGCTCGCCCGCCGCAGCGCCCCGCGGCGCGACCTGCTCGATCGCGGCGAGGTCCTGCGGGCTGAGCACGACATCGAGCGCGGCGACGTTCTCCTGCAGGTTCGCGATCCGTCGGGTGCCAGGGATCGGCACGACGTCCCGGCCCTGCGCCTGCACCCAGGCGAGCGCCAGCTGGCTCGGGGTGACGCCCTTGTCGTGGGCGAGCTGCACCACCCGGTCGAGCAGCTCCAGGTTCTTGGTGAAGTTCTCGCCCTGGAAGCGGGGGCTGGAGCGGCGGAAGTCGTCCGGGTCGAGGTCCTCGAACGACCTGATCTTCCCGGACAGGAACCCGCGACCCAGCGGGGAGTAGGGCACGAAGCCGATGCCGAGCTCGCGGACCGTCGCGAGGACCCCGTCGTCTTCGACGTCGCGGGTGAACAGCGACCACTCAGTCTGTACGGCGCTCAGCGGCGCGGTGGCGTGGGCCCGGCGAATGCTGTCCGGGCTGGCCTCGCTGATCCCGAGAAAGCGCACCTTGCCCTGCTGGACCAGCTCGCCCAGCGCACCGAAGGTCTCCTCGACAGGGGTGTCCGGGTCCACGCGGTGCTGGTAGTACAGGTCGATCGCGTCGACGCCCAACCGCTGCAGCGAGCCCTCCACCGAGCTGCGGACGTAGTCCGGCCGGCCGTTGACCTTGCCGGTCCGGGTCCCGTCGGGGGCGATCTCGTTGCCGAACTTCGTGGCGACGACGACCTCGTCGCGGTGCCGGGCCAGCAGGCCGGACAGCAGTCGCTCGTTGGTGAACGGGCCGTAGGCGTCGGCGGTGTCCCAGAAAGTCACCCCCAGCTCCAGGGCCCGCTCGAGGGTCGCCGTCGACTCGGCGTCGTCGAAGGCGCCGTAGAACGCGCTCATCCCCATGCAGCCCAGCCCCTGCGCGGAGACTGTCAGGCCTTGCTGTCCAAGTGCTCGTGTGTCCATGGGGCCACCCTGCCCGCCGTACGGCGCTCCGTAACAGTGGCAGCGTGGTGGCATGCAAGCCGCAGGGGATGCTGTGGGATACCTGGCTCGAGTGGCTGCGCAACCCGTGAGCAGCACGCCTTCGAAATCCTGCTCGGGCTTGTACAAGAAGATCGCCAAGGCCTCGGATGCCGGGGCTTCCGCACTGTCAGCGTCGTGAAGTACTAGCCGGAGGAGGCGGTGGTCGGCCTCAAGCCGGGCGCCCCGTTGCGCTGACGCAGGTCCAGTACGAGAGGCTCTCGGCGGCGTTCCTCGACGAGGTCGAGGCGAAGTTCCGCTAGACCGGCCAAGATCGGGTCATGGCTGACACGCTCCCCGAGGTCCTTGCCCGTACCGCCGCTGCACGCGTTGCTGAGTCGGCGTACTCGGACCGGCACGCCGAGGAGGGCTGGCGCACCCTGACCTGGGCGGAGGTCGTCGGCAGCGCCCGGGCAGTCGCGGGAGCGCTCATCGACCGCGGCGTCCGACCGGGCGACACCGTGGCGCTGATGTGCTCCAACCGGGTCGAGCACGTGATCGCCGACCTCGGCGTCGTGCACGCCGGGGCCACCCCGATGACCGTCTACGCGACGCTTGCGCCAGAGCAGGTCCGCTACATCGCCGGGCACAGCCTGCCGTCCGTCGTGGTGCTCGAGGGCCAGGAACAGCTGGACCGGTGGCAGCTCGCCCTCGCGGAGGTACCGAGCATCCGGCACGTCGTCGTCATCGACGGGACTCCGTGCGACGACCCCCGCGCTGTCAGCTGGGCGGAGCTGCTCGGCGGCGGCAGCGACTGCGCCGACCGTTGCGCGGCGATCCGGCCGGACGACCCGCTGACGATCCTCTACACCTCCGGCACGACCGGCGACCCGAAAGGCGTCGTCCTCACGCACCGCAACGTGTTCGAGTCCGTGTCGTCGGGCCTCGACGCCGCGGGCATCCGCGAGCCAGGGGTCTCGATCTCCTACCTGCCATTCGCGCACATCGCCGAGCGCAACCTCGGGATGTACGGGCCGCAGCTGCAGGGTGCCCACGTGCACCTGGTCGACGACCCGGCTGCGCTGCCGGCGGCGCTCGGGCAGGTGCACCCCACGCGGTTCTTCGGCGTCCCCCGCGTCTGGGAGAAGGTGATGGCGGGCGTCTCCGCGCTGCTCGCCGCGAACCCCGACCCCGCGGTGGAGGCAGCCATGGTGACCGGCTTGGCGTGGGCGTCCGCGAAGGAGAACGGCGGCACGCCCTCGCCGGAGCTCCAGAAGGCGTTCGAGGAGGTCGATTCTGCTGTCTTGCAAGGGATCCGTGGCTTCCTCGGCCTCGACCGGCTCCAGTGGGCGGCGTCTGCCGCGGCACCCATGCCGGTCGAGGTGGCGCGGTTCTTCGCCGGTCTCGGGATCATCATCTATGACGTCTACGGCATGACCGAGACCACCGGCTCGGTGACGGCCAACACGCCATCTGGCTTCAAGCTCGGCACCGTCGGACGGCCGTTGCCTGGGGTCGAGCTCCGGCTCGGCGACGACGGCGAGATCCAGGTGCGCGGGCCGGTCGTGACGCCGGGGTACCTGCACAACCCGGAGGCGACTGCCGCGCTCATCGACGCCGACGGCTGGCTCGGCACCGGTGACATCGGCGTCGTGGACGACGACGGCTACTACTCCGTCGTCGACCGCAAGAAGGAGATGATCATCACCTCCTCCGGCAAGAACATCGCGCCCTCCAACATCGAGAACCTCCTCAAGGAGAGCCCGCTTGTCGGTCACGCCTATGCCGCCGGCGACGGCAAGTCGTACGTCGTCGCTCTGCTCACCCTTGACCCGGATGTCGCGCCCGCCGTCGCCGCCCGCGCCGGCCTCGACGGGCTGTCCCTGGCCGAGCTCGCGCAGCACCCGACCATCCGCGGCATGATCGAGGAGGCCGTCGCGGCAGCGAACGAGCGGCTGTCACGGCCGGAGCAGGTCAAGCGCTTCGAGGTCCTGGCGGGTGAGTGGACCGCCGAGAGCGAGGAGCTCACGCCGACCCTCAAGCTCAAGCGCCGCGTCGTCAGCACCAAGTACGCCGACGTCCTGGACCGCCTCTACGACTGAGCCGGGTAGCGCGGCCGATCAATGTGAAGAGCACCGCGTCAGGACGCGGCCGAAGTCAGCATGTCGGGCCAGGGCACGACTCGGACGGTGCTTCAGACACAGGCCAGCACGCCGGCGAGCAGATCAGCGAGGCCGAGGTACAGCGGCTGCTGCGCCTCGTCGTCGCCGCTACGAGCCACTGAGCCGACGTCCGTCCGTCTGACGGGTCAGAACGGCAGGACGCGGCCGCTAGGCGTGCGGGTGTCGATCTCCACAGGGCCGTGCGGCCGCTGCGGCTTGGCGATCTGGACTCGCTTCACGACTGCCTCCCACGGGCGGGACCTGGTCTTCCAGGTATTCGGCAGCCGCGCCGCAATTGCTGAGTGGACTCTTCAAGGTCGCGGCAGCAACGCCCGCAAACCCGGACAGTCCGCCCGGCCGGCCGCTCAGCCCTCGAGGCGGAAGCCCACCTTCAACGCGACCTGGAAGGTGATGGTGCCATCGCTGCCGACGGCGCCGCGGGTGTCGGTGACCTCGAACCACTCGACGTTGCGGACGGTCTTGCCGACCCGTGCCACGCCGTTCTTGATGGCCTGCGCCACCGACTCCTGCGACGTCCCGACGACCTCAGTCACGCGGTAGATGTGATCGGTCACTCCGCGGGCCTCCTGCCGATCTTCGACCCGAGCCAGGTCAGCGGGTCGTACCTCCGGTCGACGACGCGCTCCTTCAGCGGGATCAGGGCGTTGTCGGTGATGTGGATGCCCTCCGGGCAGACCTCGCTGCAGCACTTGGTGATGTTGCAGTAGCCGAGGCCGGCCTCGTCCTGGGCGAACTGCTTGCGGTCCACCGTGTCGAGCGGGTGCATGTCCAGCTCGGCGATCCGCATGAGGAAGCGCGGGCCCGCGAACGCCGGCTTGTTCTCCTCGTGGTCACGGATGACGTGGCAGGTGTCGTTGCAGAGGAAGCACTCGATGCACTTGCGGAACTCCTGCGAGCGCTCCACGTCGATCTGCTGCATCCGGTAGGTCCCGTCGGCTTCGCGGGGCTTCGGGGTGAAGTGCGGGATGGAGGCGGCCTTCTCGTAGTTGAAGGACACGTCGGTGACCAGGTCGCGGATGACCGGGAAGGTGCGCATCGGCGTGACCGTGACGAGCTCGTCCTCGTCGTAGTCGCCCATCCGGGTCAGGCACAGCAGACGCGGCTTGCCGTTGATCTCGGCCGAGCAGGAGCCGCACTTGCCGGCCTTGCAGTTCCACCGGACCGCCAGGTCACCCGCCTGCGTGGCCTGCAGCCGGTGGATGATGTCGAGCACGACCTCCCCGGGGTTGACCTCGACCTCGAAGTCCTGCAGCCCGCCGCCGGACGCGTCGCCTCGCCAGACCCGAATCTTCTTGCTGTACGTCCTCGTCCCCGACTTCGCGGGCTTGTTCGCTTCGCTCACTTCGCAGCCTCCTCGACAATCTGCTTGAGGTCGTCCGGCATCTGCGGCAGCGGCTTGCGCGTGAGCGTGATGCTGTTGTCGTCGTTCAGGTTGCAGATCAGGTTGAGCTTGCCCCACTCCTGCGTGGAGGCCGGGAACTCGTCGCGGGTGTGACCGCCTCGGCTCTCCTCGCGCTCGAGCGCCGCCTTCGCGATGCACTCCGAGACGCGCAGCATGTTCTGCATGTCGATCGCGAGGTGCCAGCCCGGGTTGAACGCCCGGCCGCCCTCGGCGGTGAGCTTCTTGGTCTTGAGGTCCTGGATGACGTCGAGCGCCTGCTGGACCTCCTTGCCGTTGCGGATGATGCCGACCAGGTCCTGCATCGCGTCCTGCAGCTTGTGCCAGACCTCGTAGGGGTTCTCCCCACCCGGCTCGAAGGGAACGAGCGCCTC
>JAOPVZ010000218.1 GCA_025965935.1 Frankiales bacterium | reverse complement strand
TTCGAGATCGGTGCCGACGAAGCGGCCTGGACGGCGCTCAACAACGAGGCGTTCGCCGGCCACCCGGACCAGGGCTCGTGGTCGGTCGACGAGGTGCTGGTGCGTGAGCACGAGTCGTGGTTCGACCCGGCCGGGTTCTTCCTCGCGGTGCGGGACGGCCGGCTCGTCGGGTTCCACTGGACCAAGGTGCACGGCGCCGACGGCCACGGGCACCCCGCGATCGGAGAGGTGTACGTCGTAGGGGTGGCCGCCTCCGAACGGGGGACGGGCCTCGGAAAGGCCCTGACGCTGCTCGGGTTGCACCACCTCGCGGGGCTCGGGCTGTCCGAGGCGTTGCTCTACGTCGACGAGTCGAACGCGCCCGCCATCGGGCTGTACGAGCGGCTCGGCTTCACGACCTGGTCCAAGGACGTCAGCTGGTCCCGCTGACTGCCCGTGCGTCGGGGTGGGTGCGGGCGGCGACGACGAGGCCGACCACCGGGATGACGGCCACGACGGCGAACATGATGTGCAGCGCGCCGTAGAAGCCCAGGCCGGTGCGGTCGATCAGCGACAGCAGCAGCCCGAGCGCGCCGCCGGCCGCCCAGCCGAGCTGCAGGAAGGTCTCCGACTTCGCGAACGCCGAACCGGTCTGGGTCGGGCTGACGTGGGTCTGCAGGGCGGCGTCGAGGGCGTACTTGCCCAGAGACGCACCCAGCCCCACTGAACCCACGGCGATCGCCTGGAACAAGGTGCCGCCGAGGATCGCGGCGAGCGCTGAGGCGGCCATCGGCGCCAGGAGGGCGAAGGCCGTGATGCGGGCCACCCGTGGCGCGGGCAACCGAGAAGCAAGACCGGTCCCGACCAGCCCTCCGGCCACGCCGGCGCCGAGCACCAGTCCTGCGGTGACCACCGACGCCTTGTCAGCCTTGAGCAAGATCGCCAGGCCGAGGGTGAGCAGGCCGGTCGCAGCCCGCAGCGCGATCGTGGCGACGAGCGGGCGGCGGATGACCCGCGACGCGGCGCGGATCCTGAAGCTGGCCTTCGCCTCGGTGTGCGGCCGGCTCGCGTCGTCGATGCGGTCGGGCAGCCGCAGCGCGGTGACGGCTGCGATGAGGAAGAGCACCGCGCACACCCGCAGGTCCCACTCGGTGCCGACCGCCTTCGACAGCGAGAAGCCCACGAAGGCCGCGACGCCTGAGCCGGCGAGGGCGGCGATGTTCATCCGGGCGTTGGCTGCGACCAGCCCCAGGTCCGGGGGCCGGACCCGGATGACGGCGGCCGCGCGGGCCACCGAGTAGGCCCGCTGCAGCACCAGGATCACCAGCGCCTGCGGGTAGAGGCTCAGCGACGCCAGCGACCCGGCGAGCGTCCAGGCGGTGAGGCCGCGGCCGGCGGCGGTGATGGCGAGGACGTAGCGGCGTCCGTGCGGGAAGCGGTCCAGCAGCGGGCCCGCGACCGGGATGAGCAGCGCGAACGGCAGCAGCGCGAGGATGAGGTAGAGCGCGATCTTGCCGCGCGCCTCGCCCGCGCTGACCTTGAAGAAGGTGGTGTTGGCCAGCGCGACCGCGACCATCGCGTCGCCGGCGGCGCACAGCGCGTGCGTCGCGATGAGCGCGGCAAGTCCTGAGTGCCCGGCGCCGTCGGCCTCCGCCGCAGTCCGCACCCGGCGCGCGAACCGCCGGGTGAACCGCATGGCTCCCTTGGCGACGTCGGCGGCGACGTCGGCAGGCGAGGAGTCCTCGGGCACTCCACCATCCTGGCGCAGAACCTGTTGACGTCGTGAGATAGCGGCGATAACTTATCGCCGTTCAGTCATGCGGATCTGGGGGTCACGCCATGCTTGCTCGTCTCGCACCCGTCCTCGTCGCCCGACGTCGGCTCGTGCTCGTCCTCGCCGTCATCTTCCTCGCGCTCGCGGGCGGCATCGGCGGCTCGGTCGCCAAGGAGCTCTCGGCCGGCGGCTTCGCCGACCCGAAGCAGCAGTCCGAGGTCGCCGCCGCGGCCCTCGACAAGGAGTTCCACACCGGACCGAGCAACTTCCTGCTCCTGGTGACGGCACCCGGAGGCGTCGACAAGGCCTCGGCCGCGGGCATCTCGCTCACCCAGCGGCTGGCGCACGAGAAGGGCGTGGCCGACGTCGCGTCCTACTGGACCGCCGGCAAGCCCACCACCTTGAAGAGCAAGGACGGCACGCAGGCGCTCGTCCTCGCCCGGCTGACCGGCAACGAGGACGACGCGGTCAAGCTGGCCAAGGCCCTCGGCACCGAGTACGACGGCAGCTACCAGGGACTGACGGTCGCGACCGGCGGCGAGTTCGCCGTCTTCGCCCAGGTCGGCGACACCATCGAGAAGGACGTGCTGCGCGCCGAGTCCATCGCCATCCCCGTCACTGCGGTGCTGCTGATCCTCGTCTTCGGATCCGCTGTCGCCGCGGGCCTGCCGCTGCTCATCGGCGTGCTGTCGATCCTCGGGACCTTCCTGTCGCTGCACGTCCTGCACGGCTTCACCGACGTCAGCGTCTACTCCGTCAACCTGGCGACCTCGATGGGGCT
>JAOPVZ010000210.1 GCA_025965935.1 Frankiales bacterium | reverse complement strand
TCCGCGAGCAGGTCGAGGACCATGAAGCCGACGTTGTGCCGGTTGCCCGCGTAGGACGGCCCCGGGTTGCCCAGGCCGACGACCAGCCAGAGGTCGTCCGCCACGTGCTACTCCTCGGTGGCGGGTGCCTCGTCGGCTGCGGCCTCGGTCTCCTCGGCCTCCGCGGCCGGGACCTCCTCGGCGGCGGCCTCGGGGGCCAGCTCGGCAGCGGCCGCTTCCAGCTCGGCGTCGAGCGCCTCTGCCGTCGGCGCGGCGAGGCCCTGGACGACGACCTCCTCGGCGGACTCGGCCAGCGTGACGCCCTCGGGCAGGGTGATGTCCGAGGCGTGCAGCGTGTCGCCGGCCTTGAGGCCCTCGATGCTCAACTCGAAGCCGGTCGGCAGGTGCGTCGCCTCGGCCTCGACGGAGATGGTGTTCTTCTGCTGGTCGACCAGGACGTCGGAGGACTTGGCCTCACCGACGAGGTGCAGCGGGACGTCGACGGTCACCTTCTCGCCGCGGCGCACGGCGACCAGGTCGACGTGCTCCAGGGTGCGGCGGATGGGGTCGCGCACGACGATCTTCGGGAGGGCGAGCTGCTCGCCGTCCTCGGTCTGCAGCGCGAGCAGCGCGTTGGCGTCGTGCTTGAGCGCGAGCATGAGCTCGTGGCCCGGCAGCGCGAAGTGGCGCGGCTTGTCTCCGTGGCCGTACAGCACGGCGGGCACCTTGCCGGCGCGCCGGGTCCGGCGGGCCGGACCCTTGCCGAACTCGGTGCGGGCCTCGGCGACGATGCGGACCTCGGACACGGCGGAACTCCTCGAAACGACTGCAAGCTGTGGGGCGCGGATGTGGCGCGGATGGCGCAGCGGATGAGTCTAGCGGACCGGATCACCAGGTGCCCCCGCCGCCGCCCCAAAGCCCATGAGCGGTGGGGGCAGGCGGCTTAGGCGGCGCCGTCGAACAGGCTGGTGACCGAGCCGTCCTCGAAGACCTCGCTGATCGCCCGCGCGATCAGCGGGGCGATCGAGAGCACCGTCAGCTTGTCGAACCGGTTCTCGTCCGGCACAGGCAGCGTGTTGGTGATGATCGTCTCGGTGACCCGGGAGTTCTTCAGGCGGTCGATGGCCGGGCCGCTGAGGACGCCGTGGGTGGCCGTGACGATGACGTCGGCGGCGCCCGCGTCGAAGAGCACGTCGGCGGCCTTGGTGATGGTGCCGGCGGTGTCGATCATGTCGTCGACGAGAACGCAGACGCGGCCCTCCACGTCGCCGACGACCCGGTTGGCGACCACCTGGTTGGCGACCATCGGGTCGCGGGTCTTGTGGATGAACGCCAGTGGGCAGCCACCCATCCGGTCCGACCACCGCTCCGACACCCGCACCCGGCCGGAGTCCGGGGAGACGATCGTCATGTTGGCGCTGTCGTACTTCCGCGCCACGTGGTCGGCCAGCAGCGGCAGCGCGAAGAGGTGGTCGACGGGGCCGTCGAAGAAGCCTTGGATCTGCGCCGTGTGCAGGTCGACGCTCATCAGCCGGTCGGCGCCGGCCGTCTTGAACATGTCCGCGATGAGACGGGCGCTGATGGGCTCGCGGCCGCGGTGCTTCTTGTCCTGCCTGGCGTACGGGTAGAAGGGCATGACGACGGTGATGCGCTTGGCCGACGCGCGCTTGAGGGCGTCGACCATGAGCAGCTGCTCCATGACCCAGGTGTTGATCGGTGCCGCGTGGCTCTGCATGACGAACGCGTCGCAGCCGCGCACCGACTCCTCGAAGCGCACGAAGATCTCGCCGTTGGCGAAGTCGTACGCGGAGGTCGGGACCGGCTCGACCCCCAGCTCCTTGCCGACCTCCTCAGCCAGCTCCGGGAACGCCCTGCCCGTGAACAGCATCAGGTTCTTGCGGCTGTCGATCTCGATGCCGGTCATGCGGGCTCTTCCCCCTTGGCGGGCCGCTTGCGGGCGGTCCAGCCCTCGATGTTGCGCTGCCTCTCCCGACCGACGCCGAGTGCGCCGTCCGGGACGTCCTCCGTGATGGCCGAACCCGCTGCGGTGTAGGCGTTGTCGCCGATGCGCACCGGTGCGACCAGGCTGTTGTTGCTCCCGACCCGGGCGTCGTCGCCCACGGTCGTGCGGTGCTTGTGCTGCCCGTCGTAGTTGACCACGATCGTGCCCGCGCCGATGTTGCTCCGCTCGCCGACAGTCATGTCCCCGACGTAGGACAGGTGCGGGACCTTGGAGTCGTCGCCGATCTCGGCGTTCTTGGTCTCCACGAAGGCGCCGATCTTGCCGCGGTCGCCGAGGACGGTGCCCGGCCGCAGGTAGCTGAACGGTCCGACCGTCGCCTGCGCGCCGATCACCGCCTGCGTCCCGTCGGTGCGGCGGATGGTGGCGCGCTCCCCGACGGTGCAGTCGGTCAGCGTCGTGTCCGGTCCGAGCACCGCGCCGGCAGCGACCGTCGTACTGCCGTGGAGCTGGGTGTTGGGCTTGATGATCACGTCCGCTGCGAGCTGGACGTCGACATCGATCCAGGTGGTCTGCGGGTCGAGGACCGCGACGCCATCGCGCATGTGCTGGGCCACGATCCGGTCGCGCAGCACCCGCGCCAGGTCGGCCAGCTGCGCGCGGTCGTTGACCCCACGCGTCTCGTCGGCGTCCTCGGCCACGGTCGCCGCCACCGTCAGTCCCGCGTCCTTGTGCAGCCCGATGACGTCGGTGAGGTACTGCTCGCCCTGGGCGTTGTCGGTGGTGAGCCGCTGCAGCGCCTCACGCAGGGGGCGCGCGGAGAAGGCGTAGACGCTGGTGCCTATCTCCTTGATCTCCCGGGTCGCCGGGTCGGCGTCCTTGTGCTCGACGATCCGCTGGACGGAGCCGCCGCTGCGCACCACCCGGCCGTAGCCGGTCGGGTCGTCGACCACTGCCGTCAGCAGGGTCGTCGCGGCCTGCTGCAGGTCGTGGGCCTCCACCAGCCGCTGCAGCGTCTGTGCGGTGAGCAGCGGGGAGTCACCTGGTACGACGACCACGGTCCCGTCGACGTCGGGGATCGTCTCCAGAGCCACGCGGACGGCGTGCCCGGTGCCGTCCTGGCTCTCCTGGACGACCGCCCTGGCCTTGCCCGTCAGGGTCGCCGTCACCTGCTCGCGGGCATGACCCACGACGACCAGGAGGTGCTCCGGGTCGAGGGCTTCCGCGGCGTGCAGGACGTGACCCAGCATGGTCCGCCCGGCCAGTGCGTGCAGGACCTTGGGGGTGGTGCTGCGCATCCGGGTGCCCTCGCCCGCGGCCAGGACGATCACGGCGGCGGGTCGCGCGGACGGCACGCAGTCTCCCTGCTGGCGCGGGCGGACGGGTGGACCGGGGAAGCGCCGGGACCCCGGCACCTGCCACTCTACCGGCCCCGGTACATGGCACGGCTCGCCTTCGGTGCCTCGCGCTCCGCCCCCAGGATTCGAACCTGGACCCGACCACCCCAAAAGAGGCTGTGCTGCCTGTTACACCAAGGCGGATTGCGTCACTAGTCGAGTGACGTCCCTCAGTCTGCCGTACACGGTCTCGTGGCCGCTGAACACATGGACAACTGGCGCCGAAGCACTAGACACGGCTACTCCGCCGTAAGTTACGCTTGCGTAGGCATTGGAACGGCACTGGACAAGGCCCCAGCGACAGGACCCCCTCTCATGACTGAGACGCTCAGCGACCCGATGGCCGCGCCCGTCACCACCATCGACTACGAGGCGGACGAGTCACGGCCGCTGCAGCAGCTGCCGTCGACCGAGTACATGGCGCGGTGGGAGCAGTTCGCCCTCGGCTGCTTCGTCTTCATCCCGCTGATCGGCGTCTTCGCCGCCGGCTTCGTGCTGTGGGGTCACGGGCTCAGCTGGACCGACGTGATCCTGAGCGCGGCCTTCTACCTGGTCGCCATGCATGGCATCACGGTGGGCTTCCACCGTTACTTCACGCACGGCTCGTTCAAGGCCAAGCGTGGCCTGCGCATCGCCCTCGCCGTCGCCGGCAGCCTGGCCATCCAGGGACCGGTCACCCGCTGGGTCGCCGACCACCGGCGGCACCACGCCTTCAGCGACGAGGAGGGCGACCCGCACTCGCCGTGGCGCTACGGCGGCGGCGTGAAGGGTCTCACCAAGGGGCTGCTCCACGCCCACGTCCTCTGGCTGTTCGACACCGAGCAGACCGACCAGAAGCGCTTCAGCCCAGACCTGCTCGCTGACGAGGACATCGTGAAGGTGAGCCGGCTGTTCCCCGTGTTCGTCGCGGTCTCGTTGCTCCTGCCGGCTCTGCTCGGCGGTCTCCTCACGATGAGCTGGACCGGTGCGCTCACGGCGTTCTTCTGGGCCAGCATCGTGCGCGTCGGCCTGCTGCACCACGTCACCTGGTCCATCAACTCGATCTGCCACACCTGGGGCGAGCGCCCCTTCACGACCAAGGACCGCGCCGTCAACGTCTGGTGGCTGGCCGTGGCCTCGGGCGGCGAGAGCTGGCACAACCTGCACCACGCGGACCCGACCTGCGCCCGGCACGGGGTCGACAAGGGTCAGGTCGACAGCAGCGCACGCCTGATCCAGGCCTTCGAGAAGCTCGGCTGGGCACGTGACGTCCGCTGGCCCAAGCCCGAGCGGCTGGCAGCCCGCCGCGCCGCCTGACGCCGTCCTGAACCCTGGGCGGCATAGCCTGCCCAGGTGAGTGAGGAAGAACGACGCGCCAGGGTCCGCATGACGGGCAAGGAACGCCGCGAGCAGCTGCTCGACGTCGGCCGGTCCCTGTTCGCCGAGCGCGGGTACGACGGCACCGCCGTCGAGGAGATCGCCTCGCGCGCCGGCGTGAGCAAGCCGGTCGTCTACGAGCACTTCGGCGGCAAGGAGGGGCTTTACGCCGTCGTCGTCGACCGCGAGGTGCAGCAGCTGCTCGGGATGTTCGGCACGGCGCTGTCGGGAGAGTCGCCCCGCGAGCTGCTCGAGCAGGCCTGTCTAGTGCTGCTCACCTACGTCGAGGAGCACGGCGACGGGTTCCGGATCCTGGTGCGCGAGTCACCGGTCGGCATGGAGCGCAGTGGTGGCTTCGCGACCATCATGAGCGACGTCGCGAGCCAGGTGGAGTACATCCTCGTCCAGCAGTTCAAGGCCCGCGGCTTCGAGACCAAGCTGGCGCCGCTCTACTCCCAGGCCCTCGTCGGGATGGTCGCGCTGGCGGGTCAGTGGTGGCAGGACCACCGCAAGCCCAAGCGCGAGGAAGTGGCCGCGCACCTGGTCAACCTCGCCTGGAACGGCCTGCGGGGCCTCGAGCCCAAGCCCACTCTGACTTCTCGCTCACGGGTCACCGAAAAGGGATAGCGTCCGGCCTCCCACCGACCCAGGGAGAGCCATGACCACCGCCGGACCCGTCGGCAAGCAGCGCTCGACCGGCATCGCGATCCTGCTCGCGATCGTGACGCTCGGCATCTACGCCCTGGTCTGGACCTACTCGACGGCCAAGGAGATGAAGGACCACAGCGGCACCGGCCTCGGCGGCGGCATCGCCCTGCTGATCTACATCCTCGTGTCGCCGGCAACGTTCTTCATCCACCCGTCCGAGGTCGCCGGTCTCTACCGGCGGGCGGGCCAGCCAGAGCCGGTCAGCGCCATCACCGGCCTCTGGATCCTGCTGCCCCTCGCCGGCCCGATCGTGTGGTTCGTCAAGGTCAACGGTGCGCTGAACACCTACTGGGCAAACGTGGGCGGCCGCACCGTCTGAGCCGCCACAGCCGGGGGTACGCCGGACACCGTGACGGTGCTCGTCGGAACCTCCGGATGGCAGTACGCCGACTGGAAGCCGCTGCTCTATCCCGACGTGCCGCAACGGCTGTGGCTCGAGCGGCACGCCGAGCTGTTCGCGACCGTTGAGGTCAACAACGCCTTCTACCGGCTTCCCAGGCGCGAGGTCTTCGAGGCCTGGGCAGCCCGCACTCCCGACGACTACGTCATCACGGTGAAGGCGAGCCGGTTCCTCAGCCACATCAAGCGCCTCAGGGAGCCGCAGGAACCGGTGGCCCGGCTGATGGACCGGGTCGCCGGTCTCGGCAGCAAGCTCGGCGCGGTCCTGCTCCAGCTGCCGCCGACCCTGCAACGCGATGTCACCCTGCTCGACGACTGCCTCGCCTGCTTCCCGCCGGGCACCAGGGTCGCCGTCGAGCCGCGCCACGACAGCTGGTGGGACCCAGGCGTCCGCGAGGTCCTGGAGCGCCGCAGCTCGGCCCTGGTGTGGGCCGATTCCTTCGGCAAGGCGGTGACGCCGCTGTGGCGCACCACCGACTGGGGCTACGTGCGCCTGCACCACGGTCCCGGGGACAGCTGGGACTACGGGTACGACGGTGTGCGGCCGTGGGCGGCGAGGCTGGCCGAGACGTGGGCCGACGAGGAGAACGTCTACGCCTACACCAACAACGACCCGACCGGCGCGGCCCTTCGCGACGCGGAGCACCTGGCCGTGGCCTTGCACCGGCGCGGGCGCACGACGACCCGGGTGGCGACCAGGCAGGGCTTGGCGCTGGCGCCGTCAGGGAACGGCTGAGGCGTGCACCGCTTCGCGTTCGGGCGCTCGACCCGCTGGGGCTCATCCGGCACCCCGGCGCGACCCTGACCGTCGCCGAGCCGGAGCTCCTCGCGGCCGCGCTCTCCTAGACCTCGTCCGAGAGCAGCAGCCAGGCCTCCTCGACCGACTCCTTCTCCGCACGGACCTCATGGAGCTGGCGGTCCAGGCGGATCACGGCCTCGTGGTCGGCCGCCTGGGCGGCCATCTGCGCGTGCAGCTCAGACTCGCGCTTGTCCAGCGTCATGAGCTGGCGCTCGAGCTTCTGCAAATCCTTCTTGGCCTGCCGCGAGTCACCGCTCTTCGCCTTGGCAGCAGTGGCTCCCGGAGCACGGCGCACCCGCTTCTGCAGGTACTCCTCCACCCCACCCGGCAGCGCCTTCACCGTGCCGTCGCCCATGAGCGAGACGGACGTCGAGCAGACCCGCTCGAGGAAGTAGCGGTCGTGGCTCACGACGAGCAACGTGCCCGGCCAGCCGTCGAGGACGTCCTCGAGGGCTTGGAGGGTGTCGATGTCGAGGTCGTTCGTCGGCTCGTCGAGCAGCAGCACGTTGGGCTCTCCCATGAGCAGCCGCAGCAGCTGCAGCCGTCGGCGCTCACCGCCGGAGAGGTCACCGACGCGGGTCCACTGGGCATTGCCGGTGAAGCCGAACCGGTCGCACAGCGACGACGCCCCGACGGGCTTGCCCCCGAGGTCGACCTGCTTGGCCACCGCCTCGACGGCCTCGAGCACGCGCAGCGCCGGGTCGAGCTCAGCCACCTCCTGCGACAGGTAGGCGGGCTTCACCGTCTGCCCGACCTTGACCACCCCGGAGTCCGGGATCGCCTGGCCTACAAGCATTCTCAGCAACGTCGACTTGCCCGCACCGTTGACGCCGATGACACCGACGCGGTCACCGGGACCGACGTGCCACGTGACGTGGCCGAACAGCACTCGGTCGCCGTAGGACAGCGACACGTCCTCGACGTCGTAGACCTGCTTGCCGAGCCGGGCTGTCGCGAACCGCTGCAGCGCGATGTCGTCACGCGGCGGCGGCTCGTCGGCAATGAGCGCGTTCGCCGCGTCGATGCGGAACTTCGGCTTGCTGGTGCGCGCCGGCGGCCCGCGCCGCAGCCAGGCGAGCTCCTTGCGCGCAAGCTGCACGCGCTTCTGCTCGGAGACCGAGGCGATGCGGTCTCGCTCGGCGCGGGCGAGGACGTAGGCCGAGTAGCCGCCCTCGTAGGCGTCGACCTTGCCGTCGTGCACCTCCCACGTCGCGTCGTTGACCTCGTCGAGGAACCACCGGTCGTGGGTGACGACGACGTGCGCGCCGCGGCGCTGCTTCAGCCAGGCCGCCAGCCAGGCGACGCCCTCGACGTCGAGGTGGTTGGTCGGCTCGTCGAGGACCAGCAGGTCGTGCTCGCCGATGAGCAGGGCGGCCAGGGCGACTCGGCGCCGTTCCCCCCCGGACATCGTGCCGACAACCGCGTCGAGGCCGACCTCGTGCATACCGAGGCCGTCGAGCACCTCACGGACCCGGGCGTCGCCCGCCCAGGTGTGCTCGGCTGTGTCGCCGAGGATCGCCTGGTGCGCGGTGAGCGACTCGGGGACGCGGACGTCCTGCGTCAGCACCCCGACCTGCAGGCCGCCGACGTGCGTCACCCGGCCCGAGTGCGGAGCCTCGACCTTGAGCAGCGTCTTGAGCAGCGTCGTCTTGCCGCCGCCGTTGCGTCCCACGACGCCGATGCGATCGGTGTCGGAGACACCCAGGGAGACCCGGTCGAGCAGCAGCTTGGTGCCGTGCGCGACGGTGACGTCCTCGAGGTTCACCAGGTTGGCCATGTCAGACCGTCCTGATCACGCGGGCGCCGGGCACTGGGCCGTCCGCGACCCGCACGGTCCGGCACACGCCCAGGCCGGCGAGCGCGGCGGCGAGCGCTGTGGCGTGGGCGTCGTCCCGGGCAAGGAAGGCGACGGTCGGCCCGCTGCCGCTGACGACGCCGCCGAGCGCCCCCAGGTCGGCACCGGCGTCGAGAAGCTTGCGCAGCGTCGGCTTGAGGGAGATCGCGGCCGGCTGCAGGTCGTTGGACAGCGCCCTGCCGAGCGCGTCCGCGGATCCCTGCCGCAACGCCGCCAGGACCTCGGCGGGGTCGCTCACGACCGTCACCGGTCCGGTGGCCCGGAGGCGATCCAGCTCGCCGTACACCTGGGGGGTCGACAGACCGCCCTCGGCGAGGGCGAGCACCCACGAGTACGAGCCGGCCCCCAGGACCGGCGTGAGCCGCTCGCCGCGACCGGTGCCCAGTGCCGTACCACCGTGCAGGCCGAACGGGACGTCGCTGCCGAGCTCCGCCGCGATCCTGGCGAGCTCCTCCCGGCCCAGACCCAAGCCCCACAGCACGTCGCAGCCGACGAGGGCCGCGGCCGCGTCGGCCGAGCCGCCCGCGCAGCCGCCGGCGACCGGGATGCCCTTGCGGATGTGGATCGCGACGTCAGGGGTGACGCCGGTCGCCTTCGCCAGGGCGAGCACCGCCTGGCCGGCCAGATTGTTGCTGTCGGCCGGCACGTCCTGCGCGCAGTCGCCCTCGACAGCGACCGTGAGGACGTCGGCACGGGTGACGGTGACCTCGTCGAAGATGCCGATGGCGTGGAACACCGTGGTGAGGTCGTGGTAGCCGTCTGGGCGCAGCGGGCCGACGGCCAGGTGCAGGTTGACCTTCGCCGGCGCCCGGACGGTCACGGTGTCGACCGTTGGGCGAGAAGGCATCCGATCAGACTACGAGGCGAGCGAACTCGTCGACGGTGAGCGTCTCGCCGCGGGCGGAGGGGTCGATGCCAGCGGCCCGGAGCCGCGCCTCCGCCGCGGGCGCCGATCCCGCCCAACCGGCGAGTGCCGCGCGCAGGGTCTTGCGGCGCTGGGCGAAGGCGGCGTCGATGACGGCGAACACCGCCTCGCGGTCGCCGGCCGGGGGTTCGCGGCGGCGAAAGGCGACCAGGCCGCTGTCGACGTTGGGGGCCGGCCAGAACACGTTGCGCCCCACCGACCCGGCCTTGGTGACCTCGGCGTACCAGGCAGCCTTCACCGAGGGCACCCCATAGGTCCTGGACCCCGGAGGGGCGGCCAGCCGGTCGGCCACCTCGGCCTGCACCATCACCAGACCGGTGCGCAGCGACGGCAGCTTCTCGAGCAGTCGCAGCAGCACGGGCACGGCCACGTTGTAGGGCAGGTTGGCGACGAACGCGGTCGGGTCGGGTCCGGGTACGGCGGACAGGGTGAGCGCGTCCTGCTCGACGACCGTGAGCCGGTCCGCGAGCTCGGGCGCCCGTTCGGCGACTGTCAGCGGCAGCTGGGCCGCGAGCCGCGGGTCGATCTCGACGGCAACGACGCTCGCCACCTCCGGGAGCAGGCCCAGCGTCAGCGAGCCGAGGCCCGGCCCGACCTCCACGACGACGTCACTGGTATCGACCCCGGCCGTGCGCACCAGTCGGCGCACGGTGTTGGGGTCGATGACGAAGTTCTGCCCGAGCTGCTTGGTCGGGCGGAGCTCTAGGGCGTCGGCGAGCCGTCGGACGTCAGCGGCCGTCAGGAGCGTCAGAGGTCTGCATCCATGAGCCCTGCTTACAGGTACTTGCCGCAGACCGGCCAGGGGCTGCGGCCACGCTGCTTGTAGAGCAGCTTGGCGCGGTAGGTCTGCTCGCCCCAGGAGGCGTCGATCGGGTCGCCGCTGCCGCCCACGCCGTGCCAGGTGCCCAGCGTGAACTGGTAGAGGCCGCGGTAGGTCCCGCCGCTGCTGACCGCCTGCGGGTTGCCGCCGGACTCGCAGTTGGCGAGCGCACCCCAGTTCAGCCCGTCAGCCCCGGAGACGCTGTAGGGCCGCTGCTTGGTGCCGTAGGCGATGATCTCCATGATCGGCGCGGCGGTGCGGACCGAGTGCGTCGCGAGTCGCTTCGAGGCGAGCTGCCCGTTGACGTACTTCAGCGCGAAGGTGCGGTGCTCGACACCGACCCGGCCCTGCTGCACGACGCGGCTCTGGCCCTTGTACATGGAGCGGTCGGCGCGCCGGATCGTCGCGAAGGGGATCGCGAAGTCCTCGCCGACCTGCCGGCCGTGGATGCGCGTGATGCGGACGATCATCCCGTCGGTCACGGGGGTGCGGCGGAGGACCGACAGCTTGTCGCTGCGGCTGAGCACGACGTGCGCATCGTGCAGGAACTGCTGCACGTGCAACGCGTTGGTGCTGACCCGGCGGACCCGCCCGGCGTCGAGCAGCTGCACCGACTTGCGCGTGCGGATGTCCAAGGAGAAGCCCTTGAGCGGGATGGCGCGGGACCGGTCGGCCGACAGGATGGCGCCAGTTGTGCGCAGGCCCACCTGGTCGAGCGCCTCCGACACCGACATCGCCGTGACCCAGACGGTGCGCGGGTGGCCATCGACCGTGAGGTCCATCTGGCGGCCCCGGCGCAGCACGATCGCTGTGCGGCTGTTGAGGTGTGTCGTGCTGTCCGGTGCGAGCAGGTCGTGCGATCCCACCGACAGGTGCGCCGCCCGGAGGGCGTCCGCGACGGTCGACCCGTGCGTCCGGACGGTCGTCCGGTGCCCGTCGACCGTGACCGCGACCGTCTTGGCGGACGCGGCGTAGGCGGCCTGGCCGCTCCATGCGGCCAGGAACGCGACCCCGATGGCTGCTGGGCGGAGGAACAGCGCGGACTTGGAAGAGATTGAGCGGTTGCTCACACGTCACCAATGCTCGTGCTTCCCGGGCACGGGGACGGCACGGTTCCTGCTGCGGCGGGGGGACCTGCAGCGGAAGAGCCGGTCGCGAGACCGGCCCCCCGTACCGCCTGGGACTTCCCCGACCCCGGCGGATATCTCGGGAACGTAACGGGAGGCTGTGCGCGATGCCAAATGTTCAGAGCGGCGATGTGGACATCTCGGGCATGGGGACAGGCCCGGGGACAGGCAAAACCGCAGGTCGCGCCCTACGACGTCACCGAACGTGTGAGCCCGCTCTCATTCAGTCCTCACTCAGCCCGGAGGGCCTCCGGGCGGCCCACGGCGGACACCAGTGGGAGGGTGGCCGCGGTGGCCAGCAGGACCGCCAGGACAGCGGCGAGGGCGGTCAGCCCCCAGCCTCCCCAGGGGAGTGTCCAGGCGTCCTGGGTCACCCCGAGATAGCAGGCGCTCGCGACCGCTGCCGCAGCCAGGGCACCCACGACGTTGGTGAGCAGCGGAGCAGCCATCTGCAGCAGGACGCTCCGGCGGAGCACCCGCAACGGCGTGCCGAACGCGACCAGCGTCGCCAGGCTGCGGCGCCGCTCGTGCACGGCATCGGCCGTCGTGACAGCGAGCGAGGCGGATCCGATGAGCAGCGCCAGGACAAGGCCGATGCGCACGGCTCGGAGGTAGCCCAGGTAGACGCGGGCTGCTCCCGATGCCTGCTCAGCGGGCGTGCTGGCACTCATCGCGGACATGAGCGGCAGCGCGTCACGGACGCGCTCCAGCGCGCCAGGCGACCCGTCGGTGGTGATGATGAGCCGGGAGTCGCGCGCGGGCAGGACAGCCGGGTCGATGAGCAGCTCGCCGTTGACCCAGCTGGAGTTCAGGAGCCCGAGTGGCAGCTTGAGCGTCGGGATGTCCTGGGGCAGCCTGATGCGCTGGCCGACAGCGCCAGCCTGGTTCAGGACGCCCACTTCGGTTCCGGCCCGCAGGGCACCGGGAAGCTCCTGAAGGCGGTAGACCTTCGCGTCGGTGCAGCCGATGTCGCGGTGGATCAGCGCCGCGAGGCCCGCGCAGGTGGCGATCGTGGTGCTGCGCGACTGCAGCTCCGCAGGACGGCTGCCATCGTCAGACGTCCATCCCGGAGGGGTGAGGTAGTCATCGCCGACGGGCAGCACGGAACGGATGCCGGGCACGCTGCGGAGGCCGGCAAGGTCGAGATGAGGCGTCGAAGACGCGGTCAGCGTGCCCTTCGGCACCATCTTGAGGAACGAGTCGTCGACGTTGACCCGTGCCGCCTGCAGGATGGGCAGGAAGGCGAGCAGCCACGCGGCGGCGAAGACCACGAGGACCATGCCCGTCACGACGCGTGCGCTGGCAGAGGGGTCGGCGTCGATGCGGGCGGCAGCGAGCCCGGAGCTGACACCGGGGAGCCGATGGAGCAGCCTGCCGCCGAGCCGTGACATCGCGGGTGCCGCAATGGCGAGGCCGAGCAGGGTGAGGCCGCCGCCACCGAGCAGGAGCGTCGTGCCGGGTGGGGTGCCTGGCGGCCAGGCCTGGTGGTTGAGGCGCAGCACGACGAGCATCCCGAGGCCGGTCGCGACGGGGACGAGGCGCCACCAGCCGGCGCCCTTGACGCGCGCCGACCGCCGTACCCCGAGGGGGCTCAGCACGACCTTGCGGAGCGAGACCACGGCCGAGACCACTGCCAAGAGAGGGACGCCGAACAGCACGGCGGTCACGGACAGCGGGCCGGGCACGAGGTCCTGCGCATAGACACCCTCGGGAAACGGGAGCAGCGCGCACGCCGGTCCGCGTAGGACCCAGAAGACGCCGAGACCTCCTGCTACACCGGCGATCCCGGCGACCAGCCCCTCCGCCGCAGAGATGGCCCGGGCCTGTCGTGGGGTGGCGCCGACCAGCCTCAGCGCGGAGAGCCGGCGGTCCCGCGAGCTCGCGGAGAGGCGGGTGGCGGTTGCCACGAGGACGAGTACGGGCAGCAGAAGACCGAGCGCTCCCAGCCAAGCCGCGATCCGCAGCTCGATCGGCGCCTTGGCGGATTGGTGCCGGGAACCGAAGCTCTGCACCTGCTGGGCGTACTCAGGAGGCGTCGCCATCCCGACGTAGGCGTAGAGCTCGTGCGGGCCGGCGAGCCCCTCCTCGGTGATGGTCCCGACCACCCGGCCCGGAACCCGGCCGGTCAGCTCGTCCGGGTGACTGCGCAGGGCGGCGGCGAGTGCCGGAGAGACGACCGCCTCACCGAGCAAGGGATAGCGACGGAGGCCGGGCGGAAGCAGGGAGCCCGGCTCGGCCGTCACCAGGCGGACTGTGAGGGGCTTGTCGCGGTACCAGCCGTCGTAGCTCTGGATCAGCACCTTCGCCGCCGGAGCGGGAAGTCCCTTGCTCGCCATCGACCCGACGGAGACCGTGCTGCGGGCATCGAGCCGGTCGAGCTTGGCCTGCCGTGCCGGAAGGGCGCCGAGAGCACCGAGCAGGAACGCCACTGTGAACGACACCGCGACCGAGGTGGCCACGAGCCGGACCCGGTTCGCCTGCAGCGCAAGGCGAAGACCCAGTCTCCAGGTGCTCACGCGGTGACCGTCGCCGCCAGCGCGCCGTCGCGGATGACGACCTCGCGGTCGGCGTAGGCAGCGATGCGCGGCTCGTGCGTGACGAGCACGATGCTCGCGCCCTGCTCTCGCGCCGCGCCGATGAGCAGGTCCATCACCAGCTCGCCGTTGAGGGAGTCCAAGGCCCCGGTCGGCTCGTCCGCGAACACCACCCGCGGCCCGGCCACGAGGGCCCGGGCGACGGCAACCCGCTGGCCCTGCCCGCCGGACATCTCGCCGGCCCGCTTGCGCGCGACGTCGGCGACCTCGAGCCGCTCGAGCCACTCGAGGGCGCGCGCTTCCGCCGTACGCCGCTTGTGACCCGAGAGCCGCAGGGGCAGGGCGACGTTCTCGACCGCGGTCAGCTCGGGGACCAACGAGCCGAACTGGAAGACGAAGCCGAAGTCGCCGCGACGCAGCTCGGAGCGCAGGTCGTCGGAGAGGCTGTCGAGGCGACTGCCGCGGTAGCGGACCTCGCCGCGATCGGGCACGAGGATGCCGGCCAGGCAGTGCAGCAGGGTGCTCTTGCCCGAGCCGGACGGCCCGAGCAGGGCGAGCACCTCACCAGGTGCGACATCGATGCTCGCGCCCGAAAGCGCCGAAGACTCACCGAACGAGAGGTGCAGGTCGCGGGCGGTCAGCAGGGGCTCTGTCATGACGCCACCTCGGCGGCCAGCCGCTCCAGGCGGGCTGCGGTGTGCTCGAGCCACCGCAAGTCAGCCTCGAGGTGGAAGAGCGCGAAGTCGAGGCCGAGCACCCGGTCGAGGTCGGCGCCGCTCTTGCGCGCGGTCAGGTCGCGCATCGTGACCAGGTGCTCGGCGCGCTGCGCGTCCAGTACCTGCACCGCGTCGCGGCCGCTCTGCAGCGCGAGCACCACCTTGGCGAACAGCACCGGCTGCAGGTAGGCGGCAGGTCCCTCCGGCTCGGCGAACCAGCGATCGAGGTCGGTCACCCCCTCGGCCGTGACGGCGTAGGTCGTGCGATCCGGGCCGCCCTCGCGGCCGGTACCCCGCACCACCACGAAGCCGTCCCGCTCGAGCCGGCCGAGGGTCGCGTAGACCTGCCCGGGCTTCAGAGGCCGGTCCTGGCCGAAGTGGGCGTCGTAGGCGCGCTTGAGGTCGTAGCCGTGGCGAGCCCTGACCTCGAGGAGGCCGAGAAGGGTGTGTGGGACGGACATCCGCACACTATGCACTCAGTGACTAGTCGGGGCAACTCCTCAGCCGGAACGTCTCCCAAGACGTTGTGGTGACGCGCGGGTCCCAAGATGTTCTGCGCGACACATCGCAGCTCGCACGACGTTGTGGTTCACGCGAGCCGGGTCAGAGGGAGAAGGCGCGGCGGGTGTTGTCGGCGACGGCGTGGCAGAGCTCGTCGAGGTCGGCGCCGCGGGCGGCGGCGAGCGCCCGCATCGTGAGGGGGATGAGGTACGGCGCGTTGGGCCGCCCGCGGAACGGCATCGGGGTGAGGAACGGCGCGTCGGTCTCCACGAGCAGCCGGTCCTGCGGGCAGACGGCGGCGGCGGCGCGCAGCTCGTCGTTGGGCTTGAAGGTCACGGGTCCCGCGAAGCTGAGGTACCAGCCGGCATCCGCGCAGACCCGCGCCATCGCGGCGTCGCCGGAGTAGCAGTGGAAGACCGTCACCTCCGGGGCGCCCTCCTCCCGGAGCACCCGGAGCACGTCGTCGTGCGCATCGCGGTCGTGGATGACCAGCGCCTTCCCGGTCTCCTTCGCGATCGCGATGTGGGCCCGGAACGACTCCTCCTGGATGCCCTGGCCGTCCGGTCCGGTGCGGTAGTGGTCGAGCCCGGTCTCGCCGATCGCCTTGACCTGCGGCAGCTCCGCCAGCCGCCGGATCTCCTGCAGTGCCTCAGGAGTAGCCGCACCGCGGCCGGCCTCGTTGGGATGCAGGGCGACGGTCGCCCAGACGTCGTCGTACCGCTCTGCGAGCTCCGCGGACAGCCGGCTGCTCTCGAGGTCGACGCCCACCTGCACGACGGTGTCGATGCCGACCGACCGCGCGAGGTCGAGCTGTGCCTGTACGTCGCCGCCCATGATGTCGAGGTGGCAGTGGCTGTCGGCCACTGCAACGGCCAGCGGTTCCGGAGCGGGCGGCGGCTCCTCGTTCGAGCTACTCCCGCGAGTCTGTCCTGCCTCCCCGTCACTGCTCAAGGCGCGCCAGCTCCTCCTCGATCACGGACGGGTCCAGCTTCGCGAACAACGGCACCGGAGGACCGATCTCGGCGCCGGGTGTGATCGGCTGCGACTCCCACTTCGCCTGGGTCGCGTAGTCGCCCATCAGCACCGGGTACGACGGTCCGCCGTCGAGGTCGTCGACCTCGCGCAGCTCCGGCTGACCCGACCAGACGCCTTCGCCGCCGAGCATCGCGAACACCTTCTCGCTGCTGTGCGGAAGGAACGGCGTCAGCAGCGTCTTGGCGTCCGAGATGAGCTGCAGCGCGACGTGCAGCACCGACTCACGGCGGTCGGGGTCGTCCTTCAGCTTCCAGGGCGCCTCGTCGGAGAGGTACTTGTTCGCATCGGCGACAACCCGCATCGCCTCGTGCAGCGCGGCCTTCTGCTGGTTCCGACCCAGCAGCCCGCCCACGACCGCGAACGACTCCCGCGAGGACTGCAGCGCCGACTCGTCCGACGCCGTCAGCGATCCCGGCGCCGGGATGGAGCCGATGTTCTTGTTGACCAACGACATCGTGCGGTTGACGAGGTTGCCCCAGCCGGCGACCAGCTCGGTGTTGTTGCGCGTGACGAACTGCTCCCACGTGAAGTCGGTGTCCGACGACTCAGGGCCAGCGGCCGCCAGGTAGTAGCGCAACGCGTCGGGGCCGTACCGCTCGAGGACGTCGCGGACGTAGATGACGACCGAGCGCGACGAGGAGAACTTGCGGCCCTCCATCGTCAGGTACTCCGACGACACCACCTCGGACGGCAGGTCCAGCTCGCCGTAGGGACCGGGCGAGCCCTGCGGCCTGCCGGAGGCACCGAGCAAGATCGACGGCCAGATCACCGAGTGGAAGACGACGTTGTCCTTGCCCATGAAGTAGAAGGAGTCGGCCGACCCGCCGGTCCAGAACTGCTTCCACTCGTCACCGGTCCCGGTGCGCCGTGCCCACTCCACGGATGCGCTGAGGTAGCCGATGACCGCGTCGAACCAGACGTAGAGCCGCTTGTCGTTGCGGTCCTCCCAGCCCGGCAGCGGGATCGGCACGCCCCAGTCCAGGTCGCGCGAGATGGCCCGCGGCTTCATCTCCTCGACCAGGTTCGTGGAGTACTTCAGGACGTTGGGTCGCCAGTCGACCCTGGTCTGCAGCCACGAGCCGAGCGCCTCGGCGAACGCCGGAAGCTCGAGGAAGAACTGCGCAGACTCGACGAACTTCGGCGGCTTGCCGTCGATCTTCGACCTGGGGTTGATGAGGTCCTGCGGGTCCAGCTGGTTGCCGCAGTTGTCGCACTGGTCGCCGCGCGCACCGTCGTACCCGCAGATCGGGCAGGTGCCCTCCACGTAGCGGTCCGGCAGTCCCCGGCCGGTGGCGGCGTCGATGGCCGACAGCTGGGAGCGCTCGGTGACGTAGCCGTTCTTGTGCAGCGCGAGGAACAGGTCCTGCACGACCTTGTAGTGGTTGCGCGTCGTGGTGCGGGTGAAAAGGTCATAGGTCAGGCCGAGGCCCTGGAGGTCCTCGGCGATCACCCGGTTGTAACGGTCGGCGAGCTCCCGCGCGGTCACGCCCTCGCGGTCGGCCTGCACCTGGATCGGCGTCCCGTGCTCGTCGGTGCCGCTGACCATGAGGACCCTGTTGCCCGCCATCCGCTGGTACCGGCTGAAGATGTCGGAGGGCACGCCGAAGCCGGCGACGTGGCCGACGTGGCGCGGGCCGTTGGCATAAGGCCAAGCGACCGCGGTCAACACATTGCGGGGCATGGCCCGAGCCTAGTGAAGCCGTCCACGAGGATCCGCGCGATGAGTCCAAGGGCTGTCCGACGTCAACGACATGCTGGGACACCGACGACGAGGAGATCGCATGACGTGGGCAGTCGAGGCCGAAGGCCTCCGCAAGACCTACCCGGGACGCACCGGCGAGGTGGAGGCCGTGCGCGGCGTGGACTTGCACGTGCGTGCCGGTGAGGTGTTCGGCTTCCTCGGACCCAACGGAGCCGGGAAGTCCACGACCGTGCGGATGCTCACGACGTTGCTCACCATCACAGCTGGTCGCGCGACGATCGCCGGCACCGACGTGGCGAAGGACCCAGACGGGGTGCGACGCAAGATCGGCGTCGCGCTGCAGGAGGCGGGCCTGGACCCGCGCCAGACCGGACGGGAGCTGCTCACGCTGCAGGCCCGGCTGTACGGAAGCACCGCCGCCGAGGCCAAGGACGTCGCGCAGGCCCAGCTGGAGCTGGTCGACCTCGTCGAGTCGGGAGACCGTCGCATCAAGGAGTACTCCGGCGGCATGAAGCGCCGGCTCGACCTCGCCTCCGCCCTCGTCCACGAGCCGGAGGTGCTCTTCCTCGACGAGCCCACGACCGGCCTCGACCCGGCGAGCCGGATCACGATCTGGGAGGAGGTGCGCCGGATCAACGCGCGCGGGACCACCGTGTTCCTGACCACGCAGTACCTCGAGGAGGCCGACCAGCTCTGCGACCGGCTCGCCATCATCGACGGCGGCACCATCGTGCTCGAAGGCACTCCCTCCGACCTCAAGGCCGACCTCCGCGAGCGCAAGCAGCTCAGCGAGGAGCCGACGCTCGACGACGTCTTCCTCGACGCCACGGGCCGCACCCGGACCCGCGTGGCCGGCGAGGTCGCCGAGGTGCAGGCGTGAGGCAGACACTGCTGCTCAGCTCCCGCGCCCTGCGCGAGTCGGTGCGCACCCCAGAGGCGCTGTTCCCGACATTGTTCATCCCGCTGTTCTTCCTCGTCGTGAACGTCGGGCAGGCCGGCAAGATCTTCCCCGGCACCTCGACAGCCTTCCTGCACGGTCAGGGGTACGCCGGTTTCCAGTTGCCGAGTTCGTTGCTGCTCGGAGCCTCCTTCGGCAGCGCCGCTCTGTTCCTCGTGGAGGACATCGAGGGCGGGTACTTCGACCGGCTCCGTGCCACACCGATCTCCCGGACAGCGCTCGTGCTCAGCCGGCTGCTGGCCGAGTCGGTCAAGGCGCTGCTGCTGACGGCCGTCCTGGTCGCGATCTCGCTGCTGCTCGGGGTCCGCGTGGCCAGCGGCATCGGCGGCTTCCTGCTGATCCTGCTGCTCAACGCCGCCTGGGCCGTCGTCTACGCCGGCTTCATGCAGCTGATCGCGCTGAAGACCCGCAGTGGCGCCGCCACGCAGTCGGGCGGCCTGGTGTTCTTCCCGCTGCTGTTCCTGACGCCGAGCTTCGTCCCCCGCACCATGCTGACCCGGCCGATGGAGATCGCCGCCTCCTGCAACCCGGTGACCTACATCATGGAGGCGCTGCGCACCCTGGTGCTGGGCCACGTCGACTGGGGCTCGGTCGGCCTGGGATTCGCCGTCGTCGCCGGCCTGGGCGTCGTGATGCTGGCCCTGAACCTCCGGATGATCCGCAACTACGACTGACGGCCGGCCACGACCGCCTCGTACACGTCTCTCTTGGGAACTCCGAGCTCGCGGGCGACACCGGCGATGGCCTCCTTGCGGGGCTCTCCCGACGCCTCCCGGACGGCCACCAGCCGGGCCAGCTCCTCCGGCGTCGTCTCGACGGTCACCGGAGCAGCACCCTCGACCACGACGGTGACTTCGCCGAGGACCTCACCCGCGAACCGCGCAGCCAGCTCGGGCAGCGTGCCCCGGGCGATCTCCTCGTGGGTCTTGGTGAGCTCCCGGCAGACGACGGCCCGACGGTCGCCGAGGACCGCGGCCATGTCCGCAAGGCAGTCGCCCAGCCGGTGGGGCGCCTCGAAGAACACCGCCGTACGACGCTCGGCGACCAGCTCCGAGAGGCGCGCGCGTCGCTCGCCGGGCTTGCGCGGCAGGAAGCCCTCGAAGCAGAAGCGGTCCGAGGGCAGGCCGCTCACGGCCAGCGCGGTGGTGACCGCGGAGGGCCCGGGCAGGCACGTGACCGGCAGGTCGTCGGCAGCGGCCGCCGCCACCAGCCGGAAGCCGGGGTCGGACACCGACGGCATGCCGGCATCGGTGACCAGCAGCACCATCTGGCCCGCGCGCAGGGCATCGAGCAGCTGGCCCGTGCGCTCCGCCTCGTTGCCCTCGAAGTAGCTCACCAGCCGGCCGGTGTAGGTCACACCGAGGTCGTGGCAGAGCCGCGTCAGCCGGCGGGTGTCCTCGGCTGCGATGACGTCAGCGCTGCCGAGGGCCTCGACGAGGCGCGGGCTCGCGTCGGCGGATCGGCCGATGGGGACGCCGGCCAGGACGAGGGTCATGACGGCATCCTGTCGCAGCACTCGTGGCGGGGCGTTCTCCCGTAGCGTTGCCCGCATGACGGCGACCCTCGACCGGCCTGCTGCCCCTGAGCTCGAGACACCCGGCTGGCGCGACCGGCTGCAGCCGCTCGTGACCGGCGCCGGCGGGTGGCCGGTCACGCTGGCGATCACGGTCCTCGCCGGACTGCTGCGCTTCCTGCGGGTCGACCAACCGGCCACCACCCTGAACACCAAGGGCGCCGCGGTCGGCCCAGGCCAGATGTTCGATGAGCTCTACTACGCCTGCGACGCGCACTCGCTGATGCTCTACGGGGTCGAGCACGCGTCGACCACAACGGACGGCCACTTCTGCCAGCTGCAGTCCGCAGCGCCGGCTTTCGTCGTACACCCTCCCGTCGGGAAGTGGCTGATCGCCGGCGGGGAGCAGCTGTTCGGCTTCAACTCCTTCGGGTGGCGGTTCTCGGCCGCGCTGTTCGGGACGCTCACCGTGCTGCTGGTGGTGCGCATCGGGCGGCGGATGACCGGCTCGACGCTGCTCGGCGGGCTGGCCGGGCTGTTCCTCGCCCTCGACGGGCTGCACTTCGTGCAGAGCCGCATCGCCACCCTCGACGTCTTCCTCGTCTTCTTCGTGACAGCCGCGTTCGGGGCGCTGGTGCTGGACCGGGACTGGATCCGGGCGAGGCTCGCGGCGTCGTCCGACGAGGAGCTCGCCCGCGGCGGCAGGCTGGGCTGGCGGCCGTGGCGGCTGGCTGCCGGCGTTCTGATGGGGCTTGCCCTGGCGACCAAGTGGAGCGCGCTCTGGCCCGTCGCGGTGCTGCTCGTCCTGACGCTGTTCTGGGAGGCCGGCGCCCGCCGGGCTGCTGGGATCCGCGCGCCGTGGCGGACCACGCTGAGGCAGACGACGGCGCCGTTCGTCGGCGTCTTCCTGGTCCTGCCGGTGGCGGTCTACGTCGGGTCGTGGACCGGCTGGTTCGTCACGAACGACGGCTGGGATCGGCACTGGGCCGACGGCCGGCACACCGACTTCCCCATGATCCCAGGGGTGGTGCGGTCGCTGTGGCACTACCACGCCGAGATCCTGCACTTCCACGACGGGCTCGACGCCAAGCACCCGTACCAGTCGCACCCGCTGTCCTGGCCGTTCCTGCAGCGGCCGGTGTCGTACTACTACCCGCCCGGCATCAAGGTGGGGGTCTACGGCTGCCAGAGCTCGACCGGCTGCTCCCGAGAGGTGCTCGCCATCGGCACCCCTGCGCTGTGGTGGGCGATGGTGCCGCTCGCGATCGCCCTCGTGTTCCGCTGGGTCGCCAAGCGCGACTGGGCCTCAGCGTCGCTGCTGCTCCTCATGGCGGTCTCGATCCTCGCCTGGGTCCCCAGCGACCAGAAGAACCGCACGATGTTCTTGTTCTACGCGCTGCCGTCGGCGCCGTTCCTCTGCCTCGGGCTGGCACTGGTCGCGGGCTGGCTGATCGGACCACCGGGGTCGACGCGACGGCTCTGGGGGTCAGCCGCCGTCGGGGTCTACACGTCGCTGGTGGTCATCAACTTCTGGTGGCTCTACCCGGTGCTGGCGGCGGTGACGCTGCCGTACCAGGAGTGGCACCAGCGGATGTGGTTCAGCAGCTGGATCTAGCGGCGGGAGACCCGGTTCAGGCTCGCGGTGATGCCCTCCTCGTCCGCGCCTTCCCGGGGCGCGATGAACAGCCCCTCCGCCTCCACGAGCAGCACGCCGTCGAGCCGGCTCGTGCCCTTCACCCAGCGCTTGCGGCCGTCGGTGCGCTCGACCCAGGCGCACATGTCGACCCGCCGGCGGAGCGGCGTGGGGCGGCGGTAGGTCAGCGTCAGCGTCCCCGTGAAGCCGGCCCGCAGCTGCGAGCGGCCGAGCAGCTCGTCGAAGACGCCCGCGACGCAACCGCCGTGGGCGTGCCCGGGCGGTCCCTCGTAGGCGGTGTCGAACACGACCGTGCCGTCGGTGCGCCGCCCCTCCGGCCCGTCCGCGTCGCCGTCGACGAACCACATCTCCAGCGGGGGCGCCAGGACGTTGCTCGTCCCTGACCACGGGCTGTGGCGCAGGTGGTCGTAGGGCTTGAGCCCGGCCTCGCTGACCTCCACCGAGCCCTCGCGGGCGGGCAGCTGGTCGAGCCGGTCGGCGAAGTCGCGGGCGCGCACAGCGGCCTCCCGCAGCTCGAGGGCGGACGGCCGCACGAGCACCATGCGGTTGACGATGCGGCGCAGCTCGTTCGCCAGCTCCAGCTCGGCGGCGGCGACCTCAGGATCCACGGGGTTCACCACGGAGACCTTAGGCGAGCCCGCCACAACGCCTTGCAACCCACTGCCTGTCAACCGCAACGTCGCGGCAGCTGAGCCTCGGCAGAACGTCTTGGAAGACGTTTGGGGAGCGGGGCGGGGAAAGCGCGGGTTGGGTGGACGTCGTGGGACGGTACTCGAATCAGGGTGCGCTCCTTCGGCGCCTGGAACGCACGCGGCGGATGAGGCCTGATGGTGTGCGTCCTGCGCAATCACCGCCACGCGTGCATGCCGCGGAACGCCGACTTGATGAAGCGACCCGTCAGCAGCTGATCGCGGAGTACATCTCGGGTGACCCCACGGCTGGCCTGATGGAGCGCTACGCGATCGGCAAGGGCACGGTGCTCGGGATCCTGCGCAGAGCCGGTGTCGAGATGCGCAACCAGGGCCTCGACCCGAAGGACCTCCCACGGGTCATCGCGCTGTACGAGTCGGGCTTGTCACTCAAGGCCGTGGCGCAGCACGTCGGCTGCGACCACGAGACCGTGCGCAAGGCGTTGCACTCCGCAGGCGTCCAGCTGCGCAAGCCGTGGGAGCGGACGTAGACCTGCGGTTCGCAGCTCGGCATCCGTCGGGCACCGCGGCCCCCGGGAGGCCGAGCGCGTTCCCTACGCGGCCTTGATGCGGAACCGGACGGCGACACCCTCAACCTTGCCGTGGATGGTCTTCAGACGCTGGCTGACGGCGCTGACCGAGGTCCCGTGGGCCGTGGCGATCTCAGTCACGCTGTCGCACGCCACGTAGCGGTCGAAGACCAGCGCACGCTGGGCGTCATCGAGCCCGGCCGTGAGCAGCGCCAGGTCGCTCTCGACTACAGAGGTGACCTCCACCGCCATGTCGTCGTCCGCCCACACCGGGGCGTCGGACGACACCGTCGTGACGCGCTCGTCCACGTTGCGCCCGATCGACCGGTAGGCCTCGCCGCGCATCGTGGTCGCGATGTACGCGGCGATCCCCGCGGTCCCGGACTTGTGCGCACGCACAGCCAGGACGACTCCCCAGCGGCTCGCGTTGGCGACGTCCTGCTGGAGGTGACGGTCAGACGTGATGAACGAGGCGAGGCTCAAGGCCTTCGGCTCGAAGCGACGGACGATCTCGTTCATCGCGATGCTGTCGTTGTTCGGGTCCGCCTGCGCGGCAGCCACCAGGTCCTCGAGAGAGGCCTCAGCCGCCTGAAAATACAAAGAGCCCACTAGGAGATTCCTTTTCCAGAGAAGGAGAAGGGGCCCCTTGTGGGCGAATGTTGCTCGGTTCGACGACGCCAGTAGACCCAGGACACTTGATCCCAGATGTGGTGACGAACCCCTTCGGTCTTTAGTTTTCAGCACCAAGTGTAGCGGCCGGCTCGTTGGTCGGCTACCACCCTCATGCTCATAGAAGGCAGCCCCGCTCGAACGTGTTAAGGCTCGAGCGGGGCTGATCTTGCGAAGCGGCTACGCGGCGTCTTCGTCCGACTCGACCACGCCCAGGTCGATGTTGCTCAGCGACTTGAGCGCCGCGGCCAGGGTCGGCGACCACACGAACCCGCGCTCGGTCTCGTAGAACATGCGGCGATCGCTGTGGACGTCCGCGTCGACCTCGGCGTCGCCGAGCACCCACAGCAGGACCTCGAGCCCGGCTCGGAGCCGCGGGTTCGAGCCCGGCCCCTGGTAGAGGTCGGTGTAGAAGGGGTGCGCGATGTTGAGGTAGAGCACGCGGGTCCCGCCCTCCTGAACGACCCTGAAGAAGGGCGCGCCCGGCGAGTCCTCGGTCTCCACGACCTTCTCCTCGCCCTCGCGGCTGGCCTTGAGCTCGCGCTCGACTACCGACGGCTCGAGACCGGACTGCTTGGCCTTCTTCTTCGCTGCTGACTCGAGGTTGT
>JAOPVZ010000125.1 GCA_025965935.1 Frankiales bacterium | reverse complement strand
ATCTCCTGGTACATCGATGCAGCTGCGTCGCTCATGCTGACCAGAACTCCTGGACCTGCTGGATTCCTTCCAGCAGCGCGTCGATGTCGGCCTCGTTGTTGTAGACGTAGGACGACGCGCGCGCCGTCGCCGGCACCCCGAAGCGGCGGCACACCGGCGCCGCGCAGTGGTGACCGACCCGCACCGCGATGCCGAGGTCGTCGAGCGACTGCCCCACGTCGTGCGGGTGCACGCCCTCGACGACGAAGGACACCGCACTCCCCCGCTGCTCGGTCGTGTCGGGCCCCAGCACGGAGACGCCCGGCAGAGCGCGGATGCCGTCGAGAAGCCGCTGCGTCAAGGCGATCTCGTGCTGCTTGACGCTGTCGAGGCCGAGCGCGGTCAGGTAGTCGCAGGCAGCCGCAAGAGCGACGGCCTGGCTGATGACCGGCGTACCCGCCTCGAACCGCTCGGGCGCCTTCGCGTAGGTCGTACCGGTCATCTGGACGACCTCGATCATCGAGCCGCCGCCCATGAACGGCGGGAGCGCATCGAGATCACGCCCCCAGAGCACCCCGACGCCCGACGGCGCGAGCATCTTGTGGCCGGTGAAGCCGTAGAAGTCGACGTCCAGGGCGTGTACGTCGACGGGCTGGTGCGGCACGGCCTGGGCACCGTCGACGAAGGTGAGGGCGCCGACCTCCTTGGCTCGGCGGACGAGCACCGGCAGGTCGTTCTCCGTGCCGAGCAGGTTGCTCACGTGTGTGAACGCGAACAGCCTCGTGCGCTCGTTGACGACCTCGGACAGGTCGCTCAGGTCCAGCCGGCCCTCGTCGGTGAGCCCGAGCCACCGCAGAGTCGCACCGGTGCGCTCGGCCAGCATCTGCCACGGCACCAGGTTGGAGTGGTGCTCCATCTCGGTGACGGCGATCTCGTCGCCCGGCCCGAGCGTGGTGGGTGAGCCCGGGTTGCCAAGGGCGTAGGCGACGAGGTTGACCGACTCGGTGACGTTCTTCGTGAACACCACCTCGTCCTGCGCGGCGCCGATGAACGACGCCACCGTGGACCGAGCCGCTTCGTAGCGGTCCGTCGCCTCCTGCGAGAGCGTGTGGACGCCGCGGTGCACGTTGGCGTAGTGCTCCTCGACGAAGACTCGCTCGGCCTCGAGGACCTGCCGAGGCTTCTGCGACGAGGCAGCACTGTCGAGGAACACGAGCGGGTGCCCGTGCACCTCCCTAGCCAGCACCGGGAAGTCCTTCCGGACCGCCTCGACGTCGAAGGACATGACTAGACCGCCGCCCCGCTCGTGAACCGCGCGTAGCCGTTGGCCTCGAGCTCGTCGGCGAGCTCCTTGCCGCCCTCCTCGACGATCTTGCCGCCGACGAAGACGTGCACGAAGTCCGGCTCGATGTAGCGCAGGATGCGGGTGTAGTGCGTGATGAGCAGCGTGCCGGTCTCGCCGGTGCTGCGCACCCGGTTGACGCCCTCCGAGACGACCCGGAGCGCGTCGACGTCGAGCCCGGAGTCGGTCTCGTCGAGGATCGCGATCCTCGGCTTGAGCAGCTCGAGCTGCAGGATCTCGTGACGCTTCTTCTCGCCACCCGAGAAGCCCTCGTTGACGTTGCGGGTCGCGAAGGCCGGGTCCATGTCCAGGGACGCCATCGCCGCCTTCTGCTCCTTGACCCAGTGGCGAAGAGTGGGCGCCTCACCGCGGACGGCCGTTGCCGCCGTACGAAGGAAGTTGGAGACGGTCACACCCGGCACCTCGACGGGGTACTGCATGGCCAGGAACATCCCGGCTCGCGCCCGCTCGTCGACCGACATGCTGAGCACGTCCTCGCCGTCGAGGGTGACCGTGCCGCTGGTGACGGTGTACTTGGGGTGGCCGGCGAGGCTGTAGGCCAGGGTCGACTTGCCCGAGCCGTTGGGGCCCATGATGGCGTGCGTCTCGCCGGACCGGATCGTCAGGTCGACGCCCGACAGGATCGGCTTCTCATCGACGCTGACGTGCAGGTCGCGGATCTCGAGGGTGGTCACTTACTTCTCCAGCTTGACGAAGACGTCGTCGCCTTCGACGACGACGGGGTAGGTGGCGACCGGCTTGGTCGCAGGCAGTCCGGTGGGGGCACCGGTGCGCAGGTCGAAGCGCGAGCCGTGCAGCCAGCACTCGATGGTGCCGTCCTCCACCTCGCCCTCCGACAATGAGACGTCAGCGTGCGAGCAGACGTCGTTGATCGCGAAGACCTCGCCCCGGCTGCGGGCCAGGCAGATCGGCACCCCGTCGAGGACGACGCGGTGGGCGCCCTCCTCGGGGATCTCGTCGAGTCGGCAGGCGCGCACTACTTCGCACCGCCAGTTGCCGACAGCTCTCGGTCGATGGCGGCGTCGAGCCGCTCTTCCAACGCAGGGACACCGATCTGCCGCACGACCTCGTGGAAGAAGCCGCGCACCACCATCCGGCGGGCCTCGTCCGCGGCGATGCCGCGGGACTGCAGGTAGAACAGCTGGTTGTCGTCGAACCTGCCGGTCGCGGAGGCGTGCCCAGCTCCGGCGATCTCGCCGGTCTCGATCTCGAGGTTGGGCACCGAGTCAGCGCGTGCCTCGTCGCTGAGCAGCAGGTTGCGGTTGAGCTCGTAGGTGTCGGTGCCCGAGGCACCGGCGCGGATGAGCACGTCGCCGATCCACACCGTGTGCGCCTCTGTGCCCTGCGCCGCTGCCTTGTAGGTGACGCGACTGCGGCAGTTGGGCACCGCGTGGTCGACGAAGAGCCGGTGCTCGAGGTGCTGCTTCGCGTCCGCGAAGGCCAAGCCGAGCAGCTGCGCGTCGCCACCCTGGCCCGCGTAGGTGACCGTCGGCGCGAGCCGGACGAGGTCGCCACCGAAGGTCACGACCACGCTCTTGAACCGGGCGTCGCGACCGAGGCGGGCTGCCTGCGCGGAGAGGTGGACCGCGTCGTCGTCCCAGTCCTGGACGCTGACGAGCGTCAGGTCGGCGGAGTCGCCGACGATCAGCTCGACGCCGCCGGCGTGAGTGCCGCCGCCGCTGTGGTCGAGGACCACGACCGCCTTGGAGAACGGCTTGGCGTCGACGACCACATGGCCGTAGGAGGCCTCACCGGATCCCTTGAACCGCAGCACGATCGGCTCGGCGACCTCGCCCTCGACCGTGACGAGCTGGCCCTCCTTGAAGTCGCGCATCGCCTGCGCGGACGGCCGGTCGGCCGGAGTCAGCGCGGTGCCCACCAGTGGGTGGTCCGGACCGATCGTCTCGAAGTCGCCGTCGACCGAGAGCGTGCCGTCGACCGTCGCGGTGCCGTCGTGCAGACCGCGCAGCCGGTACAGCGGCGTGAACCGCCACTCCTCCTCACGACCGGTGATCGCCGGGAACGCGTCAGGGTCCCGCGACGTGAGCCGCTCGGGACGCGCGTCCGTGCTGGTCGGCTGCTCAGCCAACGGAGCCCTCCATCTGCAGCTCGATCAGCCGGTTCAGCTCGAGCGCGTACTCCATCGGCAGCTCGCGCGCGATCGGCTCCACGAAGCCGCGCACCACCATCGCCATGGCCTCGCTCTCCTCGATGCCGCGAGACATCAGGTAGAACATCTGGTCCTCGCCGACCTTGGACACCGTCGCCTCGTGACCGAGGGACACGTCGTCCTCGCGCACATCGACGTACGGGTAGGTGTCGGAGCGGCTGATGGTGTCGACGAGCAGCGCATCGCAGACGACGTTCGACTTCGAGCCGACAGCGCCTTCCTGGACCTGGATGAGACCGCGGTAGGACGTACGACCGCCGCCGCGCGCGACCGACTTGCTCACGATGTTGCTGGTCGTCCGCGGCGCCGCGTGCACCATCTTGGCGCCGGCGTCCTGGTGCTGACCGGGGCCTGCGAAGGCGATCGACAGCGTCTCGCCAGAGGCGCCCTCGCCGAGCAGGAAGCAGGCGGGGTACTTCATCGTGACCTTGGAGCCGATGTTGCCGTCGATCCACTCCATCCGGCCGCCCTCGTGCA
>JAOPVZ010000119.1 GCA_025965935.1 Frankiales bacterium | reverse complement strand
CCGCGTCCCCGACTGCGTCGCCGCCGGCCAGCCCGGCTCCCAGCCTGCCCGCCTCGCCGTCAGCCAGCCCGGCGGCGCTGCCTCCGCGCGCGAGCTGGATCGCCACGGCCGACAGCCAGGAGACGGTCGGCGAGAACGCCGCCGCCAAGAACGTGCTCGACGGCGACCCCAGCACCATCTGGCACACCCAGTGGTACAACGGCACGACGCCGCTGCCGCACTGGATCTCCGTCGACACCCTCGCCCAGCGGCGGATCACCGCCCTGCTCGTGACGGCTCGTCCCGCCAGCACCGGGCCCAACGGGCGGATCGGCCAGTACACCGTCCAGGTGTCCGCCGACGGCAGCACCTGGAGCACGGCCGCGAGCGGCACCCTCGGTGACTACGGCGGCACCCAGACGATCACGTTCCCGACTGCGGTGACCGGCCGCTACGTCAAGCTCAACGCCCTCACCGAGGCCGGCAACCGCGGCCCGTGGAGCAGCGCCGCCGAGATGGACCTCACCAGCACTGCCGGCCCGACCAGCAGCCCCAGCCCCAGCGCCAGCCCGACGGCCAGCCCGACCGTGAGTCCCACGCCGAGCCCGACGGTCAGCCCGACGGTGAGCCCGACGCCGGCGCCGACCGCCACGCCCACGCCCACCGTGTCGTCCACCCCGGCGCCCTCCCTGACGCCCACGGCGTCGCCGAGCGCAACCGCCACCCCGACCCTCGCGCCGCGGTCGCAGTGGACCGCCACGGCTGACAGCCAGGAGGTGGTCGGGGAGAACGCCCCTGTCACCAACGTCCTCGACGGCGACCCGAGCACGATCTGGCACACCCAGTGGTACAACGGCACGACGCCGCTGCCGCACTGGGTCGTCCTCGACACCAAGACCACTCGCAGCATCACGGCGATGCAGGTCACCTCCCGACCTGGGAGCACAGGACCGAACGGCCGCATCGGCCAGTACAAGGTCGAGGTGTCCAGCGACGGCAGCGCCTGGACCACCGCGGCCAGCGGAACGCTCGGCGACTACGCCGGCACCCAGACCATCACCTTCCCGGCCGTCGTCGGCCGCTACGTCCGCCTCACCGCGCTCACCGAGGCCGGCAACCGCGGCCCGTGGAGCAGCGCCGCCGAGCTCGACCTGACGAGCACCCTTCCCCCGAGCACCCCGGTTCCGACCGGCAGCCCGACGCCCAGCCCGACGGTCAGCCCCACGCCCAGCCCGACGGTCAGCCCCACCGTGAGCCCGACGCCCAGCCCCACCGGCACGACCGGCATTTGGTCGGCGCCGATCACGCTGCCCATCGACCCGGCGGCCGCGGCGCTGCTCTCCAACGGCAAGGTGCTCACTTGGTCGGCCTTCTCCGGCACGACGTACGGCGGTTCCGCGGGCTACACCCAGACGGCCACCATCGACACCACCACGGGCGCGGTCAGCCAGCGCACCGTGAGCGAGACCGGCCATGACATGTTCTGCCCAGGGCTCGCGCTGCTCGGTGACGGCGCGGTCTTCGTGGCCGGCGGCTCCAACGACGACAAGCAGAGCATCTACGACCCGGTGTCGGCGACCTGGTCGACCGCAACTCCCTTGCAGATCCCGCGCGGCTACCAGTCCGCCGTGACGCTGTCGGACGGCCGGGTCTTCACCCTCGGTGGGTCGTGGAGCGGCGGGGTGGGCGGCAAGAACGCCGAGATCTGGGCGCCTGGCGCCGGTGGCGGCACCTCGTCGCTGCTGACCGGCATCCCCGTGACGCCGTTCGAGACCAAGGACGCCCAAGGCGAGTTCCGCTCCGACAACCACATGTGGTTCTTCGCGTGGAGCAACGGCACCGTCTTCCAGGCCGGTCCCGCCCCGGCGATGCACTGGATCAACCCCGCAGGCACCGGCAGCTGGACGAGCGCCGGGCTGCGGGGCGACGACACCGACGCGATGAACGGCAACGCCGTCATGTACGACGCCGGGAAGATCCTCACCGTCGGCGGCTCCACGGACTACCAGAACTCCACCGCCACCTCGAACGCCTTCACCATCGACATCAGGGGCACCACGCCGGTCGTCACCAAGCTGGCGGGCATGGCGAGCCCCCGGGCCTTCGCCAACAGCGTGGTCCTTCCCGACGGCAAGGTGCTGGTGGTCGGCGGTCAGGCCTACGCGATGCCGTTCAGCGACGCCACCTCGGCCATGTCGCCGGAGCTGTGGGACCCCGCGACCAAGTCCTTCACGCAGATGGCACCCATGACGGTGCCCCGCAACTACCACTCCTTCGCGCTGCTGCTGCCGGACGGCCGGGTGCTCTCCGGCGGCGGTCAGCTCTGCGCCAACAACTGCACGAACGAGCACCCCGACTACGAGATCTTCACGCCGCCTTACCTGCTCGACAGCGCGGGCAACCCGCGCTCACGCCCGGCCCTCGTGACGGCACCGTCGAAGGCCACGGCAGGCAACACGGTCTCGGTCACGACCGACCGTGCGGTGACCGGCTTCAGCCTGGTGCGCATGGGATCCGCGACCCACTCGGTCGACACGGACCAGCGTCGGATCTCCCTCACGCCGACCAGCACGGGCACCAACAGCTACAGCCTGGCGCTGCCCTCCGACCGCGGCGTGCTGGTCCCAGGGGAGTGGATGCTGTTCGCCCTCGACGCGAACGGCACCCCGAGCACAGCCGCCACAGTGCTCATCAACTGAGCCGGCCCTAGGGTCTCGGGGATGCGGAACCTGACCCAGGCCGAAGCCGCCGCACGGGCCACCGCGGTGGAGCCCATCAGCTACGACATCACGCTGGACCTCACGCACGGCGAGGTCTGGTTCTGGACGACGACGACGGTGCGCTTCACCGCCACCGGAGCACCAGGGCTCTTCCTCGAGCTGGACTGCCTCACGATGGTCGAGGCGGTCCTGGACGGCCGGACGAAGCTCCAGCTTGAGGGCAACCGGATCGCCCTGGACGGGCTGCAGGGCGAGCACGAGGTCATCGTGGTCGCGCGGTGCGCCTACACCCGCAGCGGTGAAGGGCTGCACCGGTTCGTCGACCCGGCCGACGGCGAGGTGTACGTCTACGCCAACGCCTTCCTCGACGACGCCCAGCGCTTCTTCGCCTGCTTCGACCAGCCGGACCTCAAGGCGCCCATGCGGCTGCGGGTCACCGCGCCCAACGGTGATGTCGTCCGCTCGAACATGCGGGGCGCCCAGGACGGTGACGTGCACGTGTTCGAGGTGTCGCCGCTCCTCTCGACGTACATGCTCACGCTGGCCGTTGGTCCCTGGCACGGCGAGACCCGCTGGCACGACGGGATCGAGCTGGGCGTGTGGTGTCGCGCCTCGCTCGCGCCGCACCTCGACACCGACGAGCTGCTCCAGGTGACGGCCGACTGCTTCGACCTGCAGCAGCGCGAGTTCGGGTCGCGCTACCCGTTCGGCGACTCCTACGACCAGGTATTCGTCCCGGAGTTCAACGCCGGCGCGATGGAGAACCCGGGGATGGTGACCGTCAGCGACGAGCTGTTCGTCTACCGGTCCCGCACGACGGAAGGGGCGCGCCGGCTCCGCGCCCAGGTCATCGCGCACGAGATGGCGCACATGTGGTTCGGCGACCTCGTGACGATGCGGTGGTGGGACGGGATCTGGCTCAACGAGTCGTTCGCGGAGTTCATGGGCCTGCACACGACGGACGAGGGGACCCGCTTCAGCGGTGCCTGGGCGGAGTTCTGCCTGGGCCGCAAGGCGTGGGGCTACCGCGCCGACCAGCTGCCGACCACCCACCCGGTCGCCGGTGAGGTCACCGACAACCGCGCCGCCCTGCTCAACTTCGACGGCATCTCCTACGCCAAGGGCGCCTCGGTGCTCCGCCAGCTGGTCGCCTTCGTCGGGCAGGAGACCTTCTTCACCGGCCTGCGGGCGTACCTGTCGAAGTACGCCTTCGGCAACACCGACCTCGCTGACCTGCTGCACGAGCTCGAGGTGGCGAGTGGTCGCGAGCTGCAGTCGTGGGCGCAGGCCTGGCTCGAGACCAGCGGGGTCGGGACCCTCCGACCGCGCTGGGACGACGGCGGTCTCGTCGTGGTCCAGGACAGCGACACCTTGCGCGACCACGTGGTCGAGATCGGCCTGTACGACGACGACGGCAGTCACGTCCGGCTGCGCGAGCGGATCCCGCTGGAGGTCTCGGGCGTGGAGACACCGGTGCCCGGTGCCACGCCGGCTGACCTGGTCATCCTCAACGACCGCGACCTCACCTTCGCCAAGCTGCGCTTCGACGACCGGTCCCGCGAGACCGTGCTCACGGGACTGGCCCGGGTGGAGGACCCGCTCACCCGCGCGCTGTGCTGGGGCGCGCTCTGGGACGCGACGCGCGACGGCGAGCTGCCGGCTCGCGACCACGTGCGCGCGGTGCTCGCCGCCATCGCCGGCGAGGACGACCCGGCCCTCGCCGAGACGCTGCTCGGGCAGGCGCACACCGCTGCCGCGCTCTACGCACCCCCGGAGGAACAGGCCGGGCTGCTCGCCCGGCTCGCACGCTTCAACTGGGCCGCGTCCACGATCCACCCCGGCTCGGACCTGCAGCTCGTCCGCGCCCGCGCAGCCGTCCAGGCGACCACCGACGACCGGCACCTGCAGGGGCTGTTGCGCGGCACCGATGTGCCCGTCGGACTGGTCGTCGACAGCGAGCTGCGATGGCTCGTGGTCCGGCGAGCAGCAGCGCTCGGCCAGGTGGACTCCTCCGACATCGAGCGCGAGCTCGCCGCGGACCGCACCGCCAGCGGCCAGCTGCACGCCGAGGCCGCTCAGGCGGCCCTGCCGGACGCCGACTCCAAGAGCAGGACCTGGGATCAGCTGGCTGCCGGTCAGGTCACCAACGCCCAGGTCCGGGCGATGGGCAGCGGCTTCTGGCAGCACGGCCAGGATGCCCTCCTGCGGCCGTACGTCGAGCCCTACGTGCAGCTCGTCCCGCGGCTCTGGGAGACGGTCAGCCCGGTGCTGGCCGGATCGCTCACGTCGCGGCTGTTCCCGAGCACGCTGGTCGACCCTGAGGTGCACGCGCTGATCGGGCAGCTGCTCCAGCGCGACGACCTGGTGCCCGCCGCCCGCCGCCTCGTGCTCGAGTGCCGCGACGACCTGCGCCGGGCCATCGCGAACCAGGCCGCGAACCAGCAGCGCACCCTGGACTCACCCCGGGACTAGCCACCCAGGACTAGCCTGGTCCCATGTGCGGGATCGTGGGCTACGTCGGTGAGCAGCAGGCCCTCGACGTCGTGCTCGGCGGCCTGAGGCGCCTCGAGTACCGGGGGTACGACAGCGCCGGTGTGGCGATCCTGGACGCGGGGTCGGCGCTGCGGGTCGAGCGCAAGGCGGGCAAGCTCTCCAACCTGGAGAAGGAGATCGCCGACCTCTCGCTGCGCGGCACCCTCGGCATCGGCCACACCCGATGGGCGACGCACGGCCCGCCGACCGACCGCAACGCCCACCCGCACGTCGACTGCGCCGGCAAGGTGGCGGTAGTCCACAACGGCACCATCGAGAACTTCGAGGTCCTGGTGCGCGGTCTGGAGCAGCGGGGTCACCACCGCACGTCCGACACCGACACCGAGGTGGTCGCGCACCTGGTCGAGGAGCGGTACGACGGGGACCTGGCCGCCACGGTGCGCTCCATCTGCAAGGACCTCGAGGGCTCCTTCGTCCTCGTCGTGGCGCACCAGGACGAGCCCGACCTGGTCGTCGCTGCGCGACGCAACCTGCCGCTGGTGATCGGGCTCGGCGAGGGCGAGAACTTCGTCGGCTCCGACGTCACGGCCTTCATCGCGCACACTCGCGAGGCCAGAGCCGTCGACCAGGACCAGGTCGTGGAGCTCCGTCGCGGCGGAGTCGTGGTCACCGACCTGGACGGTCAGGCTGTCGAGGGCGAGACGTACCACGTCGACTGGGACACCGCCGCTGCCGAGAAGGGCGGCCACGAGTTCTTCATGCTCAAGGAGATCGAGGAGCAGCCCGCGGCGGTCCGCGAGACGCTCGGCGGCCGGATGCAGGAGGACGGGCTGCTGCACCTCGACGAGCTGTCGATGAGCGATGAGGACGTCCGCGACATCGAGCAGGTCATCATCGTCGCCTGCGGGTCTTCCTACCACTCGGGGCTGGTCGGCAAGTACGCCATCGAGCGCTGGTGCCGGCTGCCCGTTCAGGTCGAGATGGCCAGCGAGTTCCGCTACCGCGACCCCGTGGTCGGGCGGAACACGCTGGTGATCGCCGTGTCCCAGTCCGGCGAGACCGCAGACACCCTCGAGGCCGTCCGTCACGCCCGGTCGCAGCGGGCCAAGGTGCTGGCCGTCACCAACACCGTCGGCTCCACCATCAGCCGTGAGAGCGACGCCGCGCTCTACACCCGCGGCGGTCCCGAGGTCGCGGTCGCGTCGACCAAGGCCGTCATGACGCAGATCACCGCCATGTACCTCGTGGGCCTCTACCTCGCGCAGGTCCGCGGTACCCGCGACGCCGACGAGGTGCGCGCGCACCTGGCCGACCTCCATGAGATCCCCGACCTCGTCCAGGAGGTCCTCGACCGGATGGGCCCGGTCCGCAAGCTCGCCCGCGAGCTGCGGGACGAGGAGCGCGTGCTATTCCTCGGCCGGCACGTCGGCTACCCGATGGCGCTCGAGGGGGCGCTCAAGCTCAAGGAGCTCGCCTACATCGGTGCTGAGGGCTTCCCGGCCGGCGAGATCAAGCACGGCCCGATCGCGCTGGTCGAGGAGGGCACGCCGGTAGTGGTCCTCGCGCCGCGGCACGCACTGCAGGCGAAGCTCGTCAACAACGTGCAGGAGGTCCGCGCCCGCGGGGCCCGCACCATCGTCATCGCGACCGACGGCGATGAGTCGATCACGCCCTACGCCGACACGATCATCCGCATCCCGGACACCAAGTCGCTCCTCACCCCGCTCCTCACCATCGTCCCGATGCAGGTGCTGTCGGCCGAGATCGCGCTGGCCCGCGGTCTCGATATCGACCAGCCGCGCAACCTCGCCAAGAGCGTCACCGTCGAGTAGCAGCTGACCACTCGCCGCTGGACTGCCCCCACGGCACGTCGCGGCACCTCCCCACCCCCACCGCCCCACCCGGATCGGTTGGAACCGATCGCGCTGACGCTCAGCTCGCAACCAGTCGTGCAGGATCCGCCGAGCTGGCAACCGATGGGGTCGAGGGAGGACCGTGACGGCGTGGCCGAGGTCGAGATGGTCACCGCGGGAGGGCGGCCATCACTGGCGCTCGCCGCCGCAACGTGAAGGCTGCCGGCAAGGAGCTCCCCCCGGGCATGCACCAAAGTTCTCGGGCGCGACAAAACCCTTACGTGCCAGGCGATGTCATGGTTGTGCCAAGATGACGCGATGATCGTCGGGATCGGCGTGGACGTGGTCGACGTGGCCCGTCTCGCCGCTGCGCTCGAGCGCACACCGTCGCTGCGGGACCGAATCTTCACGTCGGGCGAGCAGCAGCAGACGCGCACCGAGTCGCTCGCCGCCCGCTTCGCCGCGAAGGAGGCGGTGGCCAAGGTGCTCGGCGCACCAGGGCTGCCGTGGACCGACGCCGAGGTCGTGAGCGAGGACAGCGGAAAGCCGCGGCTCGTCGTCACAGGATCGGCGAAGCAGGCTGCGGACGCCCTCGGCGTTGCGAGCTGGCACCTGTCGATGTCCCACGACGGCGGCATCGCCACGGCCTTCGTGGTGGCCGAGACATGATCCGGGCGCACACCGTGGCGCAGGTGCGCGCCGCGGAGGAGCCGCTGCTCAAGGCGGGCGCCCCGCTCATGGCGCGGGCGTCGACCGCCCTCGCTGTCGAGGTCGCCCGTCGGCTGCCGTTCCTCTACGGCGCCCGGGTGGTGCTGCTGGTGGGCACCGGCAACAACGGGGCGGACGCCCTGTGGGCCGGTGCCTGGCTGGCCCGTCGTGGCGCGTCCGTCGTGGCGGTCCTGGCCGCCGCGCCCGTGCAGGACGCGCTCGAGGGGTTCCTGCGTGCCGGGGGCCGGGTCGGCACGGAGGACGCGCTCGACGGCGCGGAAGCGGTGCTCGACGGGCTCGTCGGCATCGGCGGTCGCGGACCGCTGCGCTCCCCGGTGCCGCCGCTCACCGCCGTACCGCTGGTCGTGGCCGTGGACGTGCCGAGCGGGGTCGACGCCGACACCGGGCAGGTGCACGACGGAGCGGTCCGCGCCGACGTGACGGTCACGTTCGGGACTGCCAAGCCCGGCCTGCTGATCGCCCGGGACCACGTCGGCGAGCTGGTCGTCGTCGACATCGGGCTGGACCTGTCGGAGGCGCCGGTCGAGGCGCTGACCGGCGTGCGCGCGTGGCTGCCGTCGGACGCGCGGGTCTCCGACAAGTACACCCGTGGGGTCGTCGGGGTCGCGGCCGGTTCGACGTCGTACTCGGGTGCTGCCCTGCTCTGCGTGGGGGCCGCGATCCGGGCGGGCGCGGGCATGGTCCGGTACGCCGGGACGGCGGCCGAGCGCGTCCGGGACCACTGGCCGGAGGCGGTCGTCACCGACGACCTCGAGAGCGCGGGTCGGGTCCAGGCGTGGGTGGTCGGGCCGGGCATCGGCACCGACTCGGTCGGGGCGGTCGAGCACGTCCTGGCCCAGGACGTACCCGTGGTCGTGGACGCGGACGCGCTGACCATCTGCGCTGAGCACCAGCGGCTGCTGCGTGACCGATCGGCAGCGACGCTCCTGACCCCGCACGACCGCGAGTACGAGCGGTTCGGACAGCCGGTCGGGCCCGACCGGATCGGCGCCGCCCGGCGGCTCGCGGAGGACCTCGGTGTGCACGTGCTCCTCAAGGGCGACGCCACCGTCGTGGTCGGCCCGACGGGTCCGGCTCGGGTCAACACCACGGGATCCCCGCTGCTCGCAACGGCTGGGACCGGGGACGTGCTCGCCGGGGGGATCGGGGCGCTGCTCGCCCGCGGGCTGGACGTTTTCGACGCGGCCAGCGTCGGCGCCTTCCTGCACGGCCGGGCGGCTGCCCTGTCGACCGGCGGCGTGACCACCAGCGCCGGGCTGGTGCTGGAGGCATGGCCTGCAGCCGTCCGCGAAGCGTTGCTGCGAGACTGAGCGCCGTGAGATCGGCTGCCGTCGTGGACCTCGACGCGATCCGCGACAACGTCGCGGACCTGCGGCGTCGGGTCGGCGACGCCCAGGTGATGGCGGTGGTGAAGGCCGACGGCTACGGGCACGGCCTGGTGCCGGCCGCCCGCGCTGCCAGCGCCGGCGGCGCCACGTGGTTCGGTGTCGCGTTCCTCGAGGAGGCGCTGGCGCTGCGTGCAGCCGGGCTCTCGGAGCGCGTGCTGGCGTGGCTCTACTCGCCGGTCGAGGACCTCATCCCAGCCGTCGCGGCAGAGGTCGACCTCGGCGTCTACAGCATCCCCGAGCTCGCCCGGGTGGTGGCAGCCGCCGAGCAGACCGGGCGCATCGCCCGGGTGCAGCTCAAAGCCGACACCGGCCTGTCGCGCGGCGGCTGCACTCCGGCGGACTGGCCGGACCTCGTCGAGGCAGCAGGCAAGGCGCAAGCCGCCGGGACGGTCGAGGTGAGCGGGGTCTGGAGCCACCTCGCGTCCAGCGACGCAGGCCCGCGGCACTCTACGAACCAGGAGCAGAAGGCGGCCTTCACCGAGGCTCTCGCGGCGGCCGAGGTGCTGCAGCCCGAGGTGCGGCACCTGGCCAACTCGGCCGCACTGCTCACCGATCCCGACACGCACTACGACCTCGTGCGGGCGGGCGCGGCGATCTACGGCCTGGTCCCAGCCCCGACCTTCGGCGACTTCGGGCTGCGGCCCGCGATGAAGCTGCGCGCCGAGGTCGCCCTCGTCAAGCGCGTGCCCGCGGGGTCGGGCGTGAGCTACCGGCACCGGTACACCACCTCCGCCGAGACGACCCTCGCCCTGGTGCCCATCGGGTACGCCGACGGCGTGCCGCGCAACGCGAGCAACGCGGCGCACCTGCAGATCAACGGCAAGCGCTACCCGATCGCGGGCGCCGTCGCCATGGATCAGCTGGTGCTCGACGTCGGCGGCGACGACGTGCTCCCCGGCGACGAGGTCGTGCTGTTCGGCCCGGGCGGCCCCTCGGCGCTCGAGTGGGCGGAGGCGACCGGCACCATCGACTACGAGATCGTGTCCCGGGTGGGGGCACGGGTCCCACGGACCTACGTGGGCGACCTGTGAGCCGCCGGCGCCAGGCCGGCGTCGTCGGAGCGATCGCCGGTGCGGTCGCGCTCGGCGCGGCGGTCGGACTCGCGGCCGAGCGGCACGCGATCGGACGGTCCCGGTTGGCGCCCGACCCCGAAAGGGACCAGGCCTTCTTCCGGCTGCCCGCTGACCGGGTGCGCCGGGTGGTCGCCGACGACGGCGTGCCACTGCACGTCGAGGAGGTCGGACCCGAGCGGTCCGACCTGACCATCGTGTTCTGCCACGGCTACACGCAGCAGCTCGCGGTCTGGCACTACCAGCGGCTGGCGCTCGCCGAGGAAGGCGTCGGCAAGCTGGTCTTCTGGGACCAGCGCTCGCACGGCAAGAGCGGACGCAGCGCCGCGGCGCACGCCACCATCGACCAGCTCGGGCGCGACCTGCGCTCCGTCCTGGCGGCGTCTGCCCCCACGGGACGTGTCGTGCTCGTCGGGCACTCGATGGGCGGCATGACGATCATGGCGCTGGCCGACCAGTGCCCCGAGCTGTTCGGCAGCCGGATCACCGGCGTCGCGCTCATCGGCACGTCGACCGGCAAGCTCGCCTCCGTCACCTTCGGGCTGCCGGCGGCGATGCAGCACCTCACCGGCCGGGTACTGCCCTACCTCACCCGCGGCATGCGCGGCCGGCCGCAGCTGTTCGAGGGCGGCCGCCGCCTCGGCACCGACCTGGCGTTCGTGGCCACCCGCCGCGCGGCGTTCGGAGGGGACGACGTCAGCCCGTCGCTCGTGGAGTTCGTGGAGAAGATGACCGCCGACACCCCGGTCGACGTGATCGCCGAGTTCTACGACTCCTTCATGGCCCACGACAAGCTGGCGGCGCTGTCCGTGCTGCGTGACGTCGAGACCCTCGTCCTGGTCGGCAGCAAGGACGTCATCACGCCGGTGGCGCACAGCCGGGTGATCGCCGACGAACTGCCCGAGGCCCAGCTCGTGGTGGTCGAGGGCGCCGGGCACATGGTGCAGCTCGAGAAGGCGCCGCTGGTCACGCTCCACCTCCAGGCGCTGGCGCGCCGGGCCTCGCGGGCGGCGACTCGTGCTGGCTGACGAGGTGCGGGCCTGCACCCGCTGCCCCGAGCTCGCCGCGACGCGGACGCAGGTGGTCGTCGGCAGCGGGCCGCCAGATGCCCGGCTGGTCGTCGTGGGCGAGGCGCCAGGTGCCGTGGAGGACGAGACCGGTACGCCGTTCGTGGGACGCAGCGGACAGCTGCTGGACAAGCTCCTGGACGAGGTGGGGCTGCCGCGGGCCCGGGTCGCGGTGATCAACACGGTGAAGTGCCGGCCGCCCGGCAACCGGCTCCCGACCCGTTCGGAGACGGCGAACTGCCGGCCGTGGACGACCAGGCAGCTCGCCGAGCTGTCGCCCGAGCTGGTCCTCACCCTCGGCCTGTCGGCCGCCACCTGGTTCCTCGGCCGGACGACGCTCGGCGCGGTGCGCGGCAGAGTGCACGAGGTGGAAGGCAGGCGGGTCCTTCCGACGTACCACCCCGCTGCCGCGCTGCGCGGCGGACCGCGCGGGGAGGCCATGACCCGGCTGCGCGAGGACCTGGCGCTCGCGGTGAGGCTGGTGGCGTGACCGTCCTGCGCACGGTGGCGGACACCAAGGCCTTCGGGCGGCGGCTGGCGGCGGCCCTGGAGCCGGGGGACCTGGTCGTGCTGTCGGGACCGCTGGGTGCGGGCAAGACCGCTCTCACCCAGGGCATCGGGGAGGGTCTCGGGGTCGAGGGACGGGTGACGTCCCCGACGTTCGTGATCGCGCGCGTCCACCGCCCTGGCCCGGGGGGGCGGGTGCCGCTCGTGCACGTCGACGCCTACCGGCTGCGGGACGCCGGTCCGGTCGAGCTGGACGACCTCGACCTGGACGCCGAGATCGACTCCTCCGTCGTGGTCGTCGAGTGGGGCGAGGGACTGGTCGAGCAGCTCTCCGACAGCCACCTGGAGATCCGGCTCGAGCGGCACGACGACGACAGCCGCACTGCCACGGTGGAAGCGGTCGGACCGCGATGGACCGGCCGCGCGCACGACCTCTGAGCCCTCTCGAGAAGACCTCACTAGCACCGCGTGCGGTGGCTGAGCGAAGATCACCTCATGTCGTTGA
>JAOPVZ010000095.1 GCA_025965935.1 Frankiales bacterium | reverse complement strand
CGCCTTGGCCCGCTCGGGCCGCACCGAGGAGAAGCATGAGTCCGCACGCCATCGGCTATCTCGCCGCAGACCCCACCGCTGGTGACGCGATCACCAACGCGAACACCGCCTGGATCCTGGCCAGCTCCGCGCTGGTCCTGCTCATGACGCCCGGTCTCGCCTTCTTCTACGGCGGTATGACCCGCGCCAAGAGCACCCTGAACATGATCATGATGAGCTTCTCGTCCATCGGGATCGTGTCGGTCCTCTGGGTGATCTACGGCTACTCGGTCGCCTTCGCGCCGGACAAGACGCACGGCCTGTTCGGCAACCTGTCGATCCGGTTCCTGCACAACGAGACGCAGGCGTCGATCACGAACAGCCTGTACGACTACGCGTTCATCGCCTTCCAGCTGATGTTCGCGATCATCACCTTGGCGCTCATCAGCGGCGCCGTCGCCGACCGCCTGAAGTTCAGCGCGTGGATCGTGTTCAGCGTCATCTGGATCACGGTCATCTACTTCCCGGTCGCGCACTGGGTGTTCGCCTTCGGCGTCCCGCTCAGCGGCGCGAAGGGCGAGGTCGCGGCCAACGGCGCCGCGAGCGGCTTCGTGCAGGGCACGGGTGGCTGGATCGTCCAGAAGCTCGGCGCTCTCGACTTCGCCGGTGGTACCGCGGTCCACATCAACGCCGGTGCCGCGGGCCTCGCGCTCTGCCTCGTGCTCGGGATCCGCAAGGGCTTCCGCAAGGAGGCCATGCGGCCGCACAACCTGCCGCTCGTCATGATCGGCACGGGCATGCTGTGGTTCGGCTGGTTCGGCTTCAATGCCGGCTCTGCGCTCGTCGCGAACGGCCTCGCCGGCATCGCCTTCGTCAACACCCAGGTCGCCACCGCTGCGGCCCTCTGCGGCTGGCTGATCATCGAGCGGCTGCGCGACGGGCACTTCACGACCCTCGGAGCCGCCTCCGGTGCCGTCGCTGGTCTCGTCGCCATCACCCCCGCCTGCGGCTCGGTCAGCCCCTCGGGTGCCATCGCGGTGGGTGGCATCGCCGGCATGATCTGCGCGATGGCCGTGGGCATCAAGAACAAGCTCGGCTTCGACGACTCGCTCGACGTCGTCGGCGTCCACCTCGTCGGGGGACTCGTCGGCACCCTGCTGATCGGCTTCTTCGCCACCAAGGCCACCAACGGCTTCGTGGACGGCATCTTCTACGGCGGCGACGCCTCGCAGCTCGGCAAGCAGGCCGTGGCCGCCTTCGCGGTGATGGGCTACTCGTTCGTCGGGACCCTCATCATCGCCCTGCTCATCAAGTACACGATCGGCCTGCGCATCAGCGAGGAGGCCGAGATCATCGGCATCGACCAGGCCGAGCACGCGGAGACGGCGTACGAGTTCACGCCCGTCAGCACGGGCTCGACGCACTCCTCGATCGCCACGACCGCCGCCCCCCAGCGGGTCGTCACGTGAGGCTGGTGACCGCAGTCCTCAAGCCCTTCAAGCTCGACGACGTCAAGACGGCCCTGGAGACCTTCGGGGTGCAGGGCATGACGGTCAGCGAGGTCCAGGGCCACGGCCGCCAGCGCGGCCACACCGAGGTCTACCGCGGCGCCGAGTACGAGGTCAGCTTCGTGCCCAAGGTCAAGGTCGAGATCCTCGTCGACGACGCCGACGCGGATGACGTCGTGGACGTCATCGCCAAGGCGGCGCAGACGGGCGAGATCGGTGATGGCAAGGTCTGGAGCGTTCCGGTCGACGACGTCGTCCGGGTCCGGACCGGGGAGAGAGGGGTGGAAGCCCTGTGAAGCTGGTGACGGCGATCCTCAAGCCGTTCAAGCTGGAGGACGTCAAGACCGCACTGGAGGCGGCCGGCGTCCAAGGCATGACGGTGAGCGAGGTGCAGGGCTTCGGTCGCCAGCGCGGCCACACCGAGGTCTACCGCGGGGCCGAGTACACGGTCGACTTCGTGCCGAAAATGCGCATCGAGGTCGTGGTGGACGACGCCGACGCCGCCCGCGTCCTGGACGCGATCGTCGCAGCCGCCAGCACCGGGTCCATCGGTGACGGCAAGGTGTGGGTCACCCCGGTCGACGACGTCATCCGCGTCCGCACCGGCGAGCGGGGCGCGGAAGCGCTGTAGGCAAGGCATCGGGAGGGCCGTGCGCAGGTCGCGCACGGCCCTCCCGCATGCGTCAGGGAGGATGCGCCAGTGCAGATCAAGGCAGACCGGGAACGACTGCTGGGTCGGACCGAGCTCGTGGGCGCGCCGCTGCGCGCGGCTCTCACCGCCTTGTACGACGGCTGGCTCGTGGAGCTCCTCGGCGACCCTGGACCCGGGGTGGCCCTGGTCGCCGTCGGCGCCCTGGGCCGGCAGGACCCCACCCCGGGCAGCGACCTCGACCTGGTGCTGGTCCACGAGGGCCGCTCCGACGTCGCGGGCGTCGCCGACAGCGTCTGGTACCCGGTCTGGGACAGCGGGGTCGGCCTCGACCACTCGGTGCGGACCGTGGCCGAAGCCACCGCGGTCGCCGGGGACGACCTGAAGGCCGCGCTCGGGCTGCTCGACGCGCGGTACGTCGCCGGTGACCCCGACCTCGCCCGGCGACTGATCTCTGCGACCCGCGCTGCCTGGCGGGCCGGGGCGTCGAAGCGGCTGCCGGAGCTGCGCGAGCTCGTGGAGCAGCGCGCCCACCAGTACGGCGAGGTGGCCTTCCTGCTCGAGCCGGACCTGAAGGAGGCCCGCGGCGGGCTCCGCGACGTGCATGCCCTGCACGCCGTGGCGATCGCCCAGGTCGCCGACCCGCCGACGGCCGAGGTCCGGGCTGCCTACGAGCTGCTGCTCGACGTCAGGGGCGAGCTGCACCGCCGTACCGGCCGTGCTGGTCGGCGGGTCGTCGACAAGCTGCTCATGCAGGAGCAGGACGGGGTCGCGGCCGCACTTCGCGACGGGGACGCCGACGAGCTGATGGCCAGGGTGAGCGCGGCCGCCCGGACGATCTCCTACGCGAGCGACACCACCTGGCGGCGCGTGGTCGGATCGGCACCGAAGCGCCGGATGCTCGGCCTGCGCGGACCTGCCGGCCCCACCCGCCGGCCGTTGGCGGACGACGTCGTGGAGCAGGACGGCGAGGTGGTGCTGGCCCGCGACGCGACCCCGTCCGAGGACGCCGTGCTCGTGCTGCGCGTCGCCGAGGCGGCTGCGCGGGCCCAGCTGCCCATCGCGCCGATCACGCTGACCCGGCTGGAGTCCTGCCCGCCGCTGCCTGAGCCGTGGCCGACACCGGCGCTCGACGCGTTCGTCGGGCTGCTCGCGGCAGGAGCCGGGGCGGTGCCGGTCTTCGAGGCGCTCGACCAGGCCGGTCTGCTGACGCGGCTGCTGCCGGAGTGGGAGTGGGTGCGCAGCAAGCCGCAGCGCAACAGCTACCACCGCTTCACGGTCGACCGGCACCTCGTGGAGGCGGCGGCCGCCGCGGCCGCCTTGACCCGACGGGTGGGACGCCCCGACCTGCTGCTCCTCGGCGCGCTGCTGCACGACATCGGCAAGGGCCTGCCGGGTGACCACACAGAAGTGGGCATGCGGCTGGTCGCCGACATCGCTCCCCGGCTGGGCCTCAGCCCCGGCGACGCGGACGTGCTGGTGGCGATGGTGCGCCACCACCTGCTGCTGCCCGACGTCGCCACCCGTCGCGATCTCAACGACCCGGCGACCGCCCGCGGCGTCGCGGACGCTGTCGGCTCGCTCGAGGTGCTCGAGCTGCTGCACGCGCTCACCCAGGCCGACTCCGCGGCCACCGGTCCGGCGGCGTGGAGCGCGTGGAAGGGCCACCTGATCGCCGACCTCGTCGGCCGCGCCTCAGCGCTGCTCGCTGGGCAGCCGGTGCCGCCGCCCGCCGCGCTCACCGCCGAGCAGGAGGAGCTCGTCGCGAAGGGCGCGCTCGCGCTGCACCTCGACGGCGAGCTCGTGACTGTCATCGCACCTGACCGGGAGGGCCTGCTGTCGCTCACGGCCGGCGTCCTCGCGCTGCACCGGCTCGACGTCCGGGCCGCGTCGGTGTTCTCCCGCGGCAGCACCGCCGTGACGGTGTTCCGGGTCTCGCCGCGGTTCGGGTCGATGCCCGACTGGACGGTGGTGCTCAGCGACCTGCGGCACGCCTTGGACGGGTCTCTGCCGCTGGAGGAGAAGCTGGCGGCGCGCGAGGCCGCCTACCCGCGTCCCGTCGTACCCGTCGCGCCCTCGACGGTGCACCTCCTCGACGACGCGTCGGAGACGTCGACGGTCGTCGAGGTCCGCGCCCCGGACGAGCTGGGGGTCTTGCACCGCATCTGCGCGGTGCTGGCCGGCCACCACCTCGACGTCCGGTCGGCGCACATCTCCAC
>JAOPVZ010000058.1 GCA_025965935.1 Frankiales bacterium | reverse complement strand
CGCGACCGGTTCCTGCCCCGGCAGCTGCACAACCGCGGTGACCGGTTGGCCTACAGCAACGGCATCGTCCTGCTGGCCGGCATCTCGATCGTGCTCATCATCGGGTTCGACGCCAACATCGAGAAGCTCATCCAGCTCTACATCGTCGGTGTCTTCACGTCGTTCACGCTGTCGCAGTGGGGCATGGTCAGGCACTGGCGGAGCGAGCTCGGGCGGACGACGGATGCCGACCAGCGTCGACGGATCCGACGGTCGCAGACCATCAACGCGACGGGGGCGGTCGTGACGGGGCTGGTCCTGGTGATCGTCGTCCGGTACAAGTTCCTCGCCGGTGCCTACCTCGCCATCTCGGCGATGGTCGTCCTCTACTTCGTCATGCTCGGCATCCGCAAGCACTACGACGCGGTGTCGCACGAGGTCAGGCCGGCGCCGGGCGGCGTCGCTCTGCCCAGCCGGATCCACGCCGTCGTGCTGGTGTCCAAGCTGCACGCGCCGACCCTCCGCGCGATGGCGTACGCCAAGGCGACCCGGCCACACGACCTGACAGCGCTGACCGTCGCCGTCGACGAGCAGGAGACCGAGGAGCTCGTGAGGGAGTGGGACCAGCGCGGCATCGGGGTGCCGTTGACGGTGCTCGCCTCGCCGTTCCGGGAGATCACCCGGCCGGTGGTCGAGTACGTCGATCGGCTCCGCTGCGAGTCACCGCGCGACATCGTCACGGTCTACATCCCGGAGTACGTCGTCGGGCGCTGGTGGGAGCAGCTGCTGCACAACCAGAGCGCCCTGCGCCTGAAGGGCCGGCTGCTCTACAAGCCGGGCGTCATGGTGACGTCCGTGCCGTTCCAGCTCGCCAGCAGCGAGCGGGAGACAGTCGACGCCTGGTGATCCGCGGACCCGGTCAGGTCATCGGCTGCCGCGGAACGCGTCCGTCATGGCGGTGGCCCGGCCGGCCTCGCCGAGGTGCTCGCTGATGCCGAAGCTGTCCTCGATCGTGCGGAGCAGGCTGTAGTGGTCGTACCCGGTCGTGACCGTCAGGCCCTGACGGAGCCGCGGGGACACGAGGATCGCGCCGGTGCGGCCACCGATCCCCAGGCCGGCGCAGCTGGGGCAGCTGTACTCGGCGGAGTTGGCGACGGCGTCCTGTGGGCTCGACGGCGTGCCGCCCTCGTCGAAGTTGATGACGAGCAGTCCGTTGTGGGCCGCGAGGTAGCGCAGCAGCGCGGGGACGTTGGCCTTCAGGAAGCTGTCCACCGTCGTGAGGCCGCCGACCTTCTTGCCGGCGCACGGGTTGTCGTGACCGTCGTTGCAGGTGTCTGGCGTGATGAAGGAGAAGGCCGGCAGTGACCCACGCGCCAGGTCCCTCGCCAGGTCGGTGAAGGGTCGCTGGTGAGCGTTGCAACGGGCCTGGTTGCCGATCACGTTCGGGAAGTAGAGGAACGGGTTGTGCCGGTCGGCGTAGTTCTTGGCCCCGGTCGTGCTGTTGCCCTGGTACGGGTCGGGGGCGACGTCTCCGGCGGCGTACTTCGCGTGGAAGCAGGGTGTTGTGGTGCCGTCCTGGTAGGACCGCCACGACAGCTTGGCCTCCTCGAGCTGGTCCGCGAGGTTGCGGCCGCCTGCCTGCAGGCCCTGTGGCTGCACGCAGGACCAGAGGCTGAGCGCGAGGCAGTCGCTCATCGTGGCCGGCTGCGGGGGCTGGCCGCTGACCATGGCGATGTAGTTGTCGAGGCTGGCGTGCCCGGTGCCGTAGTAGCTCGCCAGGAAGACGCCCTTGCTGCGCAGTGACTTCAGGTACTTCGCGGGGCTGTCCGCAGCGAAGGTCGTCGCCGCGGCCTCGTTCTCCTCCGTCAGCACCACGATGTGATCGAAGTGCGGAACGCCTTCCAGCCCGGGGACGGCGGCTGCGGCGTGCGGGGCGAGGAGCAGGCCGGCGGCGAGGACCAGGCCCGACAGCAGGGCGACGGGAGAGCGCATGACACGTGATTCGCCGCCACGCGCGGCCTTCCTCCCGTCGCTTCGAGTAAGCCTGGTCACCGCGAGCGTGAACGCAGGGTGACCATGAGGTGACGTGAAGACGGGCCGATCTTGCCGCCCGGAACCCTTGCCTCTGGAACGGCCCGGTGCGAGCGTCGGCGGAGGTGCGCAGCGGCCCTTTCTCAACTACCTGGAGAAGCCATGCCCGACCAGCCAGTCGCCCTTCCCGCGGCCCTCGAAGCGGACATCGAGCGCATCAACGCCGGCGGGCGCCAACCCGTGGTCTTCATCCACGGCCTGTGGCTGCTGCCGAGCAGCTGGGACCGCTGGGCCGAGGTGTTCGAAGCGGAGGGCTACGCCCCCATCCTGCCCGGGTGGCCGGACGACCCGGCGACCGTCACCGAAGCCAACGCCCACCCGGAGGTCTTCGCCGGCAAGTCCATCGGCCAGGTCGCCGACCACTTCGTGGCGGTCATCGACAAGCTCGCTCTCCGACCCGCAGTCATCGGTCACTCCTTTGGCGGGCTGCTCACCCAGATCGTCGCCGGCCGGGGTCGCTCGGCAGCCTCCGTCGCCATCGATCCGGCGCCGTTCCGCGGGGTCCTGCCGCTCCCGATCTCCGCGCTCCGCTCCGCCAAGCCGGTGCTCGGCAACCCGGCCAACCGGCACCGCGCCGTACCGCTGACCTACGAGCAGTTCCGCTACGCGTTCACGAACGCCGTGCCCGAGGACGAGGCGAAGCAGCTGTACGAGGAGTTCGCCGTGCCGGCCTCCGGCGAGCCGCTCTTCCAGGCCGCCGCGGCCAACCTCAACCCGTGGTCCGAGGCCAAGGTCGACACCACGAACCCGGCGCGCGGTCCGCTCCTGATCATCTCCGGCGAGAAGGACCACACCGTCCCACGCGCGATCGCCGAGGCATCCTTCAAGAAGCAGCAGCACAACAGCGACGTCACGGAGTTCGTCGAGATCCCTGACCGCGGCCACTCCCTGACCATCGACCACGGCTGGCGCAAGGTCGCCGACACGGCGCTGGACTTCGTGCGCCGCTTCGTGAAGTAGCTGCCAGACGCACGGCCCGCCGTCAGCCCAGGTAGCCCTCGACCGTGTTGGCGGACCGCTCCTCGGCCTGCGACGGGTCGATGCCCGCGTCCCGCCGGGCCTGACGCTGCCGCAGCAGGTCCCAGACCCGGTCGAGCGACACCTCCAGCGCAGCCAGCCGGGCGCGATCCTCGTCGGTCACCTCGTGACCTGCGGTGCGGAGGGTGCGCTCCTCCGCGACGAGCTCGTCGATGCGCCGGTGCAGGTCATCATCCATGGCGCGATTGTCCACCCCCCAGCAGCCTCAGGGAAGGCGCGGATGTTCATCCTCCCGTCACCAGGAGTCGGGCCGTCTGCGCAGAACACTGACGCATGCGCGCCCCCCGCCTGCTCGCCGTCCTCACCCTGACCTGCTCCGCCCTGGCCGGCCCCGCGGTCGCCGCGACCAGCCACACCGCCTCTGTGGCCAGCTCCGCCCGGTACGGCCCGGGTCACCTGCCGTATCCAGGTCGCCCGATCGGCACCCACGACCCGTCGACGCCGATCCAGCACGTCGTGATCGTCATGCAGGAGAACCACTCGTTCGACGAGTACTTCGGCATGCTGCCCCGCAGCGGGCAACCGGCCGCTGATGGCTTCACCTTCGACGGCCACGGGCGCCCGACCAACAGCAACCCTGTAGGCCATGGCCGCCAGGTCGTCTTCCACCGCACGAGCATGTGCCCTGGCGACAGCGCCGGTCAGAGCTGGAACAGCACACACGAGGAGATCGACCACGGCCGCATGGACGGGTTCGCCAACCTGTCCCGGAACTCGATGAGCTACTACACGCAGGCCGACCTGCCCTTCTACTACTCGCTCGCGAGCTCCTACACCCTGGCGAACCGCTGGTTCGCGTCCGCGCCGGCGCAGACGTATCCCAACCGCCGCTTCCTGTACGCCGGGACGGCGTACGGCAACATCAGCACCGACACAGGCTCGCTGCTGGACCCGCCGCCGGCGCGCGGCACGATCCAGGACGAGCTGTCTGCGCACGGCATCTCGTGGGCCGACTACATGACTGACGCGCCCGACACCGGCATCGTCGGCAGCAACGTCAAGACGCACCCGCAGAACATGCGCCAGATGGCGAACTTCTACGTCGATGCGAAGCTCGGCCGGCTGCCGGCGGTGTCCTACGTAGACAGCGGCCTGGGTGTGGCCGGAGAGGCCCTCGGACCGCTCGACCCGGTCACGAGCAAGACCCCGACCGCGGTGCAGGACGACGATGCCCGGCTCAAGGCCACCGGCAGCAACGAGGAGGGCGACGACGTCCGCATCGGTGAGTCCTTCGTCTCTCGCGTCGTCCACGCTGTCACCTCGAGCCCGGACTGGAGCAGCACTCTGCTGATCTGGCTGTACGACGAGCACGGCGGGTTCTACGACCACGTGCCGTCGCCAAGGGCGCCGGCCCCCGACTCGATCAAGCCGGCCCTGTCGAAGGGCGACTACCCGGGCGGCTACGACCAGCTGGGTGTGCGAGTGCCGGCTGTCGTCGTGTCGCCCTGGTCCCGCCCGCACACCGTCACCGACGTCGTGCACGACCACACGTCCGTGCTCGCGGAGATCGAGCGAACCTGGAACCTGCCGGCGCTGACGTACCGAGACGCCAACGCCCACGACCTGCGCGACTTCCTCGACCTCAAGCACCCGGCCCTGGCGCGGCCACCGGCGCTCGCTGCGCCCGGCCCGATCAACCTCCGGTCCTGCACGGCGAGCGGCTGAGGACGCCGGTCGGGCGTCAGGCAGTCGGGACGGCGACGTGACTGTCGACGTCCACCAACCGGACCCGATCGACCTTGCCGCTCGACAGCCGAGGCAGCGCTTGGTGCACGACAAGGGACCGAGGAACCTTGCTCACCTCGAGCCGGTCCCGGCAGTGCCGCCGCAGGGCGTGCAGGTCCAGTTCCACGCCGGGACCCGGGACGAGGTGCGCCACGACCACCTGGCCGAGGACGGCGTCCGTCGCGCCGACCACGACCGCCTCTGCGACGCCGGCGGCCTCGCAGAGGACCCGCTCGACCTCGAGCGGCGCCACCTTCTCGCCACCGGTCGTGATCACGTCGTCCTGCCGGGCGACGAAGTACAGGAAGCCGTCCCGGTCGCGACGGAACAGGTCACTGGTGCGCAGCCGCCGGTCGCCAGGCCACGTCCCGGCCACGAGCTTGCCGGCCGTCGCCTCCGGGTCGGCCCAGTAGCCCTGCATGACGTGGTCACCGCGCACGACGAGCTCCCCCAGCTCGCCCGTCGGCGGCTCTCGTCCCAGCTCGTCCTCGAGCCACACCTGGGTGCCGGGGATGGCGACCCCGACCGAGTCCGGCCGGCTCGCAAGCAGGTCGGGAGGAAGGAAGCTGATGCGGCCGCACTCTGTCTGCCCGTACATCGCGTAGAGGGTCGCGCTCGGGAAGACCCCGCACAGGTCGTTCACCCGGCTGACCGGCAGAGCCGCTCCCGCATTGGTGAGCACCCGGACATCGGGGAGAGGGTCCACCGCTTCCTCCGACGGCCGGAACAGCTGCCACAAGGTGGGCACGCCCGGCAGGACCGTGATGGCCTGTTGCCGCAAGTCGCGCAGCAGGCTGCCGATCGGACCGGCGCCCGGCCGGAGGTGGAGGGCCGCGCCGAGCCGGACCGACATCAGCAGCTGTGACAGCCCGTAGGTGTGGGACAGCGGCAGCACCGACAGGGTCCGGTCCGCCTGGGACAGCGGAAGGTAGCCGAGGACCGAGGACGTCACGAACGCCAGGTTGCGGTGCAGGAAGGTCGCCCCGCGCGGCTCCCCCGTCGAGCCGGACGTGAACACGATCGCGGCAAGGTCTGTGCTGATCACCGAGGGACCGCCGAACGGCTGTCCCTCCACCAGCTCGGCCATTGACCGTTCCGCCGAGCCAGGAGTCCCGTTGACGACGACGGCTAGGTGATCCACCCCAGCGGCCGCGGCGCGCACTCGCCCCACCGCCGACTCGTCGCACACGACCGCCTTCGCGCCCGTCTTCGCCAGCAGTGCCGCCAGCCGGTGCTCGGGCGTCGTGACGTCGAGGACCACGAAGCAACCACCGGCGACGACCGTGCCGTAGACCGCGATCGCGCACTCCACGCTGTTGCGCATGACGATGGCCACCCGGTCCCCACGTCGGACACCACAGCTGGCCAGGCCGGCCGCCAAGCCCGCGGCGCATCGCCACAGCTCGGCGTAGGTGATGCGACGCCGGCTGTCCGCGACGGCCACGCGGCCGGGCCAGGTCGCTGCGCCGGCGATCAGGTCCTCCTTGACGGAGGCCGGCATCAGCCCCCTCCCCGGGCGCTCACGTAGGCGACCATCGCGTCGATCGAGCCGAAGTTCTCCTCGGTGATGTCGGCCTCGCGCACCCGGCAGCCGAGTCGCTTCTCCACCTGCTCGACGAGCTCGACGAACCCCAGCGAGTCGATGACGCCGAGCGCCAGGAGGTCGTCGCCGTCGTGCAGCTCGAGCTCGGGGCGCAGGTACAGGAAGCTGTCCCGGACGAACGCCCTCATCTGCTCGCGCACACCGACAGCCGGATCGATGGTCGTCATCCCGTGGCCTCCACCCTCTCGTCGTCCAGCGCGAGGAACACCCTCGGCCGGCTGGTCTCCTGCGCGTGCCGGGACGCGCTCGCCCCGAGGTAGTGCTCCGACCACACCTGGGTGGACAGCACCCCGACGAAGGCCATCGCCTCGCGCTGACCGACGGCACGACCCTCCCTGCACCGACCCAGCAGGGCCGAGACCCGGTCCGGGTCGAAGATGCCGGCGGCCCGCAACGAGTCCGGCGTCAGGCAGTCCTCGACCCAGTCCGGTGCGCCCTTCGCGAAGAACGGGGCCACCTCGGGGACGCGGTAGGGCTGCTTGCGCCGGTTGGCGATCTCATGGGGCACCAACCCGGCGGCCAGGTCACGGAGCACGGCCTTGTCCCGGTTCCCGTGCAGCTTGTGCACGGGAGGCAGCCTCATGGCGTACTCGAACACCCGGTGGTCCAGGAAGGGGTAGCGGCCCTCGACCCCGTGCGCCATGGCGGCGCGGTCGCCCTGGGCGGCGAGCAGATAGGGCTCCAGCAGGGTGTGCAGCTCCAGCCACGTCGCGCGCTCGAGATCGGTCCAGTGCTCGAAGGGCACCGGGAGGGAGCCGCGGAGCCGCTGGACGGACGAGTTCCCGACCAGCTCGGCGGCGACGTCCTTGCTGTACAGCGCCGTCACGGCGCTCGTGGCCCGGATCCGGACCTGGTGCGAGAACAGCGGGTCGTCCGCAGCGCCGGCTGCGGCGAAGGCGTGCCGCCAGCCGGGACCACGGGCCCGGTGCCCGAGGTGCGGGTAGAGGTCGTCGAAGGCGGAGCCGTCCTCGGGATCGCTGAGGAACGCCCGCCGAGCGACGACCTCCTTGAACAGGTCGTACCCCCAGAAGAGCTCGTCGGCGCCCTCACCGGTGGCCACGACGGTGATGCCGTGCTCTCGGGCGAAGGCAGCCAGCTGCGCCATGCACACCGGGCCGGTGCGCACGAACGGGGCGCCGGCGTGCTGGACCGCATCGCGGAAGCCTGCAGCGATGTCGGCGGGGCCGATCTGGAGCACGTGGTGCTGGGTACCGAGGGCCGTCGCGACCCGTCTCTGCTCGGCGCTCTCGTCATACTCCGCCGAGTCGAAAGCGATCGAGAACGTCTGCAGGTCCGGACCCGCGACCTCCCGGGCGAGTGCGGTGAGCAGGCTGGAGTCGAGGCCCCCGGACAGGTAGGTGCCGACCTTGACGTCGGCACGCAGCCGCAGCGCGACACTGCTCCGCAGCAGGTCACCGAGGTCGTGCGGGTCCGCCGTGCCGCTGTCCGGCCCGACGTCGGGCTGCCACCACCAGCCCTCGTGCACCACCACGCCCCGCTCCCAGACCAGCACGCCGCCAGGCGGGATCTGCTGCACGCCGCGGAAGGCCGACCGCGGCGGGCGGGGCCCCCAGGTGGTGAAGACGTCGTCGAGGCCGTGCGGGTCGGGCGCTGCCTCGACCTCGCCCGAGGCGAACAGCGCCTCAGGCTCCGAGCCGAAGACCAGGTCGCCGTCGGGACGGAGTGCGTAGTGCAGCGGGCGCACGCCGAACCGGTCGCGAACGAGGGTCAGTCGCCGGGCCCGCGGCTCCCAGAGAGCGAGCGCGAACTGGCCGTTCAGCGCTGTCAGCGCTCCCAAGCCGTCGCGATCGAGCATCGCGTGCACGACCTCGGTGTCCGTCCCCGTCGCGAACCGCTTGCCCTGGCGCTCCAGCTCCCGCCGCAGCTCCACGTGGTTGTAGACCTCGCCGTTGTAGACGAGGACCGAGCCGGCCGACGACCTCATCGGCTGCCAGCCCTGCACCAGGTCGACGATGGCCAGCCGAGCTGAGACCAGGCCGACCCCGCTGCCGCTCGCCAGGCCGTACCCGTCGGGCCCTCGGTGTCGCAGCGCCGCAGCCATCCTGAGCAACGCCGGTGTCTCGACGGGCCGACCGGGCAGTCCCCGCACCACTCCGGCGATGCCGCACATCAGACCGGCTGCGTGGCGTCGAGCAGCACCGGAGCTGCGTGCAGGTAGGCGGTCGCGGTCCGGCGGCGGACCACCTCGGCGTACCCGGCGAGGACCTCCTCGCGGGACAGCCGACCGCGGGCGGCCAGCTCGTCGACCGGCACGCCGTGCCGCTCCCCCCAGAGCAGCAGGTCCATCTGCTCCAGCGGGTACCCGAAGTAGAACTCCTCCTGCGACTGGGGCAGCGAGAACGTCTCCGTCGTCGGCTGCCGCCCGAGGATCGCCGCCGGCAGCTGGAGGTGCCGGCCGAGTGCGTACACCTGCTGCTTGTACATGCCCGCGATCGGCTTCACGTCAGAGAGCCCGTCGCCGCCCTTGACGAAGAACCCCTGGTCGAACTCCAACAGGTTGGGCGTGCCGGCGACGACGGCGTGCAGGCGATCCGCCCAGGTGTAGCTGATCAACGTCCTGACGCGCTGCTTCTCGTTCGTGGCGCTGAGCAGGAGGCGATAGGCGGCAGTGGGCATCCGCCGCGACTCACGCCTGCCGTCGGGGCGCTCGATGACGAGGGAGAAGTACGTGGGCGAGCGGCCCGGTCGCGACCGAACGAGCTTGAAGGGCCAGCCCGGCTGGTGGTCCGGGAAGACCGCCTGGACGGCCTCGTCCTGCTGGCTGTAGCAGCCGAGGGCGGACAGCACCGGTCCGATGGCCTCTTCCCGGGTCGGTGTCCCGAGCCGAGCGGCCAGCTCCAGGCCCAGGAGCGAGGAGCGGTTGCCGTCGACCTGCTCAGGCAACCGGAGCAGGAGCACTCGACGAGGTTCCAGAGCCCGGGCGCACAGCGCGGCGACGACGGCGGAGTCGATGCCGCCCGACACCGCGACGACGGCTCCGCGACGGCCGAGCTCACTCACCGCCCGCCGGAGGCCGTGGACGAGCCGCTCGGTCGTGACCGCAGAGTCGAAGTCCGTCAAGGCGACGGAAGCTCGACCGTCCCGCCTCATGCGCCGCCCCCACGGCACGACCGGTGGTCGCCGTCCATCACCGTCACGCCTTCCCGCACGAAGCCTCCTTGGAAGCCATCGGCCTCCGGACCTGCGGTCGACCTGCCGGACGCTTCTCACGCGGATCCGGCCCCAGTCACCACCCTGCCCTGTTACGAGACCGCCCGACCGTGGCTGATACAGCCGCGGGCTCGGGTCCGCGGTCCGGGCTCGACCCGCCCCAGGTATCAGGCCTGACACGGAGCGCTCTGCTTGGAGGTCGGGCTTTTGATCGTGGCGGGGTCGGTCGGTACGACGGAGGAGGTCGGGGTGCGACAGGTGCTGGTGTGCGATGCACACCGCCCGGTCGGGAACCTCATTGCCGAGGCGTCCCCCGACGTGCTGGACGTGCTGGTGGTCGACGACGAGCGCTTCTTCGCGGAGAGCCTGGCCATGGCACTCGGGTCCAGGTGCGACGATGCCTGGGCCGTCGGGTCCGCCACCGCCTGGCAGCTGCTGCGCGCCCCCTGCGCCACTGCGGAGTCCGCCCGCACGGTCGTCCTGGGCTCCTCCGGAGCAGTCCAGCACGAGGCCCTCTCACTCCTGGACCGGTGCCGTCCAGGGATCCAGGTGCTGGTGCTGCTGGGCACCCGTGACGACGCGCCACAGCTGCCGTCGCTGGTCCGGGCAGGAGCAAGGGGGTGGGCCTGCCGGACGGACTCGCTCGAGCACCTGGCCCTCGTCGTCCGCGAAGTGGCAGCCGGCGGCTGGTGGATGCCGCACGCCGTGCTCGGCGAGGTGCTGGAGTCGTTGCGACGATCCGCCGACGAGCGGGTGGCGGCCAGCTTCGCGAGTCTGACCCCGCGCGAACGACAGGTGCTTACGGGCCTGGTCGACGGACTGAGCAGGACGGCAATCGCACGCCGGCACCGGATGTCGGTGAACACCGTCCGGTCCCACATCCAGCACCTGTTCGAGAAACTAGGAGTGCACAGCTGTCTCGAGGCGGTGGTCCTGGCGCAAGGCAGAGGCCCCGAGCCGCCGGACCGGTGAGCCGGTGTGGCTCTTCCCCTTCACGAAGAACGCCGCGCCGTGCGCGTTCGACCGGGCATCGAGAACCTGGCCGCCGAGCCGCCGCCGTGCGGCCTCGTCGAGGTAGAGCACTGCGTCATGAACGCGTATCACGACGTCGTCCGGCTCCGGCACCTCGGTCAGCGACATCCAGAGACCCACACCGGACGCGCGCCGCGCGATCCGCAGGCCTGCATCTGGCTGGCCCCTCCGCACCCGGAGCTGTCCGATCATCTGCCGTGCCTGTTCCGTGAGCTCGAGCACCAACCTGTTCTCTCCTTGCTGTTCAACGCCATGAAACGGCTGTGGGACGAGGAATGAGCCGGTCTCACAGAGCAGGGAGGTGTGCCCGTGATGCACCGAATCCGGTATCAGGTTCCGGCGGACCGGCTCATGTCCTCAAGGAGGCCATGCATGCACCATTCCCCCTGCCGCTTCTCCCCTTGCCACTTGCCTCAGCGCTCCGCCGGCCAAGCCGGTTCATGAACCAGCCCGATGCGGACCTGCTGACCTTCAGCGTCGTGGCTCAAGGCCCGGAGTGGCTGTGCGTGTTCGCGTCGCCGTCCTGCCGGGAGGCCCTGGGCCTCGAGGAGGGCACGCTGGCCGGACGGTCGCTGCTCGAGCTCGTGCATCCCGGGGACAGGGACCGGATGCGTGCAGCACTGCAGAGCAGTGCGGCGTCGCAGCGGTCCGAGCTGCTGCACGTCCGCCTGCTGGAGCAGGACGGCACCCCTGCCTGGTTCGAGGTGCAGGTCCACTCCCAAGGGCGCGCCATGGGCGAGGTGTTCGTGTTCCTCCGCCAGGCAACGGGACGACAAGCGACCTCCGTCCGGGAAGTCGTGCTGAGCCAGCGCGACGCGCTGACCGGTGCGGTCACGCGCCCGGTCCTGCTGGACCACGCCCAGCTCGCGTTGGCGCGGTTGGACCGCGAACCCGTTTGGGTGGGGCTGCTGTTCCTCGACCTCGATCGACTCAAGCAGGTCAACGACACGATCGGTCATCAGGCCGGGGACGAGGTCCTCCGCGAGCTGGCCCGTCGGGTGCGCTCGCTCCTCCGTCCCGTCGACACGTTCGCTCGGCTGGGGGGTGATGAGTTCGCCGTTCTCGTCGACGACTTCCGCGAGCCCTCAGACGCGGAGCGGCTGGCCAAGCGGATCGTGTCCGCCAGCCGCTCGACCTTCTTCGCCGGTGCGACCGAGCTCGACTGCTCGGTGAGCGTGGGCCTGACCGTCACCTCGGATGCGACCCAGACGATCGAGACGCTGCTGCGGCAAGCCGATGTCGCGATGTACGAGGCGAAGTCCGCGGGACGCGGGCGCTGGCGGCTCTGGGGAGTGCGAGACCAGGACCGCCTCGACGCCCGCCAGCGCCTCGAGGCGCTGCTCCAGGACAGCCTGCAGAGGCGCTCGCTCGACCTCGAGTACCAGCCGCTGGTGCGACTCGAGGACGGGCAGCACATCGGCGCTGAGGCGCTGCTCCGAGTGATCGGGCCGCGCGGCGAGGTGCTGCGCCCGTCGACCTTCCTCGAGGTCGCGACGTCGCAGCGGCTCATCGGGCCCCTGGACCTGCAGGTTCTGCACCAGGCGATGTCGGACCAGCACAGTCAGTCACCGCCGATGCCCGTGGAGCTGAACCTGGCCACCGTCGACCTCGAGGACGACACGTGGGCGGCCCAGGCCCTGGACGACCTGGTGAAGTACGGGCAGGACCCTGGGTCGCTGCACATCGAGCTGCGCGAGGACCTGCTGCGCCGACTCTCGCCAGATGCCCTGCAGCGACTCGCCGCGCTGAGGCACGGGGGCGTGCGGGTCGGGGTCGACGGCTTCGGATCAGACCTCTCCGCCATGACGACGCTGTGGGCCTTCCCGCTCGACTACGTGAAGCTGCACGCGACCGTCACGCAGCAGCTACCCACCGTCCGCGCCGCGCGCGCAACGGCACGCGCGGTGTGCGAGCTCGCCCACGGACTGGACCTGCTCGTCACTGCGGCTGGCGTCGAGACAGCGGAGCAGAGCGCGCTGGCCTTGGAGGCCGGCTGCGACTACGGCCAAGGGTCGCTCTGGCCCTGGCCCACGTCGGCCTCAGGCCAGGACTGGCCACGTGGGCAGGCGGACCCGGCTTCCCCCAACGGACGTCAGTTCGGAACACCACCCGCGGTCGACCCCCGCAACCGGTGGCCCAAGGACTCATAGACGTTCTGGTCGACCTCCTGGTCGACCTCGAGGCCCATCCTCAGCAACGGTTCGGCCAGCGCCCGTGGCGGACCGACGAAGACCACGCGGCACCTGCGAGCTCGCGCGATCCGCGCCAGCGAAGCGAGCGCGGCCAGCCAGAACGCCGAGGCGGCCGGCATGGAGACCTCTTGCAAGTCCACGCGGAGGAGGATCCCCGGGTGCTCCGTCCACGGGGGGGCCGCGCGCAGAAGTGCCCGCACGCCACGCCAGGTGGAGTCGTGGACGCGGAGCACGACAGCGTGCTCGTCGAGGCGCACCGTGGTCGTAGGCACCTCACTCGACTCAGTGGTCATGTGAAGAAGAGCAAATGCCTTACTCAGCCGATACGTCCTACGACAAGCATCGGACACGGGGATGAATTCGCCGTACGGTGGACTGCATCAGCGGTGTGCAGGGAAGCATTCCGTCTCAGCCTCGCTCCAGTCCTCGGCGATGACTCGATCTCCTGTTGAGCGCGGAGTGAGTGCAATGAGCCAGTTCCCTCTTGAGGCCTTTCCCCGTACCACGCCGCAGGATGACGTGCGTCCCGGTCCGCCTCGACCGCGCAGCGGCGAGGCCGAACAGCTTGCGCTGAGCAAGGGCGACCTGCTGGCTGAGGCCGGGGTCCTGGGACTGCGAGAGCTGTGCCAGGACCTGCAGCGGGAGCTGACCGTAATGGAGTGCCTGGTGTCGCAGCTGGCCGGTGATCGCGACCCGCTCCCGCTGGAGTCTGCACTGCGTGCACAGGTCCGAGTACTCACCGCAACCGTGCGCGAGGCGCGGATGCCGTCACGACCACGGCAGCTGGCGCTGCGTCCCCTCGTCATCGACGCGGTAGAGACCGCACGTCTCCTCTACGCGGGAGTCATCGACCTCGACGCCTCCAGCGAGGGTCTTGTGGAAGCCATCGCCACCGAGGTGCGACGGGCCCTGGTCAACCTGCTCGACAACGCGTGTCGCACGGCGCCGCAGGGGACCGTCCGGGTGACCGTGGCGGACGAGGAAGACGATGTGCTTCTCGAGGTCGAGGACGACGGCTCGGGTGGCCTGGCCACCTGTGGCTCAGCACGCGGCCTAGCGGTGGTGCACGACGTCGCTCGCCGCCACGGCGGCCGGGTCACGCGGCGCGCCGGGCCCTCCGGTGGGCAGGCCGTAGCCCTTCGACTGCCGCGGCTGGGGGTGTGACCGTGCGAGTCCTCGTCTGCGATGACCATGCCATGCTGGCTGCCTCGTTGGCCGTTCACCTGCGGGACCGCGGGCACACGGTCAGTGTTGTCACGCGTCATCCCGACGCCGTGTCCGCGCTGACGGCATGCAGCTACGACGTGTGCCTGCTCGGACTGCGGCTCAGTCCCGATCCACTCATCGGCATGTCGGCGGTGGCGGCTGTCCGCGAGGCTTCCCCGGCCTCCGCGATCGTGCTGCTCACGTCGGCCATGACCCCCCGCATCCGTACCGCTGCGTTGCGTTCCGGAGCGCACCGCGTGGCGGACAAGGGCGTGTCCCTCGGCTCCCTCGACAAGCTCCTGGCCGAGGCGGGGGACGCGCGGCGCCAAGCGCCACCACCCGGGTGCGCGATCCCCAGCCGCGGCCGGGTGACGAAGCGCGAGCGGGAGGTGCTCGACCTCATCGCCCGCGGGCTGACGAGTGGCGAGATCGCGAGCACGCTCAGGATCTCGACCCACACGGTGCGCTCGCACCTCCAGTCTGCGCGAGCCAAGCTCGCGGCGCGCAACCGCCTGGAAGCTGTCGCGGCAACCACGTGGTCGCTGAGCGAGGGTTGACGGTGGTGCTTGCTCTCGACGGCATTCACGGCATGGTGCTGCACCGCCAACGGCTGGTCGCCGAAGCGACGGCCGCGGCTGTGCAGGCGCTGTCGCAGGGGCTCACGCTCGAGGTGGCGACGAGCAGCCAGGTCGCCCTCGGAGCTCTGGACCGGTTGCACGTCCTGCTGGCGGACGAGAGCACGGTGCCTTCCGGCGTGCTGTGGGGCAGCGCCGACGCCCCGGACAGCGCGCTCTACATCGGCCTGGGCGCCGTCGAGGGGCCGGACGCAGTCACCCAGACGGTCACGGCGCTGCGCGCCGGTGCCTCCGCCTGGTTGCCGCCCGAGGCGATGCCGGAACTGGTGCTGCACGTCATCTCGGTGGTCGTGGAAGGCGACATGTGGGTGCCCTTCGATGTGCTGGGCAGCGTGATGCAGCGCCTGGTCGCCTCGCCCCGGCTCGCGGTCGACGACCTGGACCTGTCCCCCCGGGAGCGCACGGTCCTGGACCTGGTCGCTGCCGGCCAGACCAACCGCGAGATCGCCGCCCAGCTCCACCTCTCACCGAACACCGTCCGCACCCATCGACAACGGCTGTTCCACAAGATCGATGCGCACTCCGCGGTGCAGGCAGCCGCCTGGCTGCGGGGAAGTCGCAGCGACACCACGACCCAGCTGAAGCCCCGGCTCCGATCGGATCTGCCATGAATCACGCACCTGGTCACAGCGCCCACGTCGCAGCGTACGTTCAGGTCGTTCACAGGACGGATACCGTCGCGAGTGCGCCCTTCCTAGGCTCGTCGGGTGGCAGAAGAGACATCGCATCGGGACCAGGTGTGAGGCCATGAGCGGGCGGCTGACGGCCGATGCATCAGCGACCCTGATGCGCAAAGCGGCACACGGAGACCGGCACAGCTGGGAGTTGCTCGTCGATGCCTACACAGGGCTGATCTGGACCATCGCCCGCAACCACCGGCTTGGAGCCAGTGACGCGGCTGACGTCTCGCAGACCACCTGGCTGCGGCTCGTGGAGCACATCGACAGCATCGAGGACCCCACCCGCGTGGGGGCGTGGCTCGCGACGACAGCGCGCCGGGAGTGCCTGCGGGTCATCGGCCGGGCGTCGAAGACGGTTCCGGTCGCGGACACCGCACCGATGACGGACCTGCGACCTCAGGACGACGAGGAGCTCGACTCGGCGCTCCTCGGAGCCGAACGCGACGCCGAGGTCCAGCGCGCGCTGCTCGGACTGTCCCCCCGGTGCCGCCAGCTCCTCCATCTGCTCATGCTCGACCCGCCCGCCTCGTACGAGGAGATTTCGGCCGCTATGGGCATGCCGATCGGCAGCATCGGGCCGACCAGAGGGCGATGCCTGGAACGACTCCAAGGATTGCTAGCCATGCGCGGTATTGCCGAGGCGGGGCCGAGTGTCTTTGATGATGACAGCCACTGACGTCCTTGTGGCTGCAGGGGTGATCCCCGAGCCGAGGAGGTCTGGTGACGGTCCCGGAGCAGGTGCGCGCGGCCGCGCTCGCTGCCTTCGACGAGAGGCGCGAGGGTGCGGTCGTGCTCGAGCTCCTGGATGACTCCTTCACCGGCCTCTGGCAGCTCAGGCAGCCGTTGCCCGAGGGCGTCTCACGGGCCCTCGTGTTCGCCGGCCCAGGGCTGATGGCACGGGTCTTCGTCCTCGGCACGGAGACGGAAGGCGCCCTGGTGATGCCGCTGAGGGTCGAGCTCACACCGGAACGGCCGCTCTACGTCGAGGTGCTGAGCCCTCGCGCCGAGGTGCGCCTGCGGTCGGGACCTGGCACGAGCATCGACATCACCGCCCCTGATCGCGGACCTATGTCACTGCTCATGACTCCGGCGAGCGAGGAGCTGCCCGGGCAGCGCTGGCAGACGTCCTGGATCACGCTCTGACGCTCTCGACGACGCTCTCGACCACTCTCCCGACGACGCACTCGACGACGCTCTCGACCCGCTCGCCGTGCTACGGGCCGGATCAGCGCTTCTGCTCCGGCGAGGTCCGAGGGGGAACCGCGGACGTACCAGTGTCCGGCAGCCTGACCTGCTTCTGCTCGAGCAGCAGGCCGATCCTCTCGATCGCCGCCGCGATGCGCTCGAACGCCTCGTAGTAGGGAGGAGTCGCGTCCGGGGCGGATCTCCGGTTGTAGGTCCGGCGCTCAGTACCCGGGTTTCGCCGATCCCCCGATCCGCGCTCTGGGTCCGCCACGTCGCTGCTCCGTGTCGTCAGGCGGACGCGATCGACCGCTTGTTGATGAGTCGCCGTCGCCAGGCGTTGATACCCGTCGTTCTCCTTCGCACGTCCGACGCATGCAGCCGTATCTCCGTCTGCCCAGCCGCTCTCTCTCGTGTGACCTCTCGCGGCGTGGTGACAGCGCCTGCGACCGCTCGTCCCGCAAACCCCGAGGACGCAGCCCACGGAGTCCACATGCTCGTACACCGCCGCGACCCGCGGCCGACCACGAGGCCCTGGCGTGCGACCAGCCCGATCCTGGCGCAGCTCCGGACCGATCCCGCCCTCGTCGTCTGCGACCTCGTAGTCGTCACGATCGCTTACGTCACAGCACTTCTGCTCCGCTTCGACGGCAATCCGCCGTCCGTCTACTGGGCCCATCTTCCACCCTTCGTCGCCATCGCCGGCGGCACGTACGTCCTGCTCCTCGCCAAGGCGGGGTTGTACGCCAGGGTCTGGGGTCAGGCCGGGGCCGCGGAAGCGTGGTGGCTCGGGGTCACCGCAGGGACCGCCGGTGTCGGCCTGGTGCTGCTCGACCTGCTGCCGTTCGAGCAGCGTGTGCTGCCGGTGTCGGTGCCCCTGAACGCCGGGCTGCTCACCGTGCTGCTGCTCGCGTTCGCACGGTTCCACGTGCGGCTGCGCGAGCAGCACAGACCGCCGGCGCCGGTCGACGGCGACGCCGTTCTCGTGATCGGCGCTCCGCGTGCGGCGCGCGCCGCCGTCGAGCGGATGCGCGGGGAACCGCTGGCCCGACTGCGTCCGGTGGTCATCGTCACCGACGAGGCGAGCGCCTGGCACCGGCACCTGGCGGGAGTCCCCGTGGTGGGCCCCGTCAGCGGCCTCGGGGACTTCGCGGGCGTGTACGGCGGGCAGCAGGTGCTGCTCCTCCCCGGAGCTGACTCCGCGTCGGATGCCCGCGTGCTGTCGCTGGCGCGCGATGCGGGACTGGGCGTCCGCACACTGCCCGGCCTCGACGCGGCCCCCTCGCCGTCGAGCCTCGCCCTCGGTGAAGTGGCCGCCGAGGCACTGCTCGGCCGCCCGCCGGTCGCCGTCGACCTGGACGCCGTGCGGTCCATCATCGTCGGCAAGCGGGTGCTCATCACCGGCGCGGGCGGGTCGATCGGCAGCGAGATCGCGCTGCAGGTCTCGCGTCTCGACCCCGCGGAGCTCGTGCTCCTCGACCACGACGAGACCCACCTGCACGACGCCATGGCCAGGATCGGCGGCTCGGCGCGCAGCGTTCTCGGCGACATTCGCGACGAGCCCTTCGTGCAGCAGCTGATGCTCATCGCGCGACCCGACATCGTCTTCCACGCCGCGGCTCACAAGCACGTGCCGATCCTCGAGCACTTCCCCGCCGAGGCGGTGCGCACCAACGTGCACGGCACGGACGTGCTGGTCCGATCAGCCCTGCGGGCCGGCACCCAGCGCTTCGTGGCGATCTCGACAGACAAAGCAGTACGCCCGCGATGCGTCATGGGGGCGACCAAGCGACTGGCCGAGCAGATCGTCGTGCAAGCCGACGGACCGTCCCGACACTTCTGCGCCGTGCGGTTCGGCAACGTCCTCGGCAGCCGAGGCAGCGTCGTGCCGACCTTCCTCGAGCAGCTGCGCACCGGCGGGCCACTGACGGTGACCCACCCAGAAATGTCCCGGTACTTCATGACGACCCAGGAAGCGGTGTCCCTGGTCCTGCAGGCGGCAGCGACCTCCCAGGGCGGCGAGGTGTTCGTGCTCGACATGGGAGAGCCGGTGCGGATCCTCGACCTGGCCCAGCGGCTCATCGACCTGGTCGGTGTCCGCGACGGCCGCCAGGTGGAGGTGCGGATCAGCGGCCTGCGACCCGGCGAGAAGCTGACCGAGGAGCTGTCCAGCCCCGAGGAGTCGGTCCAGCGGACGAGCCACCCCAAGGTCTTCCAGGTGGGCACGGCGATGCCGGACCCGGCGCTCGTGCAGGCAGGGGTCGCCCAGCTCTGCGTCCACGCCTGGGCCGGGCGCGACGAGGACACTCGCTCCTTGCTTTTCGAGCTCGCCGCCGCCCCGGGCGAGCTCGAGCACGCGGACCGGGTCGTCGTGCTCCCCAACATCGACGTGCCGATGGCGAGGCTGCCGTGACCGTCACCGCCTCACCAGCCACCTCACCCGCTACCGCACCCGCTACCGAACGCGACGTCATCCCGTTCCACGTCTCCGACGTGGACGAGAAGGACATCGAGGCCGTCGTCGCGGTGCTCCGCGACGGCTGGCTGACGACCGGACCGAGGTGCCGGGACTTCGAGCGGCAGTTCGCCGACCACCTGGGTGGTGGGGTGCAGGCCTTGGCGGTGAACTCCTGCACCTCCGCCCTGCACCTGGCTCTCGAGGCCATCGACGTACAACCCGGTGACCGCGTCATCACCTCGCCCTACACCTTCACGGCGACCGCAGAGGTGCTCCGCTACCTCGGGGCGCACCCCGTCTTCGCGGACGTCGACCCGGTCACGGGCAACCTCACGGTCGAGACCGTCACCGACGCCTGGCGACGGCTGTCACCCGGAGTCCGCCGGCGGGTCCGGGCACTCGTACCGGTGCACTTCGCCGGTCTGCCCTGCCAGATGGACGGTCTCGAGGAGCTGGCCCGGACCCATGGCTGGCGCCTGGTCGACGACGCGGCGCACGCCCTGCCTGCCGCCCGCAGGGGCCGCCCGATCGGGACCTGGGGCACCGCGACCGCCTTCAGCTTCTACGCCACGAAGACGCTGTGCACCGGCGAGGGCGGGATGCTCGTCACCGCGGACGCGGCGGTCGCGGACCGCGCCCGGACCATGCGCCTGCACGGCATCGACCGCGACGCCTTCGCCCGCTACAAGCACGTCGACGGCTGGCGCTACGACGTTGTGGCAGCCGGGTTCAAGTACAACCTCACGGACGTCGCGGCCGCCATGGGCTGCACGCAGCTGGCCCGGTTGCGGGACATGCACCGGCGCCGCACGGCCATCGCCGCGGTGTACGACGCGGGGCTCGGGCAGGTGGATGGCCTTGCGACGCCGGCACGTGCGCCGTGGGGAGACGAGCACGCGCGACACCTGTACCCCCTTCGCGTGCTGGACGGGATAGCCGTCCGCGATCGCGTCATCCGTGAGCTCGCGGCGCGAGGCATCTCCACCAGCGTGCACTTCATCCCCCTGCACCTGCAGCCCTACTACCGGAAGACCTACGGGCTGCAGCCCTCCGACCTTCCGGGGGCGACGGAGCTGTTCACGCAGGAGATCAGCCTGCCGCTGTTCCCTGGCATGGCAGCTGACCAGGTCGTGCGGGTGGTGGAGGCGGTGCCGCAGGCGCTCGCAGCGGCCCGGGCGACCCGGGGGTGACGTGGTGCCACGGTGGTGCGACGCGACGCTTGCAGCGCTGCTGCTGCTGGTCCTGTCGCCGGTCATGCTGGTGGTCGCGGTGCTGGTGCGCGCGACGTCCGGCCGGCCCGTCCTGTTCCGGCAGGTCAGGGTCGGCAAGGACGGGAAGCCCTTCCCGTTGCTGAAGTTCAGGACCATGGTGGTTGCCGCCGAGTCGGGCAGCGCTCTGACGGTCGGCCGGGACAGCCGCATCACGCCCGTGGGCCGGGTGCTGCGGGAGCGCCGCCTGGACGAGCTGCCTCAGCTCATCAACGTGCTCCGCGGCGACATGGCCCTGGTCGGCCCGCGTCCGGAGCTACCTGGCTTCCTGACGCCAGAGCTCGCAGCGGAGCTCCTGCACCGTCGGCCTGGGCTGACCGACCCAGCAAGCCTGCTGTACCGGGACGAAGCGCACCGGCTCGCCGGCGAGCCGGACCCGGAGGGCTACTACCGGGCGGTCCTGCTCCCCGCCAAGGCGCGCATCTCGGCCGACTACGCCTCCCGGCGGACTGCAGCGTCCGACCTCCGGGTGCTGGTCCGCACCGCGCGGTGCCTCATCCCGGGCAGCTGAGGCGGCGCATCCTGACTACGGCGCCTAGTCCGTTCGTGCGACGTCGGGCCGATCCCCCGCGAGCAGCTCCGCCAGCGTTCACCCTGTCGCCATGGGCGACATCGGCTCGGCGGCGGAAGGCGAACTGGCCCGGCTGCGTGAGATCACCTGCCTGTTGCAATGGCTACGTGCTCAAGAGACGGCGCTGGCTGCCGAGCGGGACGAGACGATCCTGACGCTGGTCTCGGAGGGCTTGAGCTACGAGCAGGTCCGACTGGCTTCAGGCGTGAGCCGAGGCCGGGTCGGCCAGATCGTGCAGCAGTCCCGGCCCTGAGAGCGGCTCGAACCGGCAGCGGGCCGGCTGGGGCGACCTGAGAGCGATCTGAGCGCAGCGCAACTGTGCAGCCGAGCGGCAGAACAGCTGCTGGTCCGGTTGGCCTAGGCCGGTGAGGCCCAGCCGAGTGAAGTCGCATGCCGAGGAGCGGCGGGGGCCGCGCGCTTCTCTCCACCTTTCGGCGGGCAGCAAGCGGCGATCGAGCGCGTACGACGCCTCGCCACGCGTCCCCATCCCCCGCTCGGCCCATCCCGGGTCGTGGACGGAGCAGTTGTCTAGGCGCTTTACAGGCTAATGACGTACCGCTACAAAGTGTCACGTTCTTCCGAACCATCCGAAATAGTGCGAACCAACTGAATAGCAGTGGGCCGAGAGCGCTCCCCAGTCGCGCCCCGGGTCACGACAAAGGCACCCCCGTCGAGAGGCGGGTCCGCAAAGCCACGGGTCCTCAGGCACTTCGCCGACAGGACAGCCGGGTTACCGACGATCCAACTGGAGCACCACATGAGCGCCTCTGCGGCCTATGCCGAAGACCACCAGCTGCACACCTCGCCGACGTCGCGTCGCATGCTCGTCTGCGCGCCGGACCCGGATCACGGCGAGGCGAACGTCTCCCTCGCCGACGGCTTCTACGACACAGCCGACGAGCGGGTGTTCTGGAGCGAGAGCCCCGAGCGGGCTGTCCTGCGCCTCCCGCTCGGCCGGCCCGTGGCCACCCGACGCCTTCGGGACTTCGCCGAGCGAACCACACCGGTCGAGGACACGCCTGGCGTGCGCGCCCTGCTCCGGGCGGTCCAGGACGGCCGGGGGCAGGCGGAGGAGGGACCCTCGCCGACCGGCACCTCGCTGGCCGACGCGCTGCAGTCGGGGGACGCTGACCTGGCCTTCGCCCAAGCGGTGCTGCTCTGGAAGCAGTCCGGGCTCGCGCGGGTCTACGACGAGATGAGCCAGTGCCTCAGCGGACTGGCCAGCAGCTGGGCGGCCGGCACCGGCAGCGTGCTGGCCGAGCACCGCGCCACCCGGGTCGTGTCCCAGGTGACCGACCGCCTCGCGACCGTGAGCCCCCGCTCGACCCGGCACGGCAACGTGGTCCTGGCTGTGCCGGCGGGCGAGCAGCACACCGTCGCCCTTTGCGCGCTCGCGCACCTCGTCCGCGACGCGGGCTGGCCGACCCAGGTGGTCGAGGACCTGCCCGTTCCGGAGCTCGTCGAGCTCGCGGCCGCTCCTGACACGGCCGCAGTCGTGCTCAGCGTCCACACCGCCGTACCGGCTGAGGCCGTGCGCCGGCTGATCGCAGCCCTGCGCGAGGCCGCCCCTGGCGTGCTGATCGCCCTCGGTGGTCCGGGGCTCCCCCAGCACCGTGGCTCGACGTTCGGTGCCGACCTGCTCGGCACCGACGTCGACGCCCTGCTGCAGCGGCTCGAGAGCGGTACGACGGCACTCACCGACCGCGAGACCCAGGTGCTGACCGCAGTTGCCGACGGCCTGACCAACATGGAGATCGGTCACCGGCTCGGGGTCGCGCCCGCCACGGTGAAGAGCCACCTGGACCACATCCTCACGAAGACCGGGACCGAGCACCGAGCGGGCGCCGTCGCGGTCGCCCTCCGGCGCGGCTGGATCACCTAACCGCCTTCGCGGTCCCCAGCCGCCGCCGCTCGTCACACCTCACGGCGCCGCCGCCTCGCCGGCCGAGCGCTCTCCCCCGCATGCCCCCGCGCGGTCTCGCGATCGCCCCTGCCTGCCCTCCCTTGGAGTCCCGATGCGCACCTCCCGTCTCCTCACTCTCCTCGCCCTCCAGGTCGGTACCGCCGTGGCCGGCGCCGCGATCACCGTGACGGCACCCGCGACGGCAAGCCCGGCCACGGCGGCCGCCCCGCACGTCACCATGACTGTGACGAACGTGCGTCCAGTCGCCCGCGCGCTGAAGGCGACTCAGGTCACCCCCGTCCGGAAGGCCGCGCCGGTGAAGGCGCACCGCGCACCACGCGTGCCGGCACGGCCGCGCGTGCAGTCCGCCTCGGCGAGCCGGCCGCGGCCCCAGGTCCGTCCGGCCCTGACCATGCAGCAGCGGCTGGCCCAGGCCATCGCGCGGATCCCCGGCTACCGCACGGCCGAGGTCACCTGGCAGCTGCAGGCCAACGACGGGCACTGGGGCACCGCCGACTGGTACCACGACGTCATCTGGATCTCGCCGCGCGTGCCGGCCAACCGGCTCTACGACGTCGTCGTCCACGAGTGGAGCCACGTGAAGTCAGTGCAGGACTACGGCGGCAACGTCGACGTGGCCGTGGGCGAGATGAACCGCTACTTCGGCGGGAGCGGCCTCGCGGGAGCCGAGCGCGCCGCGGACTGCATGGCGCGCGTGGCCGGGGCCCACTGGACGCACTACACGCCTTGCAACAACAGCAGCTGGCGAGCCGGCGCTGCCCGGCTGCTCGCCGGGGGCAAGCTGTGACGGCTCGCTCGCCACGACGGCGCCCCTCCGTGCTCGTGATCGACGACGACCCGTCGATCCGTCAGCTGCTGTGCACGTTGCTGGAGGCCCAGGACTACGACGTCAGCACGGCAGCCGACGGCGCGGAGGGGCTCCGGTCGATCACCACCGCGATGCCGGACTGCGTCCTGCTCGACCTCATGATGCCCGGCCTGCACGGGTTCCAGGTGGTGCAGCAGATCCGCGCCCGCCACGACGGCGGCGATGTCCTCGTCGTGATGCTCACCGCGGCGAGCGACGACCGGCACGCCAGGCAGGCCTGGCACAGCAGCGTCGACTACTTCCTCGGCAAGCCCTTCGACATCCAGGTGCTCCTCAGCTACCTGGCCGCACACCTCCCCGCCCTCGAAGCCACCCGCGACCACCACAAGGAGTCCGCATGGCGACCCACCCCGCACCCGACCGCGATGACACCTGGGACGCCCGGGCGCTGGCCCTGGCAGCGGACTTCGACGAGCTCGCCGCCATCGAGCGCGTCCAGGCCCATCACCGCGCCGAGCTTCGTCGGCGCGAAGCAGCGCTGACGGCCGACGAGGAGGCCTGCGAGGCCCTCGAAGCGCACGTGGCGCAACGGATCAACGAGCTGCTGTACAGCTTGCAGGTGCTCGAGCGCGCCGCCCAGGCGCCGGCAGCCGAGGAGCCGGCCTTCGAGCCGTACGGCGGGGTGGAGCCCCGCGCCGTGAACGCCATGCGGTGGCGCCGCCACGCGGGCAGCACGGCCCGCGTGGCGGCGTCACGGGTGCAGTCGATGGGCTAGCCGGGCGGGTACTGGTGGTCAATTCGGGTGATCTTGTCGACGACATGTGGATCTTGACACTCGTCCGGCCGATGCACCTCTTGTCGGACGCCCGTCCGGCGCGACGTGAGGGAAAGCCGTGGCTGCAGGCAGGAACCGAGGGGCGACGAGCGGCGTGACCCAGCCACCGGCCCGAGCGGCCCAGGCCTCAGGGACCTGGTTGCGTCGACCGTGGTTCCTCCCCGAGGGTCGGCGCCTGTCCGAGCCGGTGTGGCGGCAGCGGCACCGCGGGATGACCGCGTTCCTGTGGCTGCACGTCCCCGCACTGTTCGGCTTCGCTCTGACGCGCGGATTCGCGCCGTCTGCAGCCGCGGCGCAGGTCTCGATACTGCTCCTTCCAGCCCTGCTGGGGAGCCTGCCCCCGCTGAGCCGCAACGTGCGCTCGGCAAGCACCTCACTAGGCCTGGTGATCGCGGCGTCGCTGCTCGTGCACATCTCGGGCGGATCGATCGAGGCGCACTTCCAGTTCTTCGTGATCCTCGCGTTCCTCACCCTGTACCAGTCCTGGCTGCCCTACCTGCTCGCGCTGCTCTACGTGGTCGCGGAGCACGGCATCGTCGGGGCGCTCGACCCGCGGTCGGTGTACGACAACCCCGCAGCGGTCGCGCACCCTTGGCGCTACGCGCTGATCCACGGCGGCTTCGTGCTCGCTGCCAGCTGCGCCAACGTGCTCAGCTGGCGGCTCACCGAGCAGGAGGCCACGCGCGACGGGCTGACCGGCCTGCCGAACCGGGTCGCGCTGCTGGACGCACTGGACAAGACCCTGCAGGGACGCGGGCGCAAGAGCACCGCGGTCCTCTTCATCGATCTCGACAACTTCAAGGACGCCAACGACGCCTTCGGCCACGAGGTCGGGGACGGCCTGCTCGTGGCACTCGCGGGTCGACTCGGCGCCCAGCTGCGCTTCGGTGACATGCTCGCACGCCTCGGAGGTGACGAGTTCGCGGTCGTCCTCAGCGACCTCTCGCACCCCGACGACGCGATCGCCTCTGCAGAGCGGCTCCTGCGCACCCTCAACGACCCCATCCGGATCGGCGAGTTCACGCTGTCCGCGGACGCCAGCCTCGGACTTGCCTACGCGGACGGCGCGACCGACGGCGCCGACCTTCTTCGCAACGCCGACCTGGCGATGTACCAGGCAAAGCGCGACGGGGGCGGGCAGGTCGCGATCTACCGACCGACGCTGCACACCGCCGTACTCCGTCGCAGCGAGCTCGAGGCCGACCTGCGGGTCGCTCTGGACGCGCAGCAGTTCGTGCTCCACTACCAGCCGATCATCGACGTGACGACCAACCGGCTGGTCGGCACCGAGGCGCTCGTTCGCTGGGAGCACCCCGTCCGGGGACTGCTCGCGCCCGGCGAGTTCATCACCGCAGCCGAGCAGTCCGGGCTCATCGTGCCGCTCGGCGCCTGGGTGCTGCGCACCGCGTGCGCCCAGACCGCCGCGTGGCAGCAGCAGGGTCCCGATCGGGCGCCCCTGACCGTCGCCGTGAACCTCTCCCCTCGCCAGCTCCTGGACCGCACCCTCGTCGCCACGGTCGCCGAGGCCCTGCACGAGAGCGGGCTGGACGCCTCCTCGCTCTGCCTCGAGATCACCGAGGGCTCTGTCATCCGCGACTTCGAGACGACCATGCCGACGCTGAACGCCCTGCGCACGCTGGGCGTCTCGCTCGCCCTCGACGACTTCGGCACGGGCTACTCGTCGTTGAGCTACCTCAAGCAGCTGCCCGTCAACATCGTGAAGATCGACCGGAGCTTCGTCAACGACCTGGGCAGCGAGACGCCCAACAGCCAGATCGTCCTGGCCATCATCGAGCTCGCCCACGCGCTCGGCATGCGGGTGACGGCAGAGGGCGCCGAGACGCCCCTGCAGATGCACACCTTGCGTGCGATGGGCAGCGACCAGGCCCAGGGCTACCTGCTCGGCCGGCCCATGCCCGGGGACAGCCTCTCCGACCTGCTCGAGGCCGAGGTGCGCGAGACAGGTACCGTCCCGGCCCCCCGGCGCGACGGGGACGACCTGCCCGTGCGCCCCACGCCGTGAACCTCAGCGCGGCGGCCACCGACACCCCGCTCGCCGACCACACCGGGCACCTTCTCCTGACCGGCGCGTTCGTCCTGGCATCGCTGGGCGGCATCGCGCTCGTGGAGGCGTTCCAACGACGACGACGCGCCGGCCTCGTCGCGCCGACCCTGCTGTCCCTGACCGTGTCCCTGGCCGGAGCGGCATCAGCCGGCATCCACGGCGCCGTGATGCCCAGCCACTGGCGCGAGGCCGCGCTCTACGGCGTCTTCTTCCTCGTCGCCGGCACCGCACAGCTGACCGGTTCCGTCCTGGTGCTGCTGCGACCGGCACGGCCCTTCCTGACCGCGAACGCGCTCCTCAACATCGGCCTGCTCCTCGTCTGGTTGCAGTCCCGCACCGTCGGGGTGCCGCTCGGACCGGACCGCGGCTCCCCCGAACGGCTCGGGCTCCTCGACGTGACCTCGAGCCTCATGGAGCTTGCTGCCCTCCTCGGGACCCTCACGTTGCTGAACCGGCTCGCGACGCGGCGCGTCGACCGGCCCCACGTCTTCTCCTCATACGGAGCTCCCGCCCAGCCACGTTGAGGCTCGCGGAGAACGGCCTTGCCGGGCCG
>JAOPVZ010000285.1 GCA_025965935.1 Frankiales bacterium | reverse complement strand
CCCTCGCGTGCCTGCGGCTGCCGGACGACCGGCTGCCCGACCTGCTGCAGCTGGCCCACGAGGTGCGGATGGCCTGGTGCGGTCCGGAGGTCGAGGTCGAGGGCATCGTCTCGCTCAAGACCGGCGGCTGCCCGGAGGACTGCCACTTCTGCTCCCAGTCCGGGCTGTTCACGTCACCGGTGCGGGCGGCCTGGCTCGACATCCCGTCGCTGGTGAAGGCCGCTGTCGAGACCCGGGCCACCGGGGCAACCGAGTTCTGCATCGTTGCCGCGGTGCGCGGGCCGGACGCCCGACTCATGGAACAGGTCAAGCAGGGCGTCGCCGCCATCCGGGAGGCCGTCGACATCCAGGTCGCCTGCAGCCTGGGCATGCTCACCCAGGAGCAGGTCGACGAGCTCGCGGCGATCGGCGTGCACCGCTACAACCACAACCTCGAGACCGCCCGCTCGCACTTCCCGAACGTCGTCACGACGCACACCTGGGAGGAGCGCTTCGACACCCTCTCGATGGTGCGGGTGGCCGGCATGGAGGTGTGCTGCGGCGGCATCCTCGGCATGGGCGAGAGCCTCGAGCAGCGCGCCGAGTTCGCCGCGCAGCTGGCCGCGCTGCAGCCCGACGAGGTCCCGCTGAACTTCCTCAACCCACGCCCCGGGACGCCCTTCGGCGACCTGCCGGTGATGGCCGCCAACGACGCGCTGCGCGCGGTCGCGACCTTCCGGCTGGCGCTCCCCCGCACCATCCTGCGCTTCGCCGGTGGCCGTGAGATCACGCTCGGGGACCTGGCGAAGGACGGCATGCTCGGCGGCATCAACGCCGTCATCGTCGGCAACTACCTCACGACGCTCGGCCGTCCCGCGACCGAGGACCTCGACATGCTGCAGGACCTCAAGATGCCGCTGAAGGGGCTGTCATCCAGTCTCTGACGGCCCGCGACCAGCGGGTCCTCTGGCACCCCTACGCACCACCCCGGGCCGATCCCCTCTTCGCGGTCGTCGCTGCCGACGGCGTCCGCCTCACCCTCGACGACGGCCGCACCGTCGTCGACGGGATGTCGTCTTGGTGGGCCGCGATCCACGGCTACCGGCACCCGGTACTGGACGCGGCCCTGCACGCACAGGTCGACCGGTTCGCGCACGTCATGTTCGGCGGGCTGACGCACGCCCCGGCCGTCGAGCTGGCCGAGCTGCTCACCGGGATCACCGGCTTCGACCGGGTCTTCTTCGCCGACTCCGGGTCGGTCGCCGTCGAGGTCGCGCTCAAGATGTGCGTCCAGGCCACCGGCGTGCCAAGGATCCTCACCGTCCGCGGCGGCTACCACGGCGACACCGCCGGCGCGATGTCGGTCACCGACCCGGACGGCATGCACGGGCTGTTCCGCGGCCACGTGGTCGAGCAGGTCTTCGTGTCGAGGCCTCCCGCGGAGCGGACCCCCGGGGACCTGGACGAGGTCACGGAAGCCCTTGGTTCCCAGCGGTTTGCCGCCGTCATCGTCGAGCCGGTCGTCCAGGGCGCCGGCGGGATGCGCTGGTACGACCCTTCCTGGCTGGCCGACCTCGTCGGACTGGCACGCGCTGCCGGCGTACTCGTCGTGTTCGACGAGATCGCCACCGGTTTCGGGCGGACAGGAGAGCTGTGGGGCATGGACCACGCGCACGTCCGCCCGGACGTCATGTGCATCGGCAAGGCACTCACCGGCGGCACGATGACGCTCGGCGCCGTGCTCACGACCGACGAGGTCGGCGAGCGGATCGGCGGTCCGTTCATGCACGGGCCGACGTTCATGGCCAACCCACTCGCCTGCGCCGTGGCGCAGGCATCCGTGTCGCTGCTGCTGAGCCAGGACTGGCGCGGCGCGGTCGAGCGGATCTCGCAGGAGCTGTACGGCGGACTGGCGGCCGCCCGTGACCTGCCCGGGGTGGCGGACGTGCGGGTCAAGGGCGCGATCGGGGTGATCGAGCTCGACGAGCCCTGCGGCATGTCGGTGCTGCAGCCGAGACTCGTCGCCGAGGGCGCCTGGGTGCGGCCCTTCGGCCGGCTCGTCTACACGATGCCGCCGTACGTCTGCACGACGGAGGACATCGCGGTGATCACCGGAGCCATCGTGCGGGCGCTGTCGTGACGGGTGCCGTGCTGCGGTGCTTCGGGACGGGCGATCCGCTCTACGAGCCGTACCACGACGCCGAGTGGGGCCGGCCCAAGACGTCGACGCAGGAGCTCTACGAGAAGATCTGCCTGGAGGGCATGCAGGCCGGCCTGGCGTGGATCACGGTGCTGCGCAAGCGGGCGGCCTTCCGGGAGGTGTTCCACGGCTTCGACCCGGCCCGCGTCGTCGACATCGACATCGAGCCGCTGCTGCAGGACGCGCGCATCATCCGGGCGCGGGCCAAGCTGCAGGCCTGCGTGACCAACGCGCACGCCGTGCTGGCCATGGACGGCGGGCTGCCCGAGCTGATCTGGTCCTACCGGGCGGACCGGCCGGCGCCGACGTCGTGGGCCGAGGTGCCGGCGGTGACGCCGGCCTCGGTCGAGCTGTCGAAGAAGCTGAAGAAGCTCGGGTTCGCCTTCGTGGGCCCGACCACGGTCTACTCGCTGCTGCAGGCCACCGGTGTCGTCGACGACCACCTGGCCGGCTGCCTGGTGCGCGACACCGTCGAGGCCGCCCGCGCTCGCGCCTGAGTCGTCAGGCGCTGCGGGTGCTGAAGACGCGGGCGTACGCCGACGGGCTGGTGCCGCGCTCGCGCGCGAACGCGGACCGCAGGGTGGCTGCTGAGCCGAAGCCGGCGCGACGCGCGACCTCCTCGACGGAGAGCCCCTGCTCCAGGAGCTGCTGCGCATGCCCGACCCGCTGCGCCAGCACCCACTTGGCCGGCGTGACCCCCGTGGCCTCCCGGAACCGGCGAGCGAACGTGCGAGGCGACATGTGCGCACGGCGGGCGAGGTCCTCGACCGCGAGCTCCTCGTGCAGGTGCTGGGCGATCCAGTCGAGCAGCGCGGCGAGCTCGTCGGTGCCCGCGCGCCGGAGCAGCGGCACCGGCGCCTCGACGTACTGGGCCTGACCGCCGTCGCGGAAGGGCGGGACCACCATCCGGCGCGCGACCGCGTTGGCCACCGCGACACCGTGCTCCTGCCGGACGACGTGCAGGCAGGCGTCGATGCCGGCCGCCGTGCCGGCGCTGGTGATGACCGGCCCGTCATCGACGTAGAGGACGTCGGGGTCGACGTCGATGGCGGGGTACCGGCCGGCGAGCACGTCGGCGTACTTCCAGTGCGTCGTCGCCCGGCGCCCGTCGAGCACCCCGGCGGCCGCCAGGACGAACGCGCCGCTGCACACGCTCAGCACCCGGGCACCGCGGTCCACCGCGTCACGCACCACCTGCAGGAGCGCCTCGGGCGGTCGCTCGTCGATCGAGCGCCACGCCGGGATGCAGACCAGGTCGGCGGAGGCCACGCGGTCCAGCCGGTGGTCGGTGTCGAGGCGGTAGCCCTGGCCGGAGCGGAGCGGCGGCTCCTCGCCGGCGACGACCGCGAAGTCGTACCCGGGCAGGCCCTGGTCGCTGCGGTCGAGCCCGAAGACCTCGCAGACGACCCCGAGCTCGAAGGCGGCGAACCCGTCGCAGACGACGGCGACCACGTCACGGAGCGGCATGCCCCGAGTGTGGCAGGAAAACGTCGTCAGCGCACCTTTCTGCCACTGTTACCTCGTTGCCCGCGGCGAGACGATCTCTTCATGACAGCTCTTGTGATCATCTTGCTGGCCCTCGCGGTCCTCGCACCGCTGTTCGGCGTCGACACCCGTGACGGCCGGGACTGGCAGCCGCATTCCTGGTAGACACCTCCCTCGTGCCCGAGGAGTCCAGCGACCGGTTCTGCGCGCACTGCGGGCAGCCCGGCCGGCACCCCGAGCACGAGCGCGCGCTCGAGCTGGAGCCACCGCGGTACTGCGCGCGGTGCCGTCGCCGGATGGTGGTGCAGGTGCACCCGGCCGGTTGGTCAGCGCGGTGCGTGGAGCACGGCACCATCGAGGGCTGACGAGGGTCCCGCCGGCGACCTGGTCCCATGATCGACGGAGACCTAGCGCACTTTTCCGGCCCTGAAAGCGAGCCAACTCTCCGTGGATCATGACAGGCGTGACTGGGTCAGGCGCGAGAGTGGGTCAGGCGACCAGGCCCAGGCGGCGGAGCTCGACGGTGAGGTCGTGCGGTGACGTGGAGGCGGCCATGGCGGCTTCCATGGTGATGACGCCGTCCCGGATGAAGCTCACCAGGTGCTGGTCGAAGGTCTGCATGCCGTAGTAGGCGCCCTCGGAGATCAGCTGGGGGATCGTGGCGGTCTTGTCGGCGTCGGCGATCGCGTCGGCGATGCGGCCGGTGTTGACCGCGATCTCCATGACGACGCAGCGGCCCTCGCCGTCGGCGCGGGGCACCAGGCGCTGGCAGATGATCCCGCGCAGCGAGCCGGCGAGCGCGAGCCGCACCTGCTTCTGCTCGTGCGGCGGGAAGAAGTCGATGATGCGGTTGATGGTCTCGGCCGCGTCGGTCGTGTGCAGCGTCGACATGACGAAGTGACCGGTCTCGGCCGCC
>JAOPVZ010000245.1 GCA_025965935.1 Frankiales bacterium | reverse complement strand
GAGGCGCCGGAGTTCCAGGGCCGGGTGCTCGACTGCCTGCGGCAGCCGCTGGAGAAGGGCGAGGTCAGCATCCAGCGGGTGCAGGGCGTCGCGACCTACCCCGCGCGGTTCGCGCTGGTCCTGGCCGCCAACCCCTGCCCCTGCGCGCAGCCGACCTCTCGGTGCAGCTGCCCGCCCGAGCGGCGTCGGGCGTACTTCAGCCGGATCTCCGGGCCGCTGCTCGACCGGATGGACGTCAACGTGTCGATGAACGCCATCACGAGAGCCGACGTGCTGGACGACGGCGGGGGCGAGTCGTCGGAGAGCATCTCGGCCCGGGTGGCCAACGCCCGCGAAGCGGCGGCGCTGCGGCTGGAGGGGACCCCGTGGCGCACCAACGGGGACGTCCCGCCCTCGGTCGTGCTCGCCCGCTGGCCCCTGTCGCGGGCCGCCCGGGCGCCGCTCGGCCGCGCGATGGAGGCCGGCACGTTGACCGCCCGCGGCTACGGCCGGGTGCAGCGGATGGCGTGGACGCTGGCTGACCTGCACGGGCACCCGTCCCCGACCGTCGAGGACGCCAGCCAGGCGCTGTTCCTGCGCCTCGGCGACCTCGCTCTCAAGGCGCGGTGGGTGGCGTGACGGTCAGCAACCAGGAGCGGCTCGCCCGCGTCGGGCTGGCGCGGGTGACCGAACCCGGCTCGCTCGACATCTGGGCGGCGCTGCAGGCCGCCTCGGCCGAGCAGGTCTGGGCCTCGGTGCGGGCAGGCGAGCCGCTCGGGCAGCTCGGGCAACGCGCGCTCGACGGCTTGGCAGCACGGCTCGCCGTCTGCGACCCGCAGCGCGACCTGGAGCAGCTCGACCGCCAGGGCGCGCGCGTCCTCTGCCCCGGCGACGACGAGTGGCCCGGCGGGCTGGTCTGGGAGCCCTCGGCCATGTCGGGCGAGGTACGGGGGATGGCGCCGCCGTTCGTGCTGTTCGCCGAGGGTCCGCATCACCTCCGCGAGGCGATGGCGGAGTCGGTGGCCGTCGTCGGCGCCCGCGCCGCCACTGCCTACGGCACGCACGTCGCGAAGGAGCTCGGGTTCGCGCTCGCGGAGGCGGGCTCAACCGTCGTGTCCGGTGGTGCCTACGGCATCGATGCCGCCGCCCACCGCGGTGCGCTGGCCTCGTCGGGCGCGCCGACGGTCGCGGTCCTGGCGTGCGGCTTGGACCTCGTCTACCCACGCGGCAACGACCGCCTGCTCGGAGAGATCCGTCGCCAGGGGCTGCTGCTGAGCGAGCTGCCGCCGGGGTGCGGCGTCACCCGGGTGCGGTTCCTCGTCCGGAACCGCGTGGTCGCCGCGATGACGCAGGGGACCGTGGTGGTCGAGGCGGCCGAGCGCAGCGGGTCGCTGTCGACCTCTGGGCGGGCGGCGGACCTGGGACGGCACGTCATGGCGGTGCCTGGTCCCGTGACGTCCGCGATGTCGACCGGCACCCACCAGCTGCTGCGGCAGGGCTGCTCGCTGGTCGCCGGCGTCGACGACGTGCTGGAGGTCGTGCGGCCGATGGGTGAGCACCTCACCGTCCGGGCACGCGGGCCGGTCCACCCGCGGGACCGGCTCGAGGAGCAGACCCGACGGATCCTGGACGCCCTGCCCGTCCGCAGACCGGTCAGCGTCGCCCGGATCGCGGCGGCGGCGGGCGTGTCGACGCTGATGGTCCAGGTCGCCCTGCCCGAGCTGCTCGGCGCCGGGCTGGTCGAGCAGCGGGACGGCGGCTGGCGGCTGACGACGCTCGGCGCCTCGGGCTGAGGCGTGGCCGCTTGACCCACGGACGCTTGTGGTTCAGGTTCAGGAGGTGGCCGCGGCGGTGATCGAGGAGTTGCCGGGTGCCCTCGAGGACGCCCGGCAGGCCTTCCGGGCCCACCTGTCCCTCGAGAGGGACCGGTCACCGCACACCGTCCGCGCCTATGACGGGGATCTGACAGCGCTGCTCACGTTCGCCGCCTCGCTCGGCGTGGTGGAGCCCGCCGAGCTCGACCTGAGCGTGCTGCGCGCCTGGCTCGCGGGGCAGCGTCGCGCTGGTGTCGCGCGGAGCACCCTGGCCCGGCGGGGGTCGGCGGCCCGCACCTTCACCGGCTGGGCGCACCGCCGCGGCCTGCTGCCGACCGATCCCGGGGCGCTGCTGGCCACCCCCAAGGGGCAGCGCGCCCTCCCGGAGGTGCTGCGGCCTGATGAGGCGGTCCGGCTGGTGTCCTTCGAGGGCGACGGGGTCGAGGACCTGCGCGACCGGGTGGCCCTGGAGCTGCTCTACGCCACGGGTGTGCGGGTCAGCGAGCTGTGCGGCCTCGACGTCGACGACGTGGATCAGGGCCGACGGGTGGTCAGGGTGCTCGGCAAGGGTCGGAAGGAGAGATCTGTCCCGTACGGGGTCCCTGCGCAGCGGGCCCTGGACCGGTGGCTGTCGGACGGACGCCCCCACTGGACAGGAACACGTACAGGAGTGGCATTGTTACTTGGAGTGCGCGGCGGTCGGGTTGATCCCCGGACGGTGCGTGCCCTGGTCCACCGTCGTCTTGCCGGCGTGCCAGGTGCCCCTGACCTCGGCCCGCACGGGCTGCGCCACAGCGCGGCGACCCATCTGCTGGAGGGTGGTGCTGACCTGAGAAGCGTTCAGGAGCTCCTCGGCCACGCTACGCTCGCGACCACGCAGATCTACACGCATGTCTCCATCGAGCGGTTGAGGACGAGCTATGAGCGCGCGCACCCCCGAGCCTGAGCCTTTGGGCGGCCCGGTGGCGACAGCTGACGACTCACCGGTCCTGGAGCAGGCGCCGGCCACGCCGGAAGCGAAGCCCGTCCGCCGTACCGGCCGCTATGCCGGTGTGTCCGACGAGGAGCGCGCCGAGATCGAGGCCGCGATCGCCGTGCTCTGGAGGGACTACAAGTCCTCCAAGGACGAGAAGCTGCGCGAGCGGCTGATCCTGCACTACTCGCCGCTGGTGAAGTACGTCGCCGGCCGGGTCGGCGTGGGCCTGCCGCCCAACATCGAGCAGGCCGACCTGGTCTCGTACGGCATCTTCGGGCTCATCGACGCGATCGAGAAGTTCGACCTCGAGCGGGCGATCAAGTTCGAGACCTACGCGATCAGCCGCATCAAGGGCGCGATCATCGACGAGCTGCGCTCGATCGACTGGATCCCGCGCTCGGTCCGCTACAAGGCCCGCGAGGTCGAGAAGGCCTACGCCGCCCTCGAGGCCAAGCTGCACCGCTCGCCGACCGAGGCCGAGGTGGCCGAGGAGCTGGGGATCAAGCTCGAGGAGCTGCACACGATCTTCAGCCAGGTCTCGTTTGTGAACGTCGTCGCCCTCGACGAGCTGCTGTCCGCCGGTGGCGAGAAGGGCGACAAGCTCTCGCTCGTCGACACCCTCGAGGACACCAAGGCCGAGGACCCGGTCGCCGCGTTCGAGACCGAGGAGACGAAGTACCTCCTCGCCAAGGCGATCAACACGCTGCCGGAGCGCGAGAAGATCGTGGTCACCCTCTACTACTACGAGGGCCTCACGCTCGCCGAGATCGGTCAGGTGCTCGGGGTCACCGAGAGCCGCATCTGCCAGATGCACACCAAGGCGGTGCTGCAGCTGCGCGGCAAGCTCGCCGACCAGCGCGACTGAGCTGTCCACATCTTCGTAGGGCTCCCGTTCTGGGGGCCCTTTGCTTCCTAGCGTTGCTGTCTCCGACTCAGACAGGAGCAGACATGGCGTACGAGGTGCGGGTCTCGACCGGTGACGTGGCCGCGAAGGCCGCGACCGTGACCCGGGAGGCCGCGGAGATCGAGGGACGACTGGCCCAGCTGACCGCCCAGATGGGCGACCTGGCGCACACCTGGACCGGCGCCGCGGCGGCGTCGTTCCAGGGGCTGTACGCCGACTGGGACCGGACCGCGCGCCAGATGCAGCAGGCGCTCGACAGCATCGGCCTGGCGCTGCGCGGCGCTGGTCAGGACTACGACGCCCTGGAGCAGAAGCTGACCTCGCAGTTCGCGTAACCCTGCGCGCGCCTGAGCGATCACCTTCACGCGCCGCCGGTGCGAACCGCCCCCCTGGATTCGCGCCGGCGGCGCCTTGCGGTCCGCCTTCCCGAAGTCGGAGGTCCACGCCGGTCAGAGCGTGCTCGGGTTTCCGACTTCGGGTGGGACGGCAGCGCTCAGAGCGGGACTTGTACGGCGGACAGCTGGCCGTTGCGGACGAGCAGGCCGCGGCCGACCGGACCCGGGCCGACGGCCGAGCGGGGCAG
>JAOPVZ010000217.1 GCA_025965935.1 Frankiales bacterium | reverse complement strand
GCGGCGCCTTCCTGCCGAAGCAGGACGACGTGTTCCCCGACCGCGAGCACTTCGGGCGGATCTTCTACAACCAGGCGACCATGAGCGCCCGCGGCATCCCGCAGGTCGCCGCGGTCCTGGGCTCGTGCACCGCCGGTGGCGCCTACGTCCCGGCGATGTCCGACGAGGCCGTCATCGTCCGTGACCAGGGCACCATCTTCCTGGGCGGGCCTCCGCTGGTGAAGGCCGCGACGGGCGAGGTCGTCACCGCCGAGGACCTCGGCGGGGGGCTGCTGCACAGCAAGACCAGTGGCGTCACCGACCACCTCGCCGACGACGACGAGCACGCGCTGCGGATCGTGCGCTCGATCGTGAGCACCTTCGGCCCGGCGTCGGAGGTCCCATGGACGATGGCCGAGCCGGAGCCGCCGGCGGTCGACCCGGCCGAGCTCTACGGCGTCGTGCCGGCCGACGCCCGGACGCCCTACGACGTGCGTGAGGTCATCGCCCGCCTCGTCGACGGCTCGCGCTTCCAGGAGTTCAAGAAGGAGTACGGCGCCACGCTCGTGACCGGGTTCGCGCGAGTGCACGGCCACCCGGTCGGGATCGTCGCCAACAACGGCGTGCTCTTCTCCGAGTGCGCCATGAAGGGCGCGCACTTCATCGAGCTGTGCGACAAGCGCTCCATCCCCCTGCTGTTCCTGCAGAACATCACCGGCTTCATGGTCGGTCGGGAGTACGAGGCCGGCGGGATCGCGAAGCACGGCGCCAAGATGGTGACCGCCGTCGCCTGCGCCCGGGTGCCGAAGCTCACCGTCGTGATCGGCGGCTCGTTCGGCGCCGGCAACTACTCGATGTGCGGCCGCGCCTACAGCCCACGGTTCCTTTGGATGTGGCCCAACGCCCGCATCTCGGTCATGGGCGGCGAGCAGGCCGCGTCGGTGCTCGCGACCGTCCGCCGCGACGGCATCGAGGCCCGCGGCGGCTCCTGGTCGGCCGAGGAGGAAGAGGCCTTCAAGTCCCCGATCCGGGAGCGGTACGAGGACCAGGGCCATCCGTTCTACTCCACCGCCCGGCTCTGGGACGACGGCGTCATCGATCCCCTCGACACCCGCACCGTGGTCGGGCTGGCCCTGGGAGCGTGCGCCAACGCGCCCCTGGAGCCGGTCTCCTACGGTGTGTTCAGGATGTAGCCATGTTCTCCACTGTGCTCGTTGCCAACCGCGGTGAGATCGCGGTGCGCGTCATGAAGACCTTGCGGTCCATGGGGATCCGCACCGTCGCGGTCTACTCCGACGCCGATGCCGGCGCCCGTCACGTGCGCGAGGCCGACGTCGCTGTCCGCCTCGGGCCGGCGAACGCCCGCGAGTCCTACCTGTCGATCGAGCGGGTCGTGGCGGCGGCGAAGGACACCGGCGCGGAGGCCGTGCACCCCGGCTACGGGTTCCTCGCCGAGAACGCCGACTTCGCACAGGCACTGGCCGACAACGGCATCGTCTTCATCGGACCGCCCGTCGCCGCCGTCGAGGTCATGGGCGACAAGATCAGGGCGAAGCAGGCGGTCGCGGCGGCCGGCGTTCCCGTCGTACCAGGCCGGACCCAACCCGGGATGACGGACGCCGATCTGCTCGCCGCTGCCGACGAGGTCGGGTACCCCGTCCTCGTCAAGCCGTCCGCCGGCGGCGGGGGCAAGGGCATGTTCCTCGTCGACAACCCGCAAGACCTCCCGGACGCGCTCGTGAGCGCCCGCCGGACCGCCGCCTCGGCGTTCGGCGACGACACGCTGTTCCTCGAGAGATACGTGCAGACGCCCCGGCACATCGAGGTGCAGGTGCTCGCCGACGGCCACGGGACGACGGTCCACCTCGGCGAGCGCGAGTGCTCGTTGCAGCGGCGGCACCAGAAGGTCGTCGAGGAGGCACCGTCAGCACTGCTCGACGAGGCCACCCGGGCGCGGATCGGCGCGAGCGCCGTGGCGACGGCCGAGGCGGTGGGGTACGTCGGGGCCGGGACGGTGGAGTTCATCGTCAGCGCCGACCGGCCTGATGAGTTCTTCTTCATGGAGATGAACACCAGGCTGCAGGTGGAGCACCCCGTGACGGAGCTGGTCACCGGGCAGGACCTCGTCGCGCAGCAGGTCCGCATCGCGGCCGGTCTGCCGCTCGGCTTCGCCCAAGCCGACGTGCACCTGCACGGCCATGCCATCGAGGTCCGGACCTACGCGGAGGAGCCGAGTCGCGGCTTCCTGCCCAGCGGCGGGCGGGTGCTGCGGCTGCACGAGCCGACCGGCGAGCACCTGCGCGTCGACAGCAGCCTGCTCGAAGGGCTCGAGGTCGGGAGCACCTACGACCCGATGCTCAACAAGGTGATCGCGTGGGGGCCGGACCGGGCGACCGCGCTCCAGCGCCTCGACCACGCCCTGGGGGAGCAGGTGGTTCTCGGCGTCCCGACCAACACCGCGTTCCTGCGGGCCCTGCTCCAGCGGCCCGAGGTGCAGGCCGGCGAGCTCGACACCGGCTTCATCGAGCGCCACGTCGAGGACCTGACCGCCGATGCGGTCCCGGTGGAGGCCCTCGCGGCCTATGCGTTGCGAGAGGCGCTGAGCCGGTCGGTGGACCCGTGGGAGAGCGGCTGGCGTGTCGCGGGCACTGCGCCGATGCGCTGGCTGCTCGTGCTGCCCGGTGGGCGAACGGCCTCCGTCGTGCTCACCGAGGACGCCCTCGTCGTCGACGGCGGCGAGCCCCTCGGGGTCAGCGGCCGGCTGCTCCCGGACGGGCGCGTGCAGGTCACCCTCGCCGGCCGCACCAGCACCTGGCACACCGCCCTCGACGCCGGCCAGGTCTGGGTCGGGGCCGGCGGATCTGCGTGGGCGCTGCACGAGCAGCCGCGCTCCCTGCGCGCCGACGACACCCATGCGCACCACGGGGACGTCACCAGCCCGATGCCTGGGAGCGTCATCGCGGTCCATGCCGGGGAAGGAGACAGTGTGACCAAGGGTCAGCCCCTCGTGGTCGTGGAGGCGATGAAGATGGAGCACACCCTGACCGCGCCGCTCGACGGCACCGTCGAGCAGCTGCTCGTCCGGGTGGGTCAGCAGGTCAAGGTCGACGAGCTGCTCGTGACGGTGACGGCATGACCGACTACGGGTCGGTGCCGATCACCGGCCTGCCGAAGCGGGTCACGGTGTACGAGGTGGGCGCGCGGGACGGGCTGCAGAACGAGAAGGCCCTCGTCCCCACCGAGGTGAAGGCCGAGTTCATCCGGCAGCTGCTCGCCGCCGGTCACCAGGCGGTCGAGACGACCAGCTTCGTGAGCCCGCAGTGGGTGCCGCAGCTCGCCGACGCCAGCGACCTGCTGCAGCTGATCGAGCAGCCGGCCGGCGTCCGGATGCCCGTGCTGGTCCCGAACGACAAGGGCCTCAACCGCGCGCTCGACGCCGGCGTCACCGAGATCGCCGTCTTCGGCAGCGCCACCGAGAGCTTCGCGCAGAAGAACCTCAACCGTTCGGTGGCCGAGTCCTTCGACATGTTCCGCCCGGTCATCGACCGCGCGCGCAGCCACGGGCTCATGGTGCGCGGCTACCTCAGCATGTGCTTCGGGGACCCGTGGGAAGGCGCGGTCGACCCGCACGTCGTCGCCGGCCATGCCCGGTGCCTCATCGACCTGGGCGTCACCGAGCTCAGCCTGGGCGACACCATCGGCGTGGCGACCCCGGGGCAGGTCGTGGCGCTGCTGGATGCCCTGGGGCACCAGGGCATCTCGGTCGACCAGCTCGCCGTCCACTTCCACGACACCTACGGCCAGGCGCTGTCCAACACTCTCGTCGCCCTGCAGCACGGCATCACCGTCGTGGACGCCAGCGCCGGCGGCCTGGGTGGCTGCCCCTTCGCCAAGAGCGCCACCGGCAACCTCGCGACCGAGGACCTGCTGTGGCAGCTCCACGGCCTCGGCATCGAGACCGGTGTCGACCTCGAGGCCCTGGTCCGCACCAGCACCTGGATGGCCGAGCAGCTCGGCCGGCCCTCGCCCAGCCGTGCTGTCCAAGCACTGAGCAAAGAGGAATGACCCGCCATGTCACTTGATACCCGGCTCAACGACGAGCAGCTCCAGCTCAAGAAGACCGTGCAGGAGTTCGCCCAGGAGGTCGTGGCTCCCGTCTCGTACCACCACGACAAGACCAAGACCTTCCCGTACGACGTCGTGAAGCAGATGGCCGACATGGGGCTGTTCGGCCTGCCCTTCCCCGAGGAGTACGGCGGAATGGGCGGCGACTTCTTCGCGCTCTGCCTCGCCCTCGAGGAGCTCGGCAAGGTCGACCAGTCGGTCGCGATGACGCTGGAGGCGGGCTGCTCGCTCGGAGCCATGCCGGTCTACCGGTTCGGGACCGAGGAGCAGAAGCAGACCTGGCTCCCGCAGCTGACGAGCGGCCAGGCCCTCGGGGCGTTCGGCCTCACCGAGCCGGGCGCCGGCAGCGACGCCGGCGGCAGCCGCACCACGGCCCGCCTCGAGGACGGCCAGTGGGTCATCAACGGCAACAAGGCCTTCATCACCAACAGCGGCACCGACATCACGAAGCTCGTGACCGTCACCGCGGTGACCGGTCAGAGCAGCACCGGCAAGAAGGAGATTTCCAGCATCCTGGTCCCGGTGCCGACGCCCGGCTTCACGGCCGAGCCGGCCTACGACAAGGTGGGCTGGCACGCCTCCGACACCCACCCGCTCACGTTCGACGACGTCCGGGTCCCTGAGGAGAACCTGCTCGGCGAGCTAGGCCGTGGCTACGCCAACTTCCTGTCGATCCTGGACGAGGGGCGCATCGCGATCGCCGCGGTCAGCGTCGGGGTGGCCCAGGGCTGCGTGGACGAGTCGGTCAGGTACGCCAAGGAGCGCGAGGCCTTCGGCCGCCCGATCGGCCAGAACCAGGCCATCGCCTTCAAGATCGCGCGGATGGAGGCGCGAGCTCACGTGGCCCGCACCGCCTACTACGACGCGGCGGCCAGGATGCTCGCCGGGCTGCCCTTCAAGAAGGAGGCGTCCATCGCGAAGCTGATCGCGGCGGAGGCCGCCATGGACAACGCGCGGGACGCCACCCAGGTGCACGGCGGCTACGGGTTCATGAACGAGTACCTCGTCTCCCGGCACTACCGGGACGCGAAGATCCTCGAGATCGGTGAGGGCACCACCGAGGTGCAGCTCATGCTCATCGCGCGGGACCTCGGCCTGTAGCCGCACTGGAGCTGGGCTTGGCCGTCGAGGACGGGCTAGTCGAGCCAGGCCTCGCTGTGCCCCGAGACCACCACCAGCCGCTGGGTGGCTCGGGTCAGTGCGACGTAGAGCGTGCGCAGACCGGCCACCTCGTTGAGCGCCTCCTCGATCACGAGCTCGGGCATCACGACCACGCAGCCGTCGTACTCGAGGCCCTTCACCTGCCAGGTGTCGACGAGGGCGACCC
>JAOPVZ010000214.1 GCA_025965935.1 Frankiales bacterium | reverse complement strand
GCATAGCGGAACCGGTGGGCGCTGTGGATCAGGGCCAGCACGAAGACGCCGAGCAGACCGACGAAGGCCACCGGCGTGGCGAGGATGCGCTGCAGGTGTGGGAAGGACGGGACGTCGACCCAGCCGAGCGGGATGGCGAGCGCGAAGAGGAACACGAGCACGGGCATGAAGATCGCGGCCATCACCCCGCCGGCGCTGAACATCAGCCACACCAGCGGCTCGCCGCTGTTCTTGCTCACCAGGTCACGGCCAGGGTGATGAGTGCCGCCATGATGACGAGCCCGACGTACTGCGATCCGATGATGAGCCAGCCCGGGGCGGTCCAGCCACGCAGCGGAGCCGGGACGCGCGGGTGGCGTGGGATCTGCAGCACCATCGCCTTCGGTGTGAGGTGGAACCACGTGACGGTGTGGAGCACGAGGAACGCGAAGCCCAGCACGTTGAGGGCGACCAGCCACGGCGCGGCTGCCTCGTCGAGGAAGTCGCGATAGGCGGCGTCGCCCTGGCTCACGGCGTGCAACAGGAGAAGCAGGTAGACCACGAACCACGCGACGAAAAAGCTGCTGAGCTCGCGCATGACGAACAGGAAGTACGTCGGCTTGCGGATCCACCAGAACACCGGGATCCGCTTGCGGTACAGGCGAACCTCGCTCACCGCGCGCCTCGCGGCAGGATCATCGACAGCACCGACGACTGGGCGGCCTTCAGCTTGTAGCGCTGGATCGCACCCGCAGGGTCGACGCCTTTAGGGCAGACCCGGGTGCACTCGCCGACGAACGTGCAGCCGAAGGCGCCGTCGTGGTCCGACAGCAGACTGATGCGCTCGGCGGTGCCCTCGTCGCGCGAGTCGAGGTCGTAGCGCTCGGCAAGCGCCACCGCCGCCGGTCCGATGAAGTGGGGGTCGAGCCCGACCACAGGGCAGGCGGAGTAGCAGAGCATGCAGTTGATGCACATGCTGTATTGCTGGAAGACCTCGAGCTCCTCCGGGGTCTGGAGGTACTCGCCCTCGTCGACGGGCTTCTCCTCCTCGCGGATGATCCACGGCTTGACCTGCGGCAGCCGCTGCACGAACGACGTGATGTCGACGACCAGGTCGCGGATGACCGGGAAGTTGTTCAGCGGTTCGACCTGCACAGGCCCCGGTGCGTGGTCGGTGAGGAAGGTCTCGCACATGAGCTTCGGGGCGCCGTTGACGTTCATCCCACAGCTTCCGCAGATGCCCATGCGACATGACCAGCGGAAGGCCAGCGACGGGTCGAGCTCGTTCTTCACGTGGTTGAGCCCGTCCAGCACCGTCCAGTCCTTGCGCAGCGGCACGTCGTAGTCCGCGAAGTGGGGCTTGTCGTCGGTCTCGGGCCGGTAGCGCGCGACCCGCAGCGCGATCGTCGCCTTGCTCGTGAGGGACACGCTCCTACCTTCCATACTTGCGCTCGCCCGGAGGCCAGCGGGTGATCGTCACCGGCAGCTGCTCGGTGCGGGCGCTCCCGTCGGCGTCGCGGTAGGCGAGCAGGTGCGTCAGGAAGCGGTCGTCGTCGCGCACCGGGAAGTCGAGGCGCTGGTGCGCGCCGCGCGACTCCTCGCGCTGCAGGCCGGTGTGCAGCATGGTCTGCGCGATGTCGAGCATGTTGGCGAGCTCGAGGGCGGCCACGAGCTCGGTGTTGAACGTGCGGCTGGAGTCGCCGACCCGAACGCCGCTCATGCGCTCCTGCAGCTCGCCCAGGGCGTCCGCTCCCTTGGACATGCCGGGACCGGTGCGGTAGATGCCTGCGGCCTCTTCCATCGTGGCCTGCATCTCGTCGCGGAGCGCCGAGACCCGCTCGGTGCCGTCGGATCCGATGAGCGCTTCCACCCGGCGCCGCTCATCGCGCACCTGCGCGGCGATCCCCGCGCTCGAAGGGCCAACCGAGGCGACGTACTCGGCCGCGGCTCGTCCGGCGCGTGCGCCGAAGACGAGGCACTCGGGAAGCGAGTTGGAGCCGAGCCGGTTGGCGCCGTTGATGCTCACGCAGGCGGTCTCGCCCGCTGCGTAGAGGCCGGCCAGCGGCGTCGCGCCGTGGATGTCGGTGTGGACCCCACCCATCATGTAGTGCACGACCGGCCGCACCGGCACGAGCTCCGTGACGGGGTCGATCCGCTCGTACCGCAGGCACAGCTCGCGCACCATGGGCAGCTTGGCCTCTATCACCTTGGCCCCGAGATGCCTCAGATCGAGGTGCACTACTGGCCCGTACGGCGAATCCGCCGTACGCCCCTTCTCCACCTCGTGGACGAAGGCTTGCGACAGGCGGTCGCGGGGGCCGAGCTCCATGCTGCGCAGCACCGGAGTGGGTGACGGGGTGCCGAGGTCGTAGTCCTGTAGGTAGCGGTAGCCGTCCTTGTTCACGAGGTAGCCGCCCTCGGCGCGCGCAGCCTCGGTGATCAGGATCCCGGTGAACGGCAGACCGGTCGGGTGGTACTGGACCATCTCCATGTCCTTGAGAGGCGCGCCGGCGCGATAGGCGAGCGACATGCCGTCGCCGGTGTTGATGTTCGCGTTCGTCGTGAAGGGGAAGACCTTGCCGCACCCGCCGGTGGCCAGCACCACGGCCTTGGCATGGATCGCCTGCACCTCGCCGGACATCAGCTCGACCGCGACGACGCCCTGGACGCGGCCGTCGTCGACGAGCAGCCTGGTGACGAACCACTCGTCGTAGCGGACCAGCTCCTCGTACTTGAGCGTGGTCTGGAACAGCGCGTGCAGCATGTGGAAGCCGGTCTTGTCGGCAGCGAACCAGGTGCGCTTGTTCTTCATGCCGCCGAACGGACGTACTGCAATCCGGCCGTCGGGCTGCCGGCTCCAGGGACACCCCCAGTGCTCCAGCTGCAAGAGCTCGCGCGGCGCCTCGGCGATGAACGCCTCGATGGCGTCCTGGTCGCCGAGCCAGTCGCCGCCGGAGACCGTGTCGTGGGCGTGCTCGTCGAGCGAGTCGTCCTCGGCGATGGCGCCGGCTGCACCCCCCTCGGCGGAGACGGAGTGGCTGCGCATCGGGTAGACCTTCGAGACGACCGCCACGTCCAGGGCAGGGTTCGCCTCGGCGATGGCGACCGCGGCGCGCAGGCCGGCGAGACCGCCTCCGATCAGCAGGACGTCGTGCGAGGCCGGTTGCGGACCCTCACTCACCTCGCTGTTCCTCGTCCACCAGGACCCTGCCCCGGTGGTCCACCGTCATCCGGTGGTGGCTGCCGTCGTGGAACTCCTCGCGGCTGGTGACGCACCCGCACGAGAAGGCGATCTCCTCGGTGACCAGCCCTTCCTGGTCCTCTGTGACGCACTGCTCGCCGCCGTGCTGCTTGCCGCACGGCGCGAGCGTCCCCTCAAATCGGCTGATCGTGGCGGTCACGAGCTACCTCCCCCAGGAAAGGGCGCGTATCTCCTGAGGGTGCTCCTCAAC
>JAOPVZ010000158.1 GCA_025965935.1 Frankiales bacterium | reverse complement strand
TCTGGCCGCCGGCCGGCCGCAACATCGAGCAGTTCTTCAACGGCGATGCGGTCTCGTTCGGCATCGTCCGCGTCTCGGCCCACCAGTTCATCACCATGGGAGTCGCGCTCGCGGTGGCGCTCGGCCTGTACGCGCTCCTCAACCGCACGAGGATCGGTACGGCGATGCGCGCCGTCGTCGACAACCGGGAGCTGCTCGCGCTGCACGGCGCCCGGCCCAACCTGCTCAGCGGCTTGGCCTGGGCGCTCGGCTCGTCACTGGCTGCGCTCGCCGGGATCCTGCTCGCCCCGCAGCTGACCCTGGACTACACGACCCTGACGTTCCTGGTCGTGAGCGCCTACGCCGCGGCGATGGTCGGCCGGCTCAAGAGCCTCCCGAAGACCTTCGTCGGTGCCATCGTGCTCGGGCTGCTCATCAACTACGCGACCTGGGCCTACATCTCGCTGCCCAAGAGCGTTCTCACCTCGGACTTCGGGCAGGTCATCTACGGGGTCAAGAACTCGCTCCCGACGATCTTCCTGCTCCTCGTCATGCTGGCCCTGCCCCAGGAGAAGCTGCGCGTCGGCCGCATCAGTGGCACCAAGCTGCCGAAGCTGCCGTCCTGGCCCGTCGCCCTGGCCTGGTCGGCGGTCTTCATCGTCGGCACCTATCTGCTGACCAGCCAGTTCGGCGCCGCCAACAACTCGCGCTTCGGCCAGGCCATGTGCCTGCCCCTCATCATGCTTTCGCTGGTGCTGCTGGTCGGCTACGGCGGCGACATCTCGCTCATGCAGCTCAGCTTCGTCGGTATGGGCGTGCTGGTGGCCGCGCGAGGCTTCACGATCCCGGGCACGGGGATCGGGTTCCACCCCCAGGTGTCGGTGCTGTCGATCGTCACCGCCTTCCTCCTCACCGCGATGATCGGAGCCATCGTCGCGGTGCCTGCGCTGCGGCTGCGCGGGCTCTACATCGGCCTCGGCACGCTCGCTCTCGCGGCGGCGATCGACCGCATCGTGTTCAACACCAAGCTGCTCGGCTTCGGCAACGAGGGCTCGACCGTCAACGCCGACCGTCCGGGCTGGCTGCAGAGCGAGCAGTCCTTCGCGATGGCGGTCGTCGTCGCCTTCGTGGTCATGGGTCTGATGGTGCTGTCCATCCGTCGTGGCAAGTACGGCCGCATCCTGCTGGCCACCCGGGACTCCCAAGCCGCGTGTGCCACGTTGGGCTTCAGCACGACGCTGACGAGGGTTGCGGTCTTCGCCGTCTCTGCTGGCCTCGCGGGTGTCGCGGGCGTGTTCTTCGCCGGGGAGCACATCTCGGTCAGCACCTATGACGTGTTCTTCTTCAAGAGCCTGCCGCTGCTGCTGTTCGCCACGGTCTTCGGAGTCACCTCCATCTCGGGCGTCCTCGCCGGTGGGCTGGTCTACGGCCTCATCGGTTACGCGCCGACCACGGTCGGCAACCTCGCCTCGGTCGTGCTGCTTCTCGGCATCCTGCTGCTGGGCGGCAACCCCAACGGTCTCGTCGGGCTCATCTTCGAGCAGGCCCGGAAGGCGCCGCTGCCCTGGCGTCGCGGTGGCCTGCCGGTGCAGGCCGATCCGTACATGACGCAGAACCCGGCCCGCAGCACGCTGGAGGCCCCCGTTGGCACTGCTTGAGGTCGATGAGGTCGTCGTCCGCTTCGGTGGCGTCGTGGCCGTCAACGGGGCAAGCTTCGACGTCGACGAGGGGAAGATCGTCGGTCTGATGGGTCCCAACGGGGCCGGCAAGACGACGCTGTTCAACGTCATCACCGGGCTGCAAGAGCCGACCGCGGGTCGGGTCCGGTTCAGCGGCAAGGACATCAGCAAGGTCGCTCCGCGGCAGCGGGCGATCGGTGGCATCGGCCGCACGTTCCAGCGGCTTGAGGTCTTCGGGTCCCTTTCGGTGGGCGACAACATCCGGGTCGCTGCCGAGATGCGGCGCGTCAGCAGCCCTGAGCGGGTCCGCGACGAGCTGCTCGACAGGGTCGGCCTGCGAGCCTTCGCCGACGTGACGGCCGACTCGGTCCCGACAGGCATCGCCCGACTGACCGAGCTGGCCCGTGCCCTTGCCTGCGAGCCCAGGCTGCTGCTGCTCGACGAGCCCTCCAGCGGACTGAGCGAGGTGGAGACCGACGACTTCGCCCTGCTGATCCGCTCACTCGCCGCCGAGGGCAAGTCGATCCTCATCGTCGAGCACGACGTCGAGCTGGTGCTGGGTCTGTGCTCCACGATCCACGTCCTCGACTTCGGCAGCATCATCTCGAGCGGTACGCCGGCCGAGGTGCAGGCCGACCAGCGCGTCCAGGACGCCTACCTCGGTGCCGATACCGAGGCCGCGGAAGCGCTCGAGGAGGTAGGCGCGTGACCGAGCGCAGGAACGCCCTGGACGTCATCGAGCTCACGGCCGGATACGGCCGCATCGAGGTGCTGCACTCCGTGTCGTTCTCCGTGCCCGTGGGTGCGGTCGTCGCGCTGCTCGGACCCAACGGCGCTGGGAAGACCACGACCCTCAACTGCATCAGCGGCGTGCTGTCCCCGACGAGCGGCCATGTCCACCTCAACGGCCACCACGTCAACGGCGCGGCCGCCGACAAGCTCGCGCGAGCCGGTCTCTGCACGATCCCTGAGGGGCGCGGGATCTTCCCCAACCTCACGGTCACGGAGAACATCTCGCTCTTCGGCTTTGCGTCGGAGACGAACTCGAAGGACATAGAGGAGCGCACCTTCACGCAGTTCCCCCGCCTGCAGGAACGTCGCTCCCAGCTGGCGGGCAAGCTGTCGGGTGGCGAGCAGCAGATGCTTGCCATGGCCCGCGCGCTGTCCAGCGACCCGGCCGTGCTGCTGCTCGACGAGCTCTCGATGGGTCTTGCCCCGAAGATCGTCGAGGACCTGTACGAGATCGTGGCCGACATCGGGCAGCAGGGCATCTCGGTGCTGGTCGTCGAGCAGTTCGCCCGCCGTGCCCTCGCCGTCGCCCAGCTCGGGATCGTCATGGTCCAGGGGCGCATCACCGCTGTTGGCGAACCCGCCGACATCTACGACGAGCTCTCTGCCGCCTACCTCGGAGGTGCCGCATGAACCCAGCTCTTCTCCTGCGCCGCATCGGCACGGTCGCCGTTGTCTCCACCCTCACGGTCGGCGGCCTGCCACTCGCGCAGCCGGGGCGTGCGGACACGGTGCGCACCGACACGACGCTCGGCGGTTTCGCCGTTAACGTCGAGGCGGCCCCGTTCAAGGTGCTCGTCGACGACCCCAATGCCGCGATCCCTCGTCCCACCGGCACAGCTGTCGTGGAGGGAGACCCCAACTACACGCTCGCGTCGGTGTCCACCGGGCCCAATGCGCGCGGTCTCGCCAGCACGGTCTGGCCCGGCAACCTGTTCGGGGAGGGGCTGGCACAGGTGGCGCCTGGCGCACCGGCCTACCCGTTCAAGGCCGAGGCCCGCTACCCCGACCAGCCGTTCGCGCAGGACGGCAAGGACGGCGGCCAGCTGACGCACGCCTCGGCGAACGGTCTGGACGCGCTCGGGACGGCCCTGGGCGCGCCGAAGACAGTGCCCGGTCAGGTGGACATCGGTGACGTGCAGTCGATCACGACGGCCACCGTCAACGACAAGAACGTCGCTGTGGGCACCGCCGTCAGCAAGGCCTCCGACATCGACCTGCTCGGCGGGATCATCCACATCGGCTCGGTCAAGACCGTGCTCACCGCCTCCAGCGACGCCAAGAAGCCGACCTCCAGCGGTACGACGACTGTCAGCGGGTTCACCGTCGCGGGTCAGGGCTACACGATCGACGACAAGGGTGCGCATGTGGCAGGCACCAACAACGCCCTCCCAGCGCTCACCGGGCTCGACCCGCTCAAGGCGCTCGGCATCACGGTCTCCGGCATCGCGCAAACAGCGACCAAGGACGCCAGCACCGCCACCCGCAGCGCGACGGGCCTGGTCATCAAGGTGGACACGGCGGCTCTCAAGACGGCGCTGGCGCCCGTTCTCGGGGCGCTGCGCGGGCCCTACACGACCGTGGTCAGCACGTACATCCCGCCGGCCCAGCAGGGCAACTTCTACTACCTCATGAACGCCACTCCCTCCGTCGCCTTCGTGCTCGGCGCCGGCAACGTCAGCTCGGCAGCGGTCCTGCCCCTGTCGTTCACCTTCCCACCGTCGACGTTCCCGACCGGTCCGGTGGCACCCGGCATCGCGACCGGTCCGGTCACGGGGCCGCCACCGATGGCCACGGACCCCGGTGTCGGCACCGCCGTGCCTCCGACGGTGTCCGCGCCGGGCCCTGTGCTCAACGCTCCCGGCCTCACCAACACGGCAAGCACCGGTGACGCCTCGTTCGGGGGCATCCCAGCCGGGTGGCTGGCGCTCGCCGCCCTCGTCTCAGGAGGCCTTGCCTGGCTGCTGACGCGCCTGCTGGGACTGGCCGGGGGCGTACCTCTCGGGTTCGGGTGCCGACTCGGCGCTCCGACCTCCGTCCCGAACCTCCGGAGCGTGACCGCATGACCTCCCCGACCACGTCCCGGATCCGCGGGGTCGAGAGCATCCTCGCGATCGTCAGCGCTGTCGTGCTGCCGCTGGGCCTGGCGATGATCCTGCTCGGTTGGTACGGCGCGGCGCACTCGTCGTACCTGTTCGAGCAGGTGCCGTACCTCATCAGCGGCGGGCTGCTCGGGCTCGGCCTGGTGATGGCTGG
>JAOPVZ010000053.1 GCA_025965935.1 Frankiales bacterium | reverse complement strand
GCGTCGATGGCGCACTGCGCGTAGAACTTCGCAGCGACCTCCGACCCGACCGGCAGGTAGCAGATCAGCACGTCGGCGCGGGAGTCCTTGAGGGCCTGGACGATGTCCACGGGCTCCTCGTCGGACTCGTCGATGGTGAGGCGGTAGTACTTGCCGAGCCCGTCGAGGGTGTGGCCGCGCTGGACGGTGATGTCCATCGGAGGCACGTCGGCGATCTTGATGGTGTTGTTCTCAGAGGCGACGATGGCCTCGGAGAGGTCGCGGCCGACCTTCTTGGCGTCCACGTCGAACGCGGCGACGAACTCGATGTCGCGGACGTGGTAGTCGCCGAGCTGGACGTGCATGAGACCCGGCACGCGACCCGCCGGGTCGGCGTCGCGGTAGTACTCGACGCCCTGGACGAGCGACGCGGCGCAGTTGCCGACGCCGACGATGGCTACTCGGACGGAACCCATTCTGGGCGTCTCCTTCGTGGTTTCTTGAGGGGGTCTTGCGGGGGCAGGTCAGCGGGAGCTGGACTGGTTGCGCCGTTCGGTCTCGGTGAGCCGTTCCTTCTCGATGAGCTCGGACAGCCATCGGACCTCGCGGTCGACGGACTCGAGACCGTGCTCCTGGAGCTGCAGGGTGTAGCTGTCGAGCCGCTCGCGGGTGCGGGAGAGCGAGGCGCGCACGCCCTCCCGGCGTTCTTCGAGACGGGCTCGACGACCCTCGAGGATGCGCACGCGGACCTCGGGGTCGGTCTTGGCGAAGAACGCGAAGTGCACCCCGAACTGCTCGTCCTCCCAGGAGGAAGGACCGGCCTCGGCGAGGAGCTCGGTGAAGCGCTCCTTGCCCTCGGCGGTGAGCTTGTAGACGACCTTCCCGCGCTTGCCCGTGAGCGGCGGGGCGCCGGCCACGACCTCGGCGTCGCCCTCGTCCTCCGCGATCCAGCCGGCGTCCTTCATCCGGCGGAGCGTGGGGTAGAGCGAGCCGTACGAGAAGGCCCGGAAGCTCCCGAGCGTGGCCTTGAGCCGCTGGCGCAGCTCGTAGCCGTGCAGGGGGCTCTCATGGAGCAGACCGAGGACGGCGAGCTCGAGCACGTCGTACCTCCCTCGCTCCACGGCCTACCGCTGCGATGTATCGGAGTGATACATCGCAGTGTCAGGACAGAACGTACGTCATGGCCCCCTCGGGGGCAACAGGAGGTGAACCGCCAGTGGCGTGGCGGCCAACACACACCCGCTCTCACCTGCGCTCCTGTCGGCTCGTCCCGCTCAGTGGGACCGCCCGGGTGGCGACCCGTCCGACGCGGGCCGCACCATGACCGCCCAGCACCACCACGACCATCACCGCCATTCAGCGAGGGGACCATCCGTGCCGACACCCGTTCTCGCCGCCATCGAGGAGCGCGCCGAGGAGATCGCCGCCTTCGGGCCGGCCAGCGAGGCCGAGGGCAAGCTCACCGAGGGCGCCGTCAAGGTGCTCCGTGACGTCGGCATCATGCGGATGCTCGCGCCCAAGAGCTACGGCGGCTTCGAGTCGCACCCGGTCGAGTGGGCCGAGGCCGTGATGCGGCTGGGCAGCCTCGACGGCGCGACCGGCTGGCTCGGCGGCATCGTCGGCGTGCACCCGTGGGAGGTCGCGATGGCCGACCCCAAGGTGCAGCAGGAGATCTGGGGCGAGGACCAAGATGTCTGGGTCGGTTCCCCGTACGCGCCGATGGGCGTCCTCAAGCCCACGGGGGACGGCTACGAGTTCAACGGGCACTGGCAGTTCTCTTCCGGCACCGACCACTGCGACTGGCTGTTCCTCGGTGCCCTCCTCGGTGACGAGACCGGCGCGCCGATCATGCCGCCCCGGATGGTCCACGTGCTCATCCCGCGCTCCGACTACGAGATCGTCCAGGACAGCTGGGACGTCGTCGGCCTCAAGGGCACCGGTTCCAAGGACATCAAGGTGAAGGGCGCGTTCGTGCCCGACTACCGGGTCGTCAGCTACGACAAGCTGGCGGACGGCTCGCTGGCCCGCGAGATGGGGCTGGAGAACCCGCTCTACTCGGTGCCGTTCTCCGGGATCTTCCCGCTCGGCATCACCTCGGCCGTGGTCGGCATCGCGGAGGGCGCGCTCGCCCACCACCTCGCCTACCAGCGCGGCCGGGTGCAGATCACGGGCACGAAGATCAAGGACGACCCGTACGTCCTCACCGCCATCGGCGAGGCCAGCGCGGAGATCCACGCGTCACGCACCGTGCTGCTCGACAACGTCAACCGGCTGTACGACGGGGTGGCGGCCGGGCGCACGTACTCCTTCGCCGAGCGTGCGGACAGCCGCCGCAACCAGGTCTCCGCGGCCTGGCGGGCGGTCCGCGCCGTCGACGAGATCGTCGCCCGGTCGGGGGGCAACGGCCTGCGGATGGACCACCCGCTGCAGCGCTTCTGGCGCGACGCGCACATGGGACTGGCGCACGCCATCCACGTGCCCGGCTCGGTCAACCACGTGTCCGCGCTCGGTCAGGTGGGGCTCGAGCCGCCGCCCGGCCCCATGCGCGCCATGATCTGACGGTCCCTGCCGACCTGACCCGGCCGCCGACCAGATCGGTTGCCGGTTCGCCGTACCCGCCTTGATCGGTGGCCAGCTGAGCGTCGACCTGATCCGTTGGAACCGATCGCGGTGGCGGGCTTAGGGTCGCGGGCATGAAGCGGCGAGACGTCGTCGACCACGCCCTGCAGCGGCGAGCGGTGCTCTCTGACCTCTACGCCGGCCGGGTCAGCCCGCTGGACGTCTGCGACGCCTCGCCGTACCTGAAGTCCGCGGCGCGCCGGCTCGGGGTCGAGACCGAGCGCACCTGCCCGGTCTGCCGCAAGGCCGCGCTGCACGAGGTGCTCTGGGTCTACGGCGAGGCGATCGGCGACGCCGACGGCACCTCGCGGACGGCGGCCCAGGTCACGCGGCTGGCCGCCGAGCACCCGGACTTCGCGGTCTACGAGGTCGAGGTCTGCACGGGCTGCGACTGGAACCACCTGGTCCGGACCTGGCGCACCGGCACACCCGGTACGCCGGTGGCGCGCCGCACCCGCCGCCGCGAGGCGTGAGGCGGGCTGCCCGCGTCCGGTGATCTGAACTGGCGCTGAGGGTCACTGAGCGCGCGCTCACCCGTGCGGCATGGACCTGTCACCACTGGGGCAGAGTGGAGCGGTGATCTCCTGGTTCCGACGCCTGTCCTGGCCGAAGCGCATCGCCCTCACCGCAGGCTCCTTGTTCGGGCTGTTCGTGGTGGCGATGGTGATCGGCTACCTGCTCACCGACGTGCCGTCGCCGAACAAGATCGCCACGGACCAGGCCACCCAGATCACCTACATCAGCGGCACGCCAATCGGCTCGCTCGGCAAGAACCGCACCATCGTGCCGCTGTCGGAGGTCAGCAAGGACGCGCAGCACGCGGTGCTCGCGGCTGAGGACCGCGGCTTCTACTCCGAGCCGGGCATCAGCATCACGGGGATCGGCCGGGCGCTGTTCGCGAACGTGCAGGCCGGCGGCGTGCAGCAGGGCGGCTCCACGATCACCCAGCAGTACGCGAAGAACGCCTTCCTGACGCAGGACCGGACCTTCAGCCGCAAGATCAAGGAAGTGTTCATCGCCGTCAAGATGAGCCAGACGGTCTCGAAGGACACCATC
>JAOPVZ010000113.1 GCA_025965935.1 Frankiales bacterium | reverse complement strand
CCGGGATCCTCTCCAACGTGATCATGCCGGTGGCGTTCACCCGCATGACCGAGGAGCTGCTCGGCGACTTCGGCAAGGTCCTCACCGCCGAGTCGATCACGCCGATGGTCACGTACCTGTGCAGCGAGGCGAACACCACGACGCACGGCGCCTTCTCGGCCGCCGGCGGCCGCTACGCCAAGGTCTTCACCGGCCTGACCCCGGGCTGGTTCGCCGGCGCCGGAGCCACAGTGACGGCCGAGGACATCGCCACGCACTACGACGAGATCACCGCCGAGGACGGCTACATCGTCCCGCAGAGCACGCAGGACGAGATCATGGCGCTGGCCGGCCTGTTCAGCTGACCCCCTCCCCGTGATCAACAGGGGATCGCCAGGACGACACGCCGGCGTGTCGGACCTCCGTTCCCCTGTTGATCACCCACGGCGGCAGCCGCGGCCGGGGCTGCCAGGCGGGCGTCAGGGGACGGCCGGGCCGAGCAGGGCGTCGAGGAAGCGCGTCACGCCCGGGGACGGTTTGAGGAGCTCGGCCATGCTCGGCACCGGCGGCGCCTCGGGTTCGATCTCCTCCTCCGGACCGTCGACCGGCTCGCCGACCCGTCCGGTGAGCGGCGGCAGCGGTGGCACGGCGACGAGGGCGGACCGGACCTGCTCCTCGACCTGCTCGGCGAGCAGTGCGCGCCTGATCCGCTCCTGGCGGACGAGCTGTTCGGCGTCCCGGCGCGCCTCGGCGACCTGGGCGCTCGCGTCCTGCTGCGCCCGCAGCACGCTCTCGGCGGCCCGCCGCTCCGCGCGGATCACCTCGACGCGCGCCTGCTGACGCACTTCGTCGGCCTGCTCGGCCGCGCGCCGGGCGGCGAGGGCGGCGCGCGCCTCCGCCCGCTGGACGCCCTTGCGGGCACCCAGCAGCAGGTCGCTGAGCGTCTGCTCGAAGAGGGGGGCGTCCGTCACCGCTCCATCCAACCGGGTCCGAGCGGCGCCAGCGCTGTGACTCTCACCACGGCCTCGCCCTGGGCGTCGCTGGCCGCCCGGTCGACGGTTGCGGTGAGCGCCCAGTCGTGGTCGCCGTTCTCGTCGACGAGCACCTGGACGACGCTGTCGCCGGTGAGCCGGAAGAACGCTGGCCCGCGCGCCGCGGCACCCGTCTCGACGACGGTGTGGTCGGCGTAGTAGCCGTCGAGCGCCGCGTCCCAGTCGACGTCCGGGTCCAGCTCCCGCAGCAGGTCGGCCCGGTCGTAGGCGATGGCGTGGACCCGCCGCCACAGGGCATTGCGGACCAGTACCCGGAAGGCCCGGTCGGATCTCGTGACCGCGGGCGGCTCCTCCGGCACAGCGGTGCCGCTGGTGAGGGCGGTCCACTCGTCCAGCAGCGAGGAGTCGACCTGGCGCACCAGCTCCCCCAGCCAGGCGACGAGCTCCTCGAGCTCCTCGGTCATGGCTGCCGGCGGTACCGACCGGTGCAGAGCCTTGTACGCATCCGCCAGCGACCGCAGTACCAGGCCCTCGCTCCGCTGGAGGCCGTAGAAGGCGACGTACTCGTTGAAGGTCATCGCCCGCTCCCACACGTCGCGGGCGACCGCCTTCGGCTTGAGCTCGTGGTCGAGGACCCACGGGTGCGCCTTGCGGTAGAGCTCGTAGGCGCCGGCGAGCAGCTCCTCGAGCGGCCGCGGGTAGCTCACGTCCTCGAGCAGCTCCATCCGCTCCTCGTACTCGATCCCGTCGGCCTTCATCTCGGCCACCGCCTCGCCCCGCGCCTTCTTGCGCTGCGCCGACAGCACCTGCCGGGGGTCCTCGAGGGTCGCCTCGACGACGGAGACCACATCGAGCGGGTACGACGGCAGCTCGGGATCGAGGAGGTCCAGCGCTGCCAGCGCGAACAGCGCCAAGGGCTGGTCGAGGGCGAAGTTCTCCGGCAGGTCCACCATCAGCCGCACGACGCCGTCCGCCCGGGTCAGGACTCCGCCGGCCTCGAGCGACCGGAACAGCCGGATGGCCTCGCGGATCAGCTGCAGCTGGCGCTTGCGCGGCTCGTGGTTGTCGTTGAGCAGCCGCCACATGTCCTCGAACAGCCGCCCGCGCGCCGCGACGTTGAGCAGCATCGCGGCGGACACCCGCAGGTGACTGGTGAGGGTCTCGGGCTGCGCGTTCACGAGCCGGTCGAAGGTCTTCTCGTCCCAGCTGACGAAGCCCTCCGGCGGCGACTTCCGCTTGTAGGACCGGCGTCGCTTCGGGTCGTCGCCGATCTTCGCGAGTGCGCGCTCGTTCTCGATGACGTGGTCCGGAGCCTGCACCACGACCAGCCCTGCGGTGTCGAAGCCGGCCCGTCCCGCACGGCCGGCGATCTGGTGGAACTCGCGCGCCTTGAGGTGCCGGGTGCGCGTCCCGTCGTACTTGGCCAGCGTCGTGAACAGCACCGTGCGGATCGGCACGTTGATGCCGACCCCGAGGGTGTCGGTGCCGCAGACGACCTTCAGGAGACCCGCCTGCGCGAGCGTCTCGACGAGCCTGCGGTACTTCGGCAGCATGCCGGCGTGGTGCACGCCGATGCCGTGCCGGACGAGGCGTGACAGCGTCTGGCCGAAGCGGGTCGTGAAGCGGAAACCGCCTATCAGCGAGGCGATCTGGTCCTTCTCCTCGCGGGTGCAGACGTTGACCGACATCAGCGCCTGGGCCCGTTCGACCGCGGACTCCTGGGTGGCGTGCACGACGTAGACCGGTGCCTGGTGGGTCTGCAGCAGCTCCTCGAGCTTCTCGTGCAGCGGGTCGAGGGACCACTCGAAGCTGAGCGGGATGGGCCGCTCGGCGTGCGCGACCTCCGAGGTCTCGCGGCCGGTGCGGAGCGTGAGGTCCTCGCGGATCGCGGACGTGTCGCCGAGCGTGGCCGACATCAGCAGGAACTGGGTGCTGGTCATCTCCAGCAGCGGCACCTGCCAGGCCCAGCCGCGCTCCGGGTCGCCGTAGTAGTGGAACTCGTCCATGACGACCAGTCCGACGCCGGTGTCGGTGCCGTGCCGCAGCGCCCGGTTCGCGAGCACCTCGGCGGTGCAGCAGACGATCGGGGCATCGGTGTTGACCGCGGCGTCACCCGTCGCCATGCCGACGTTCTCAGCGCCGAAGACGTCGCAGAGCGCGAAGAACTTCTCGCTGACGAGGGCCTTGATCGGTGCGGTGTAGACCGACTGCTTGCCCTCGCTCCACGCCGCCAGGTGCGCGCCGAGGGCGACGAGCGACTTGCCGCTGCCGGTCGGCGTGGCCAGCACGACGTGGTTGCCGGCGAGCAGCTCGAGCAGGGCCTCTTCCTGCGCCGGGTACAGCGTGACAGGCGCCCACTCGGTGAAGGCGTCGAGGACGGCGTCCGGTCCTCCGGCGACAGGGTGCAGGGTCACCCGGTCAGTGTGTCAGCGGCCGCGACGGGCGGGCTGCTGCTGCCCGGCGCGGGCGGCCAGCTCGGCGCGAGTGCGGGCCGGCGCCTGCGGCGAGGTCGCCCGACGGGGGCCCTTGGCCTTCGCGGGAGCCGTGGTGGTGGTGCCACTGGAGGCTGCCGTGCGGGTGGCCTCCCGGGCCTCCGGGCTGGAGACCGCGTGACCTCGCGACGCCTGCTTGGCGCGGGGGCCACCCTGACGACCGCGCGGGCCACCGCCACCGCCGCCGCCTGCAGCGGGACGAGCCGACCGGACGCCGCGAGCCTGGCGCTGCCGGGTCGGCTGCTCCTGCTCGACGACCTGGACGTACTCGACGAGCGGGGCAGCCGGACCGGCCAGCTCGCTGATGGCGGAGTCGCCGGGGCGGACGGTGCGCACCTGGGGAGCGATGCCGGCCTGCTTGGTGAGGGTGCGGACGTCACGCGCCT
>JAOPVZ010000308.1 GCA_025965935.1 Frankiales bacterium | reverse complement strand
CGCTGAGCGTCAGCGCGATCAGTTCCAACCGATCCGGGCGCGCGAGGGTGCAAGATCTGCCGCTTCTTCGCGCGTCCGTCCCGGGCCTACTCATCGCGACGACCGCCGAACTCGCAGGCCTCACGGTGCTGCACGTCGACGAGGACTTCGAGCCCGTAGACCGCCTGGCCGAGCCCGAACAGGTGCTGCACGACTGCCACGTTGGCGCCCCTCAGACGGCCGGCACAGACAATCGTCACCAGCGCGGCAGCGCTGAAGTCCGATGCGACCTGATGCAACCTGAGCCCTGTGCGATTCCGTACTACAGACATGAGCGCAGAGCGACCATGACCCGGGCCAGCCGAGACGACGAGTTCCGCGCTTACGTCGTAAGGTCGCGAAGCGCGCTAGTGCGGACTGCGACCCTGCTGACAGCCGGCGACGCCCACCTCGCCGAAGACCTCGTCCAGACCGCCCTCACCAGGCTCTACCTGGCATGGCCGCGGGTGCGGCCGGCGGAGGGACCCGACAGCTACACCCGACGGATCCTGGCCAACGCACTCATCGACGAACGACGACGACCCTACTGGCGCCGCGAGAGATCACACGCCGATGTCCCCGAACATGCCAGCGACGTCAGCATCGATGAGGGTCCGGAGCTTCACACGCTGCTCGCTGCGCTCGGCGAACTGCCCGCCGGCATGCGGGCCGCGGTCGTGTTCCGCCACGTGCACGAGCTCTCCGTCGCCGAAACAGCACGCGCCCTCGGCTGTAGCGAGGGCAACGTCAAGAGCCAGACCGCCCGCGGACTCGACCACCTACGAGCCCGCCTGACCCCCAACCCCATGATCTCCAGGAGCCCCCGATGACCGACCTTCACACCCGTCTTCTCGAAGCCAGTCGGCCCGGAGCCGAGCCAGCCGCGTACGTCGTCGACCAGGATGTCGCACGGGGTCGCCGCGCCCTCGCACGCCGCAACATGCGCCGAGTGGGCACACGGGGCGTCCTGTTGGCCGCGGCTGCCGTCGGCACCCTGGTCATCACGCAGACCGGCGGCGGCACTTCGCGCCCGGGACAGGCAGCAACGCAATCGGCGGGGTCGAGGACGCAGCTGGTCGCGTACACCGGCACCCAGCCGGAAGGCTTCACGGTCGACTCCGTCCCGTCCGGCTGGGAGATCCAGGGGGTCAATGGCTACGCGCTGACCATCGCCGCCAAGGGCGACCCAGATCAGAGCCTGGACAGCTTCGCCGGCAAGCTCGTGGTCATGCTGCTGTCCAAGTCCCTATCCATCCCGACATCAGGTACGCACGTCCGCGTCGGTGCCACGACGGGCATCGTCTCTCACTTCGACCCCAGCACCGCGCAGCTGTTCTTCACCGACGCGGCCGGTCACGCCGTCGACATCCAGGTTCCCGCATCGCTGCACTGGACCGATCAGGAGATCGGCGAGTTCGGCTCAGCTGTGCACGTCAACGCCAGCGCCCAAGCCGGCGTCGGCTGACGGCACTAAGCGCACGGTCGGTCGGTCACCCCTGCAGGTGACCGACTGTGCGCGTTGAGCGGAAACCGCCGGTTGACCGCGGCGGCGCACCGCACCTGGTGCCCGTCTGGTTCACGGTCGCGATCCGGTGGCAGCTGCGGCCGATGCCACCAGGGTGCCCGCCCACGACAGGGCCGGCCGGCGACGCGTCGGTCGGTGCTCGGCGGTGACCCGTCACGGCACCCTTCGGCTGGTCCCAGTCCCGTTTGGACGCCAGCCCGAAGGTGTTGCGGCACAGGTGGCAGTCGGTCGGCGAGATCTCCTGAGGAGCTCGAGCAGCAATGTGATCAGGGATCCCCCAGGCGTGGGATTCCTGACCCGGGCTCGAAGCGGTGATCGTCGTAGACATGGCAACACAGGATCGCGACCCCGCAGCGCGGGCGTGCTTGAGATCGACGTACGGGCGACCGCGCAAGGCCTCGTTTGCGGATCGTGCACTCTGCTGCCCTTGCCGACCGCGGCCATCACTCTTGCGAAGGAGCAACTAGCAGTGATCCAGATTGGAATCATCCTGGGCAGTACCCGGCCCAACCGAAACGGTGAGCAGGTGGCGAAGTGGGTGTATGACATCGCCTCGCGCCGCGGAGACGCCGAGTTCGATCTCGTCGACCTGCGCGATTATCCGCTTCCCCACCTTGACGAGCCGCTGCCGCCCTCGCTCGGGCAGTACCAGCAGGCGCACACCAGGGCATGGGCGGGAAAGATCGCTTCCTTCGACGGCTTCGTGATCGTGACGCCTGAGTACAACCACAGCACGTCCGGCGTCTTGAAGAACGCGCTCGATTACGTCTACGCCGAGTGGAACAACAAGGCCGTCGGCTTCGTGTCCTATGGGGCGTCCGGCGGCGCGCGAGCGGCCGAGCATCTTCGACTCGTGGCCGGCGAGCTGCAAATGGCGGATGTCCGCCAGCAGGTTGAGCTCTCGTTGATCACGGAATTCGAGAGCTACAGCGTCTTCAAGCCTGGTGACGACAAGGTCGCCGCGCTAGACCCACTTCTTGACCAGGTCGTCGCCTGGAGCAGTGCCCTCGCGCCGCTACGCCGACCCGCCGCTTCCTAAGCCGTTTCAGTCCCCCGTTATGGATTCAGGCGGAGGCTAGGTCAGCTTCCGCCGCGGGTGACTGCAAGACGTCAATCTCTGGGTTTCATTCGCGCCGAAGGCCCGTGGGGTGTTGGCTGATTGTTACCGAGCATCCAGCAGAGGAGCCAGCAGTGGCAGTCATCTTGAAGCAGGTCATGCCCGCCGGAGTCCCCATCGACATGATCGATGAGGTCACCGAAGAAATGGGCGTCGACAGCTCACCACCCGAGGGCATGATCGTGCACGCGCACTACGAACAGGACGGCCGCGTGCACATCCTGGACGTCTGGGAGTCAGCCGAGGCGCATCAGCGCTTCGCGGAGTCCCGACTCATGCCTGCCATGGGAAAGGTCGCCGCTGCCCGAGGCTTCGACATCGCGGCCGCCGGCGCGCCTGAGCTCACGTACACCGACGTGCATCGGGTCGTCCGGGGGTGAGGCTTGCCGGCCGTCCCCGTCGCGACGGAAGCCGCCACGGACTTCGCAGCTGATCAGGTAGCCCGCCAGGTGGCGAACTGGTCCTCAGACATGGGTCGGGCTATGCCGTAGCCCTGTTGCCGGTCGCAGTGAAGGGCGTTGAGCTGGTCGCGGGTCTCGGCGTCCTCGACGCCTTCGGCGACTGTGGTCAGGCCGAGCATCCGGGCCAGTTGAAGGACCATGGTGACGATGGCGGCGTTGCCGGTGTCGGTGAGCATGGTGGTGACGAACGACCGGTCGATCTTGAGGGTCGTGGCCGGGAGGCGTTGAAGGTACGTGAAAGAGCTGTAGCCGGTGCCGAAGTCGTCGATCGCGAGCTTGACACCGAGCGCTGCCAGGTGATTGAGGTTGGTCGCCACGGTCAGCGGGTCGGTCATCAGCGTTGTCTCGGTGAGTTCGATCTCGAGGAGCTCCGGCGGCAGCTGGTTCTTGCGCAGCGCCTCGGCGATTCCCTGGACTGCTGTTGGGTCCTGCAGATCCGTGGCCGCAAGGTTGACGGCGACCGCGACGCCGGGCTTGTCGCGCTGCCATCGGGCGCACGATGCGAGCGCCGTGTCGAGCACCCAGGCCGTGAGTGCGGGCATGACGCCCGACTCCTCGGCGAGGGGAATGAAGGCGTCGGGGCCGACGGCACCGAACTCGGGGTGAGTCCAGCGGGCAAGCGCTTCGGCTGAGACGAGTCTCCCGTCGCCGTCGATGATCGGCTGATACGCCAGCGACAGCCCCCCACCCGCAACAGCGGCGCGCAGGTCGAGGATCAGCCGTTGACTGTGCAGCAGGGCATCGCCCATGGCGGTGCTGTACTGCCGGACAGCGGCTGAGTCGTGGCGGGCGCCGGCCAGCGCGATGTCGGCAGCGCGCAGGAGATCCTGTGCCGTGCTGCCGTGGGCGGGGCTGACCGCAACACCGATGTGCGCAGACAGCCTGTGGCTACGTCCGGCGACGGTGAAGGGTTCGTTGAACGCGCTGGCGAGCCGGTCGAGAACCATCTCCTCGGCCGGCTGCCCTGCGCGAGGGGTCAGCATGACCGCGAACTCGTCGGAGGCGAACCTGGCGAGGCACTCCTGACCGTCGGCTTCAGCGTTGCGGCGGGCGGCGGCGTCGACGGAGTCGGAGGCACCGAGTACGTCGATGCACTCGGCGAGTCGGTCCGACAGCGCCCGGACGACCTCGTCCGCGCTGAGATGCCCGAGCCGGTCCTCCAGACCGTGGAGCTGCGGCACCTCCAGCAACGCGACGAGGGTGTCCCCCGACCGGCTGACGCGGTCGTTCAGCAAGTCGTAGAACAGCCGCCGGTTGGCCAATCCGGTGACCTGGTCGTGTGTCGCCAGGTGGGTGAGCTGAGCGGTTTGCTCGTGCTGCGAGGTGATGTCTTCCAGCAGGACGCAGAAGTACTCAGCGACGTCGTCGACGTCCCGCACCAGCTGCACCGACAGCAGTGACCAGACCACATGCCCGTCGGCGTGCACGCAACGGACCTGGATCGGCTGGGAGCTGCCTCCATCGGCGAGCAGCCGGTCAAACGCTGCCATGCCAAGTCGTACGTCCGTCGGCTCGAGGACGGAGGTGAACTCTCGTGCGAGCAGATCATCCGCGGCGTAGCCAAGGATCCTGCTCATCGCATCATTGACGAGCCTGAACGTCCCGTTCAGATGCACGAGGCAGATGCCCACCGGCGCGTTGTCCAACGTCAGCCGCCACAGCGTCTCCCGATCACGCAGCGCGGCGATCGTCCGGGCCTGGGTCAACAGCGACGTGGCCGCCGCCCCCAAGGTGCGGCCCAGGCCAACCAGCTGTAGTGACGGCGTCAAGCTCAGCCGCCACCCGAGAACGAGCACCCCCAACAGGTCGCCATCCGCCGGCATGAGCGGAACGGCCAAGACAGTGCGCAGCTTCTCCGCTCTGACGACAGGCATCGCGTCAAGCGGCAAGTCGGGGTTGTCGCCGAGGTCGCTCAGGAGAAGAGGCTCGCCATCCATGAGACTGGGCAGCAGCGGCCAGTCCCGCGCTTCGCGACGCCACCCAGGACGGTCCGAGATGCTGCCGTAGATCCCCGCCCACACGTCCCCTCCCGCCGTCGGCAGCACCACGCCGGCAAACTCGGTGCCGAGCATCCGGCAGGACAGCTCACAAATGCGATCGAGCAGCGGAGTCACGTCCGTGCTGGTGGCGGAGTCTCGGATCAGCGAGGACAGTTCGCGGGCCTCGGACAGTCGGAACTGAGCGTGCGCGAGAGCGCGCATGCTGTGCAAAGTCGGCGCGACCTGCTCGCCGACACGTTGCATCAGCTCGACGTCGCCATCCGTCAGCTCCGCCTCGTGATGCTCGGTGAGGGTCAGCACCCCACACACCTGGCCATGGACCACGAGCGGTACCGCCGCTACCGCGCAGACGCCCTCAGCGACCTTCCACGCGGGTGGTGACTCGACCCCCGACGGGTAGCCGTTCGCGATCACGGGCATCCCCGTTGCGAACGCCGCACCTGTGACGCCCTGCCGTGGATGGAACACCTGGTGGAGCGAACGCGCATGCGGATCCAGAACCGCCAGCGGCAGCAAGACCTGTTCGGCGTCGTCCCACCAGTACAGGGCCGCACCATCGGCGCCGCACTGGTCACGGAGATGCCGCACCGTCAACTGCGCCACCGCCGACGGGTCCAGCAGCGAACTAGCTGCCAGCAAGGCGTCAGACAGCGCCTCACGTGTCAAGGGGTCATCCGGCAACAGCGGCACCACGTTGCTGCCCAACTCAGACACGCGGTCGTTGCCCCCTCTCGAGCGACCCATCCTGCACCCCAAGGCATCCCAAGGGGTGCCCTACCCACACATTGGAGAGACCTGGTTTGTCAGACCGGTGAGCCGAGTGCCGAGAAGCAGGCCGCTTCTTCACGGTGCCCCCGGCCGGTCGAGTGCCCTAGCGGTCCGGTCGGACTAGCGGATACATGTACAGAACCTGAACGTCCGGAGAAGTTCAGTGCGTGTGCCGGGACCGTTCACCCGGGCGTTGTCTCGCAGCGATCCGCCGAGAGTCTGCTGTCGCCGTCCCGTCCGATCTCAACGAAACGGCACTTCATGAGCTCACGCACACGCGCCAACCAGCTTCTGGCCTGCTCGGGCGCGCTCGCGCTCGGTCTGACGGCCCTGGCTGTCGGACCCGGCGCCGGGGTCGGGCTGGCGGCACCCAAGGCCGACACCAGCACGCCGATCAAGCACCTCGTGGTGATCTTCCAGGAGAACGTCTCCTTCGACCACTACTTCGGGACCTACCCGCAGGCCGCGAACACCGACGGCTCGACCTTCGCCGCACGCCCCGGTACCCCCTCGGTCGACGGCCTGAGCGGGCCGTTGCTGACCAACAACCCGAATGGCACCAACCCCCGCAGGTACGCGGCCAGCAGCAGCGACGTCCTGACCTGCGATCAGGACCACACCTACACCGACGAGCAGAAGGCCATGGACAACGGCGCGATGGACAAGTTCGTCGCCTCCGTCGGTACCGGCAAGGGCACCAGCCCCACCGGCAGCAAGTGCGTCGCCGGTGACGTCATGAACTACTACGACGGCAACACCGTCACCGGGTTGTGGAACTACGCCCAGCAGTACGCGATGAGCGACCGCTCCTTCGGTACGACCTTCGGCCCGTCCGCACCCGGGGCGATCAACCTCGTTTCCGGTAACACCGGCGGCGTGGACATGGGGCACACCGCGAACAACCCGTCGATCGCGACCGCCACGAACCCCAACGCTGACCTCGTGGCCGACGGCAAGGGTGGCTACTCGCTGATCTCCGACGCGCAGCCGTACTGGGATGACTGCTCCACCCGCGACGCCGTCGCCATGAGCGGGACGAACATCGGCGACGAGCTCAACAGCAAGGGCCTGTCCTGGGGCTTCTTCCAAGGCGGGTTCCGGCCGACGACGTCGTTCGCCGACGCCGCTGCCTCGACCGGCCACGCCGGCCAGAAGTCCTCGACGTTCATCCCGGACGAGTTCAGGGCGGCAGGCTTCAACAGCTCCGTACCGCACTCGTCCAACCAGGGCCTGTGCAACGCGGTGCACCCGGTCGGCGCCGGCCTGGCCAGCCCCCTGACGCCCGGCACGGGGCAGTACGGCTACAAGGACGACTACATCGCGCACCACCAACCGTTCGAGTACTACGCCTCGACGGCAAACCCGCACCACCTGACGCTCCCGACCGGCGCGGACGGTGCGGTCGCGCCTGCCGCCCTGAAGACCATCGGCACTGACACCCAGCACTACGTCAACGGGGTGCCGCAGTTCGACACCCCCAATCACCAGTACGACACGAGCGACTTCGACCAGGTCGTCGCCGGCATCAACAGCGGCGACCTGCCGCCGTCGGCGCTGCCATCGGTCAGCTTCCTGAAGGCCCCTGGCTACCAGGACGGTCACGCCGCCTACTCGGACCCGCTCGACGAGCAGCAGTTCGTCACTCACGAGATCAACGCCCTCATGAAGACCCCGGACTGGCGAAGCACCGCGGTCGTCATCAGCTACGACGACTCCGACGGCTGGTACGACCACGCCTACAGCGGTGTCAGCAACCCGTCGACCACCGTCGCAGACGCCCTCACGGGCCCGGGGCAGTGCGGAAGCGGGACTGCCATTGGTGGGCAGCAGGGTCGCTGCGGCTACGGCCCGCGGCTGCCGCTGCTGGTCGTCTCGCCATGGGCGAAGACCAACTACGTCGACCATACGCTGACCGACCAGTCCTCCATCACTCGTTTCGTCGAGGACAACTGGGCGCTCGGACGCATCCCGGGCAGCTTCGACGCCCAGGCCGGCTCCCTGACAGGGATGCTCGACCTCAGCAAGGATCACGGCGAGCCGCCGAACAGCCGCCCGTTCCTGCTGGACCCGGCGACTGGGCAGCCCGCCCTCACGGCGTCGGTGGCTGACTCCCGCAACTGACCACGAGAGAACGAAACCGGGGCCCGCCATCGCGCTGATGGCGGGCCCCGGTCGTGAAGCCTCGGACGGTCGGTTGGTGAGACCTGCGTCAGCGGTCGACGAACTCCTGCGCGAGTTCCCGCGTGCGCTTGTTGGCCGCATCGACGACGGCCTGCCGGTTCTTGTTCGCCTGCTCGTAGGCGAGCACGACCCGCACCTCGTCGGCGCTCTGGACCCGTCCTATCCGGCTGGCCGCGTCCTTCGCAGCGAGGTTGTCGAACCCCCTGATCGGCAGCTCTGAGGCGCTGACCGCACCAAGCTGCTCCCTGACGTGGCGAACCGCCGCGGCCTTGTCCTTGCCGAGCTCCCGGCCGGCCTGCTTCTCGGTCTCCGCGAGAGTCGCGTCTCGACCGACCCGGGCGATCCGCTTGGCGCTCGTGGCCAGCCCGGCGAGCCGGCCGACCCGGCTCGTCACGGCCTGGGTGGTCGTCTCCTGCACCTTCTCGGTCAGGCTGTTGGCCGTCGCGAAGGCCTTGTTGACGCCGATCGCGGTGGCTGACCCCGCGAAGGTCGCCGCCGTGCGCGCTGTCGTTGCGACGCTCTGCATCGCGGTCGGGGCCAGCGCGGCTGGCCCGCGCAGGGCAGTCTCCGAGAGAACGGTGAACAGCCATTGGATGGTGTTGCCGTGCGCGTTCTCGAGCCGCTCGGCCAGCGCCACCAGCTCAGGCGCGTCGGCGTCCGCAGCCAGGACCTTCACGAACCGAGCGCGGTCGAACAGCTGGTGCTCGAGTGCCAGGTCGCTCAGCAGGGCCTCGGTGATCGGCAGGGTCTGCTCCAACGGCAGCTTCGCGGCGGCAGCAGCCTTGCCGAGAGCGACGCCGAGGGCGTCCGGTGCACCCCCGAGGTCACGCACTGCCTGGCGCAGTGCATCGGCGCGCAGGTCGCAGTTGCGGGCGTTCTCCAGCAGTTCCTTGCGGGTGGCGTCGGTGGTGGCTTGGCTGACGCGGGCCCGGGCGGTCGCCGCCTCGTGCGCGGTGAGACGAAGGAGAGTGTTGAGCTGGCTGATGAGCTCGGCGTTCTGCGTGGTCACAGGCATCCTCGCGTTTCGTGGGAAGGTCTTCGCCTCCTGCCCGTCAAGACACCACTCATTCCAACGAGCAAGCGATGAGCGGGTGAGTCGGCTCACTCCTCGCCGTTAGCCAACTCAGCCAAGGGCGTCTGATGGGCCCCCGCCCTGGGTCTCGTCAGCGAGCGTGATGACGACCTTGCCGCGCACCTGACCGGCTTGCAGGTAGCGGATCGCGTCGGCCACGTCGCTCAACGGATACGCCCTGTCGATCGTCGGCGTCACCTGTCCCGACTCGACCAGCCCCGTGAGCGCCTCCAGGTCGGCCGCGTTCACCAGGCCGATGAACGTGCCGAGCTTCTGGGCGACGAAGGGCGACAGGCTCATCGCCCGGAGTTGCCTATCGCTTCCGCCCAGCCACTTGCCGGACGTCTCTCCCCCAATGATGACGAGCGTGCCTCGGGAGGCGAGTGCGGACCGCAGCCGCCGCAGCGACGTGTTGCCGCCGGTGTCGAGAATGACGTCGTAACGCTCACCCGCCTGAGCGAAGTCTTCGGCGCTGTAGTCGATGACGTTGTCGGCGCCGAGGGACCTGACCAGGTCCATCTTTGCCGTGCTGCACACCCCGGTGACGACCGCGCCGAAGGCCTTGGCGATCTGCACGACGTAGCTGCCGACGCCGCCGGACGCGCCGATGATGAGCACGTGCTGCCCAGGCAACACCCGTCCGCGGTCTCGGACCGCCTGCAGGGCGGTGCAGCCCGAAACCGGCAACGCCGCCGCCTGCTCGAAGCCAAGGTTCTTCGGCTTTCGGGCCAGCTTGTCCGCCGCGGCCCGGGTGTAGTCGGCAAAGGTCCCCCGCCCACCGCCGTAGACGTCATCCCCCACCTGCAGCGTGGTGACGTCTGAGCCGAGTGCCTCGACGCGGCCGGCGACGTCCGTGCCGAGCACGGCGTTCTTGGGCGCTCGCAGGCCGTAGCCGGCAAGCCGGATCGGGTAGGGCAGGCCAGCCATGGAGTGCCAGACCCCGCGGTCCAGGCCCGCGGCGTGCACACGGAGCAACACCTCTTGAGGCCCGATGGAGGGCAGGTCGATCTCCTCGAGTCGAAGGACGTCCTGTGCCTCGCCGTAGGCGTCCTGGACGATCGCCTTCATCGTGCTCACCTCAGTTCGGAACGATCTCCGATCCTGGCCCTGTTCGTGCCTGCGTGCGCGATCAGGCGGCATGAAGAAGTCGGGCATCAGCCGTCAAGGCGGACAAGCGGCGGTGTTGGCGACGTCGAGGACTGTGTCGCCGAGAGCTCGCGGTCAGGTAACCCGGGTGGCGCGGTAGTGGATCCGGTTCGCCTCTGGTGCGCAGCTCCTGGATGTCGCACCACCGCAGCGAGCAGGCCGGACGTCCCGCGACGATTCGGAGCGAAGCAGTTCGTCAGGACGACGACCGTCCTCCTGGCTTGATCTGCAGCCCGTCGGACAGAGTGAGACGCAGGCGATGAGCGCTGTGCACAGGCATCACGACGAACATGCCGAGCAGCGTGCCCCTGGTCCCGCGAGTCGCGGTCGTAGCGCTCGGCCAGGGCGACGGCTGCGGGGCCGACGAAGAAGGTGTGCAGTCCGTACACCAGGCACGCCGAGTCGCAGAGTATGGAGTTGATGCAGCCGCGCGACACTTCGCGCTGCAACCCGCACTGGAGCAAGACGACCGAGCAGGACCTGCACGAGTTCCGACAACTCTGCCCAGGCGAACAGCCGTATTCAACACGGCAAATGTGACCACCCATGGCGACGCCATCCGTTCCCCTGGGGCGCGCAGGTCTCCGCTGTCAGCACTCCCTCGTCGCGTCAGAGCGCGTCGTGTCAGGGCTTTTCGCTGGCTAGCCATTCAAGGCCGCGCGGGCGAGCCATTCGTCCTGCGACGGTCGGTTCACGATCAACTGCGCGGAATTTCGATCCTTGATACAGTCGGCGGGCAACGGAAGGTTGCCGTTGCGCACGCAATGAGACGCCTGGCAGGGCCAAATACGACGCAATGGTCGTCGCCCTCGTAACTGGCTCGACGCCTCCTCTATGAGAGGAATCGCGTCATGTCTCCCTCGAAGCGACCAACTCCAGGGCATGCCACCGGAGCCAGCCAAGAGCCCCACCTAGCCACGTTGCCCAAGGCGCCGACGGGCATCAGCGGGCTCGACGAGGTCACCGGTGGCGGGCTGCCGTGGGGACGGCCCACCCTTGTCTGCGGCCCAGCCGGCTGCGGCAAGACGCTGCTGGCCATGGAGTTCCTTGTCCGCGGGATCACCGAGTTCGACGAGCCGGGGGTGTTCGTGGCGTTCGAAGAGACCGTTGAGGACCTCGTCGCCAACGTCGCATCGATGGGCTTCGACCTGCGGCGTCTGGAGGCCGAAGGCAAGCTCGTGATGGACCAAGTGCAGGTCTCCGCGATCGAGATGGAGGATGCCGGGGACTGGGACCTCGACGGGTTGTTCCTCCGCCTGGGCGAGGCCATCGACTCGATCGGCGCGAAGCGCATCGTCATCGACACCATCGAGAACCTGTTCGGCGCGTTCTCGAACGCCGCCGTCCTCCGCGCGGAACTGCAGCGCCTTTTCAGATGGCTCAAGGACCGCGGCATCACGGCGGTGATCACCGGCGAGCGGGGTGACGGCACGCTCACGCGTCATGGCATCGAGGAGTACGTCTCGGACTGCGTGATCGTCCTCGACCACCGGGTCACGGAGCAGACGTCGACCCGGCGACTGCGGATCCTGAAGTACCGCGGTTCCCTGCACGGGACGAACGAGTACCCGTTCCTCATCGGCGAGTCCGGCGTCTCCGTCCTCCCGATCACGTCGCTCGGGCTGCAGCACGGCGTGTCGTCGCGACGGGTCTCCACCGGCGTACCCCGTCTGGACTCCATGTTCGGCGACGGAGGCTTCTTCCAAGGCAGCGCCGTGCTCATCAGTGGCACCGCCGGTACTGGCAAGTCCACGTTGGCGGCGCAGTTCTGCGACGCGAGCTGCGGCCGTGGAGCACGGGCTTTGTACTTCGCGTTCGAGGAGTCCCAGGCGGAGATCGTCCGAAACATGTCCTCGGTCGGCATCCACCTGCAGCGCTGGATCGATGCAGGACTGCTGCAGTTCCACTGCTTCCGCCCCAGCCTCTTGGGGCTGGAGGCGCACCTGTTCGCCATGCAGAAGTACGTCCGCGAGTTCGACCCAGCCGTCGTCGTCAAAGACCCTGTCTCAGACCTCCTGCGCGTCGGCACCGGGTTGGACGTGTCAGCGCTTCTGACCAGGCAGGTCGATTTCCTGAAGTCAAGGGGCGTGACATCGCTGTTCACCAGCCTGAACGCGGACGCGCAGTCGACCGGATCCGACCAGCACATCGCCTCGCTCGTCGACACCTGGATCCTGGTGAAGACCATGGAGGGCAATGGCGAGCACAACCGCGTGCTCTACGTCCGCAAGTCACGTGGGATGGCCCATTCAAACCAGATCCGCGAGTTCCACATCACCAGCCAAGGCATTGAGCTGGTTGATGTCTACGTCGGGCCGCATGGCGTGCTCACCGGCTCTGCCCGTCAAGCTCAGGAGGCCAAGGAACGGTCCGACGGCACTGCCCGCCTTGACGACCTTGAGCAGCGTCGGGTCAACCTGGAGCGGCGTCGCGAATCCGTCGAGTCGCAGACCGCCACCCTGTGGCGGGAGTTCGAGACCGAGGCCGACATGGTTGGCCGACTGCTGAGCCATGGTTCGACCGGCACCGAGGACCAGGCCGGGCAGCGCGCAGAACAGGGCCGGCTACGTCGTGCGGACATCGCGGAGCTCGCAGAAGGACCTGAACCACTGGACAGTCTCAGCGGGCTGACGTGACCACGATCGACAGGCTAGAGCCCGTCAATCCTTCGCGGGCCGAGCATTGGTACCTCCGCCTGTACGTGGCAGGCCAGTCGCCGAAGTCTCTACATGCACACGCCAATCTGAAGCGCCTGTGCGACCAATACCTACTCGGACACTACGAGATCGAGATCATTGACCTGGTCGAGTATCCCGCTCTCGCCCGGGGCGACGACATCCTCGCCATCCCCACGCTGGTGCGCCGGCTCCCCGAACCGCGCCACAAGATCATCGGTGATCTGTCCAACACCGAGCGGGTCATTGCCGGCCTTCACTTGCGACCAGCGTGACGAGCTCACGGGTTGACCGCCCGGGCTCGGTCGTCCCCGGCGTAGAGCTGACCCTCTTCGTCAGCGGGGCCTCGAACCTTTCGGCTCGCGCCATCACGAATGCTCGGCAGCTGTGTGAGCGTCACGTGCAGAACAGTCATCTCGTGGTCATCGATCTCAACGAGGACCCGGGTGCGGCCGTCGACAGCGGGGTGCTTGCGTCGCCGACCTTGGTCAGGGCCTTGCCGCTCCCCGTCCGTAGGCATGTCGGCGACCTCTCGGACGTCCACAAGGTGCTTCTCGCGCTGGAGCTTCCCGACGCGAGCCGCGCAGCACACACCCCATTGGCAGCGTCATGACCCCACGTCTGCCCTTTCCCCGGCGTTCGCAGTCCCAGCCGGCTGGTGGTGGCCTACGCCAGGGCATGGGCACCGGACTGGCGGATGTCGATGCGATGGCAGACGCCTTGGACGAAGCGCAGAGGATGCTTGCCGACGCTCTGATCTGCCTTGCGGAAGCGGAGGAGACCCTGCGAGCCATCGGCGCGGGCGAGGTGGATGCCTTTGTCGTCTCCGACGGAGCGGACAGCCAGCGTGTCTTCACGCTGTCGACTGCCGATCGACCGTACCGGGTGTTCGTGGAGAACATGCGTGAAGGAGCCGCAACGGTCTCGTTGAGCGGCATCATCCTGTATGCCAACAGACGACTGGCCGAACTCCTGTCCTGCCCACGGGAGTCGCTGGTGGGGTTGCCACTTGCGACCTTCGGCGGAGGGGCCGACCCCATCGATCTGCACGAGGTGCGAGGTCCGAGCGGACTCGGCGCAACTGTCGAGCTCGACTTGGTCGACTCTGCCGGATTGGTCGTCCCTGTTCTTGTCGGGAGCTCACCACTGGATGCAGATGGCGAGGGGCTCACGTGTCTCACGTTCACCGACCTCCGCGCCCAGAGAACTCAGGACCGCGTGATCGCACAGCTCAGCATGGATCAGGCCGAGCGGATGACGGACCTGCAGGACGCGCAAGCTGCCCTCACGATGCAAGCCACGCACGACGCCCTGACTGGTCTGCCCAACCGAGCGCTCGTGGTGGACCGGATCGACCAGGCCCTCGCGCATGCTCAGCGCACCAATCGACGCACCGTCGTCTTGTTCGTCGACCTCGACAGCTTCAAGAACATCAATGACTCCTACGGCCACGCCGCCGGAGATGCGGCGTTGCGAATCGCCGCCGACAGGCTCGCAGCAAGTCTCCGACCGATGGACACCATCGCTCGCATCGGCGGCGACGAGTTCGTCGTCCTGGCCCCCGATGTCGACAACAACTTCGACGTCGTCGGCCTCGGTAAGCGCCTCGTCGCCGGACTGAGCGACATGGGGGACGAACTCGACCCCGCAACGCCTCTTTCCGGAAGCGTCGGAATCGCCATCTCAACGGAGGGACGAGGGACGGCTGAGATCCTGATCAAGGAAGCCGACACGGCCATGTACCACGCCAAGTCGTTGGGTGGCGGGCGGGTTGAGACCTTCGACGCGGCGTTGGGCCGTCGCGTCGAACAACGGAGCGCCGCGCAGCGGATGCTGCAAGCCGCCATCGACGACCACCGCGTCGTCGTCCGATACCAACCGATCGTGGACCTCGCCACCGGAGTCGTCTCGGGCCTCGAAGCACTTGCCCGCATCTCCCAGCACGACGGCTCCATGCTGCTCCCGCCGTCCTTCATCGCCGTGGCAGAGGAAAGCGGGCTCATCAACCCGCTGGGAGCGCAGGTCCTGCGCCTCGCATGTGAGGCGACTGCCGAATGGCAGAGGGCACGAGTTGAGGAACGCTTGACGATCGCCGTCAACGTCTCCGTGCGGCAGCTCGGGCCTGGAGACCTCACGATGTTGGTGCAGAGCAGCCTCGAGGAATCGGGCCTGGATGCGACCTGCTTGAGTCTCGAACTCACCGAGACCGCCGTCTTCGACCTTCGCCCCGACATCCTGAACCAGCTGGGTCAGATCAGGGATCTGGGCGTCGAAATCGGCCTGGACGACTTCGGAACCGGATACGCATCCCTGACGCACCTTCGCAGGCTGCCGCTCTCGTTCGTCAAGATTGACCGGTCCTTCGTGCAACGCCTTCTCACCGACAAGGAGGACGAAGGCATCGTCGCTGCCGTGGTGGACCTAGCCGCCAACCTCGGCCTGCGCTCCGTCGCCGAAGGGATCGAGACGACCGAGCAACTCCTCCGCCTGCAACAGATCGGCTGCAACCAGGGACAGGGTTACCTGTTCGCACGGCCGTTGCCCCCGCAGGAGGTTCCGTCGGCCATCGCACGTACCGACTGGTAGCCCGCGACTCCGCCCCCCGCGGTGTCTGATCAGGTTCTGCGCGCCTTCAGGACGGTGTCGTGGATGGTGGATCTCACCCCATGGACGTGTGCAGGTCCGGCCGGTGGTGGCCAACGACCTCACTGACCAACGGCGAAGCGCGCACCCCGGACCGTCGCGGACGATCACCCTGGCCCTCGCACGCGCCTCTGTCCCCTTTACGGTGGTCTGGCAGCTCGCCACCGCGAGGGACGAGCCGTTGGGACGTTGTACCGGCAACGCAACTGAAGGAGCGCCTCTTGAGGAAGATCTGTCTGGCCGTCGTCGCCCTGGTCGCGGCCACGCTGCAGGGCCCGGGCACGGCACAGGCTGCGACCGGGCCCGCGCTGGAGGGCGTGCCGCACTTCGACCACGTCGTCGTGCTCACCGAGGAGAACGAGTCCGCGTCGACGACGTTCGGTCCCGGCAGCCCCGCCGTCTACCTCAACAGCCTGCGCAGCAAGGGCGTCTTCCTGCCCAACTACTACGGCACCGGCCACGTCAGCCTGGACAACTACATCGCGATGGTCTCGGGGCAGCCGCTCAACCCGCTGACTGCCAGCGACTGCAGCACGGTCAGCCTCTGGACGTGCGTGCAGCCGCAGGCCGCTCTGTCAGGCGGGCGCAACCTGGCCGACCAGCTCGAGGGCGCGGGGCTGTCTTGGAAGAGCTACCAGGACAGCACGAGCACGCCGTGCTTCCACGGGCCGTACGCCGCTGGTGACTTGACACCCGACCCCTACCAGGGCAACAGCACCACCGGCGCCAAGAACTACGCCGACCGCCACAACCCCTTCATCTACTTCCCTGACGTCATCGAGAACGCGGCTCGATGCGCCGCGCACCAGCGGCCATACACCGACCTGTCCGCGGACCTGGCTGCCGGCTTGCTGCCGGCCTTCTCGTTCATCACGCCGGACACCTGCAACGACGGCCACGACGACCCTTGCGCCGGGCAGACCGTCGGAGGCCTCACCGCGGCTGACGCGTGGCTGCAGGCGCAACTGCCGCCCCTGCTGGACTACCTCGCTGCCAACAACGGCTTGCTTGTCATCAACTTCGACGAGGGCAGCACGCCGACCAGTGCCGCGGCGGCCCTCGCCGCGCCGAGCGACTACTCCTGCCCCGCCTGCGCCTCACTCGGCGCCGGCGGACGGACGGGGGCCGTTCTCATCTCGCCCCGGCTCCCCCAAGGCAAGGTCGTGACCACGAGCTACGACCACCACAGCCTGCTGCGGACGATAGAGGACAGCTTCGGCATCTCCGAGCACCTGAACCTCGCGGCAGTTGCGGCCCCGATGACCGACGCGTTCGCCGGGACGGCGCCCTGACAGGCGGTCCCGGCGGACTCCGCCTTCGTCGGGCGCGGGCCGACACCTGCCCGAGGTAGCGGGTGGGGAGCAATAGGGCGTAGGCCTTCAGTTGAGTGACGAATGCGTCGATGCCTCCCTTGTTGCGCCGCACGGGGATGACGTTTTCGCCTCCGCCGAGCCGCCCGTCGCATCGGCCCATCCGCCTTCGTGACTCGTTGCTCGTGACTCGCCACGTTCGTACAGAACGGGATCGTCGCCCCATGGCCTCTCCTCGCGCCCTCGTCCGTTCGTTGTCAGCCTGTTTCGCCCTCCTCTGCGCGGCCCTGCTCGCCATGCTGGCGCTGTCATCCGTGCCGGCCCAGGCGGCGGCGATCGGCATCAACCAGTGCAACGGCATCGGGCCGAGCGCCAGCGGTGCCACGACAGCGATGACCTGCACGGTGCAGGTGGTGAACACGATCAGCGGCGGCACGGTCGGGTCGACCACCACCGTGACGCGACAGTGCGCCCTCGGACCCTGCCCGCCGGGCAACGGGACGTTCACGACGACCTCGACGAGCCTCGTCACCAGCGTCGACCAGTGCAACGGCTCGGACAACGACGCAGCTCACCCCATCACGTGCAGCGTCACGATCCTCAACGACATCAGCTCCGATACTCCTGGTGCGCTCCCGCTGTCCGCGGCGACGGTGAACCAGTGCGTCGGCTCGGGCAATGGCGGCGGCGGCACCACGAACTGCTCGCCGTACCCGGCAAACACCACCGGTGCCACCGTGACCCAGTGCAATGGCTCGGCCAACGGCGGCGGCGCCACGGTGAGCTGCGACGTCGCCTCGGCATCCACGATCAGCGCGGCGGTCCCGATCACGGTCAACCAGTGCAACGGCTCCGGCAACCCCGGGGGAAGCACGGTCAGCTGCAGCGTGAGCATCCTGACCCGCGTGATCGCGGTAAGCGCGACGCCGACGCCATCCGCCAGCCCCGCTGCCATTCCTTCCGACACGCCCAGCACCCCCGTCCCCGCGAGCGTGCCGTCCCCCTCGACAGTCACCGACACCGCACAGGTCACTCGCGTCCCGACAGGCGGCGTTCAGACGGGCGGCGGGTCCACCGCCGGTCGGCCCCACACCCTGCGGTCAGTGCTGGCCGTCGGACTGCTGCTGGCCGCCGGGATGAATGTGGCCCTCCTCAGGCGCCGCGGTCACCGCCGAGTGCTGTGACGTCCCACTGGCGCGCGGGTCGTCTGACTGCCAGCGCGGTGCTCGGCGGGGCCGGTCTGATCCTGCTCTTCCACGGTCAGCACCCGGTACGGATGGAGCCACCGCTCACGGTCCCTTCGGCGATCCAGCTGCCGGCCCCCACGGAGCCGTCCGCGCAGCCGGCACCGGCGGCCGCCCGCCCGGTCCGGCTACAAGTCCCCGCGCTCGGCATCGACTCGTCGTTGCTGGCTCTCGGACAGGCCAAGGACGGCACGGTGGCAGTGCCCGCGCCAGGTCCGGACTACGACCGAGCCGGCTGGTACCGCTACTCGCCCACCCCAGGATCGGGCGGGCCGGCCATCATCGTCGGTCACGTCGACTCCGCGCACGGCGGGCCGTCTGTGTTCTTCCGGCTCGGCGCGGTCCGGGTGGCAGAGCAAGTGCTTGTCACCGGAGCCGACGGACGCGTCATCCGCTTCACGGTGCGGAAGGTGGTCCGAGTCGCCAAGAAGGACTTCCCGACGGCGCTCGTCTACGGCGACACCAGCGACCCGGAGCTGCGCCTCATCACGTGCGGCGGCCGCTTGGACCAGGGGACCGGCCACTACCTCGACAACGTGATCGTCTTCGCGACGCGCACCACGTAGCCGTCACCGCTGTTCATCGCGCTCTCCCGGGACCGTGCCGGTGTCTACGAGCTCCTGGGCGACGTCCCTGAGCTTGCGGTTGAGACCCTGCGATGCCTTCCTGAGCAGGTGGAAGGCCTGCTCTGCAGTGATCCGCTCTCGTTCCATCAGGATGCCCTGGGCCTGCCCAATGACCTCACGCGACAACATCGCCGCATGCAGGTTGGTCCGCCGGTCATCCGCTTCGGCCTGCGCTTGGGCGTTGGCCAGAGCCATCCCGGCGTGCGCGGCGAACAGCAGGCCCTGCGCGCGATCAGTGGCGCTGAAGGCCGCCGGCAGGTGCGCGTACATCTGCAGCCCACCGAGGGTGACCGACCCGTTCGCGAGCCGGTAAGCCAGGGCGGAGCGCATCCCGGCCGCAGTCGCACGGGGCGCGAACTCTGGCCAGCGGCTGCTGTCCATCAGCTCGGCGACATACGCGCTGTCGGCGCCTGCCAGCACGTCGACGCAGGGCCCCTCGCCGACCTCGTGCTGCGCCGCGTCCAGCGCGGTCAGCACGTCGCCGCCCACGAGCCCCAGTTCGGTCGAAGGGCCTGCGTGGAGGCACAACCCAGCGGCGTCACAGCCATCGATCGCGGCCATCGAGAGGACGACGATTCGCTCCAGGATCTGCGCGACGCTGCCAGGCGCCAGCAGGACGCGCGCGATCTCCACCAGGCTCATTGCCATCCCCGCGTCGGCGATGCCGTAGCCAGAGACGGCCCCGTCACCTGCCGGGGTGGGTCCCGTCATCAAGCAATCACTTCCGTCGGGGTCATCGAGGCGTACGATGACGTCGTCTTCGACCTGTGAGGATAAGGCCGCAAACAACGTCAGGCCTGAAGTGTCCTCATTACGACCGTCAACCGGCAAGACCCCCCACCCGACCCGACAGCCGCTCTCATGACGACCGGCCCGGAGCAGTTGTCGGGGTTCGTGGACCTCGAATTCCTCGAGTTTCCCGACGCCGCCGCCGCCAGCGGCCGCTCAGGCACGACACCGAACGCCAACGTCGCAGTCCTCCGGCTGGCAGGAGAGATCGACGTCGCGGTCCACGAGCCGTTCCAGCTGCTGCTGGACGAGGTCGCCCGTCTCGGGGCTTCCCAGGTCGTCGTCGACGTCACGGGCGTGACGTTCTGCGACGCCTACGGACTTGGCTTGCTGGTCGTCGCTGCCAACCGCTTGCAGCGGACGGGCACGCAGCTCTCGGTGAGGGGGGCCGACGCCAACCTGTTCCGGCTCTTCCAGCTGAGCGACCTCGTCAGTCTGCTGCGTGTCGAGCGTCCCCCGTCGAGCGAGGCGTTGCTGCGCGGGTTGCACAAATCGAGGGAGGCCGCACACGCCCAGGCCGTGTTGACCGCAACCCTTCAGCTGGTCGCCACCATGACCCAGGCGGTCGTCCACGGAGCCGACGGCGCGAGCATCACGCTGCCGGCCAACGGCACCTTCCAGACCGTCGCGGCCAGCAATGACACGGTCCTGGAGATGGATCACGACCAGTACGAGACGGGCGAGGGTCCGTGCCTGGACGCCGCACGCACCGGGGTGCGGTACCTCGCGACGTCGCTCGACGACGAGGCTCGGTGGCCGGTCTTCGTCCCTCGCGCGCGCGCCAGAGGCATTCGCAGCATTCTGTCCACGCCGTTGAACGTGAGAGTGGGGCCGCTGGGTGCTCTGAACCTCTACTCCCGGAGTGTCAGCGCCTTTTCCGCCACCGAGACGGACTGGGCCGATCAGTTCGCCTCAGAGGCGGCCACCGTCCTGTCCACTGCGCAGGCGACCGCCTCCCCAGAGGGACTCGACGCTCAGGTACGACAGGCACTGCTCTCGCGGGAGGTCATCGCGCTGGCGCAGGGTGTCATGATGGAGCGCTACTCCATGAGCGCGCCGACAGCCCGTGCGGCCCTGCGCCGCGAGAGCCGTCGGACCTCCCAGCCACTGCGGGACCTCTGCGAACGCCTCGTCGAGCGCTCCCACGGGGGTCCGTTTGGCGATGACCAGAGCGGCGTCGGAGCACACGGTGCCTGACCGGAGAGTGGACTCCCTCGACCTGGCCAGACGAGATGCGGGGCTGTCGCAGGACGAGCTGTGGCTCCGCTACTTCGCGCTCGGCGGCATGATGCCGGCTCTGGAGCTGGAGGCCATGTGCCTCGGAGCACTCACCGCGGGGGCCGACGACGCGGAGCACGTCGTACACGCCTTGAACGAGCGCTTCTCCGAGCTCGGCCGCAACCACCCGGTCCCCTACGACGACGACGACGCACCGCCGACATGAGGCCTGCGCAGCTTGCGCAGGCGATGCTGAATGCCATCGAGGCCTCAACCTGCGCGGTCGACCGGAACGGCGAGATCCTCGCGGTCAACGACGCCTGGCGGAGCTTCGCCTCCGAGAACGACGCCAACCCCGATGAGGTCTGCGACGGCAGCAACTACCTGCAGGTCTGCGACCGCCTCGTCCCTCCAGGCGACGAGGTCGCGAGCTCCGCGGACGCCAGGGACGCAGCCACGGTCGCCGCCGGGCTGCGCGGCGTCCTCAGCCACGACCTGGACAGGTTCGAGCACGAGTACCCGTGCCACAGCCCCAGGGAACGTCGCTGGTTCAGCGTGCGCATCAGGCCCGTGCACCTGCTGGGGGAGCATGGCGCCGTCTTCAACCACGTCGACGTGACCGCGTTGCACGAGGTGCAGCAGGCTCTGGCGCACGAAGCACTGCACGATGCGCTCACCGGCCTTCCCAACAGGACTCTCCTGGACGACCGGCTCGCCCAGGCCCTGGTCGACAGTGACCGGCGGGGGGCCTTGGTCGGCGTCGGATTCGTCGACCTCGACCACTTCAAACGGGTCAACGACAGCCTCGGTCACTCAGCCGGGGACGCGTTACTCGTCAAGGTGGCCAGACGACTGGCCTGGGCCGTGCGCGCGGGTGACACCCTCGCCCGCTACGCAGGGGACGAGTTCCTCGTCGTGTGGCGCGACCTGGGGAACCGCGAGGAGGCCGACCTGCTCGCAGGCAGGCTGATGGACGCCTTCGCGGCGCCCTTCGACGTGAGTGGCCAAGAGGTGACCCTTTCCGCCAGCACGGGGGTCGTCGTCGGGCAGCCCAACCAGACCCCCGAAGACCTGATCATCGCCGCGGACGCCGCGATGTACGACGCCAAGCGGAAGGGCCGAGCACAGGTCCGCATGTTCAGCAGCTCGCTGGCGCAGGTGCCCCGCGAGCACATCGGTGTGGAGGCGGACCTGCGGGTCGCCATGCTGCAGGGCGACCTCGTCCTGCACTACCAGCCCGTCGTCGACCTGACTCGGAACCGTCCGGTCGCCGTCGAGGCCCTGGCGCGCTGGCAGCACCCCCAGCAAGGTCTGGTCGCCCCGACAGAGTTCATCGCCGCCGCGGAGCGGGGCGGCCTGATCCGCCCGCTGGGTCGATGGGTGCTCCAGCAGGCCTGCGCCGACGCGGCCGCCTTCACCGGGGCCGCCGCGGGCCTGGATGTCGCGGTCAACGTCTCGGCGTGGCAGCTCACCGGACCAGACCTGGTCGAGCACGTGCGCTCAGCGCTCAGCAGCAGCCGCCTCGATCCCCATCGCCTCGTCATGGAGATCACCGAGTCCTCCCTGATCGCTGACGAGGAGACAGCCGCACTCGTGCTGGAGGAGCTGTCCGCGCTCGGAGTCCGACTCTGCATCGACGACTTCGGCACCGGGTACAGCTCCCTTCTCTACCTGCGCCGCTATCCCATCAGCGTCCTGAAGATCGATCGCGCCTTCGTCGCCGGGCTGGGCCTCACCCGCGACGACGAGGCGATCTGCAGCAGCGTCGTCGGACTCGCACGTGCCGTAGGGGCGACAGCGGTCGCTGAGGGCGTCGAGACACAGCAACAAGCGGCGCTGCTGAGAGCCATGCATTGCCATGAGGCCCAGGGATTCCTGTACTCCCCCGCCGTACCCTTGAAGCAGCTGCCGGGGGCGCTGTCCGTCTCCGGCCAGACCGCCCACCGGCGCCCGACGCCGGTGACGACACTGACCGTTGCGGACGACGCGCTCGACGCCGGGTGACCTCACGGCGCTAGGATGGGCGAGCACCACCGCTGGACTGCCATCTGCCGAGCGACGTCCCGCCTTCGCGCTTGCCGACGTGGCCGACGACCGTCCAGCCGGTGCCACGTGCTGGGCAGCTATAGGGCAGCGTCGTCGATCCCGTCGAGGACCTCGCACTGGCTGGTCCAGTCCGTGTCGCACGGACGAGGCCTCCGGCAGCACGAGCCGTCGCGGCCTTGCTCGTGTCGTGCGAGCAACTCCAGGCCCTCGGGCCGTGGACGTCAGGGAAGAGAGGCACGTGGCCACACGAGGCGGGCGTCAGTCCGGCGCTCCCCGGTCCGCCCCCAAGCAGCAGGGGCGACCCCGCGGACGCGACGAGGAGGGAATCATCCCCGTCCTCGCCCGGGCCGTGCGCGACGTCGAGCTGGCGGTCCAGCGCAGCCGGGTACGGCCCTCGACCCGGGTCACCTTCCAGGTCGTCGCGCTGCTGGTGCGCGAGGAGCGCAACCGGATCAAGAGCGCGGAGGGCAGCGAGGGCCGCCGCAACGAGCAGCTGAAGCGGATCGACGGCATCGCCACCATCCTGGCCAGGACGGCTGCGCGGGAGAGCTCGCTGCTTGCCCTTCTCGCCGAGGACGCCGAGCTCCTCGACGGGGCCAGGTCTCTCATGCGGGAGATGCAGCTCGCCGCCGGGCTCGAGCCGACGCCCGAGCCGGTCGCCCCCGAGGTTGCCGCGCCCTCCCCCCGGACGGAGCGCCAGGTCGTACCCCAGTCCGTGGTCTCGCGGCAGCTCGCGAACCCGTTCCTCGAACCTGACTTCTCTGTGCGCGCGCCGGCCGCTGCGCGTCCGCGGCTGCTGTCTACCTGGGAGCTGCTCGGCCCGCTGCTCAGGGCCTTCGAGACGGCGTCAGGCGGGGCGTCGTCGTGCATGAAGCTGCCGCCGCCGGCCTCTCTGCAGGCCGCCGGCGGCCGGCTGCTCATGCCCCACCAGGCGCAGGTGATCGCGGCCGCGGCCGCGGGCCACCGGACGTTCCTCCTCGCCGACGAACCCGGCCTCGGCAAGACCGCCCAGGCTCTCCTGGCAGCCCAGGCCGCGGATGCCTACCCGCTGCTGGTCGTCGTGCCGAACGTCGTCAAGACCAACTGGGCACGGGAGGCGGGGCTGTGGACGCCGAAGCACGCCGCCACCGTCATCCACGGTGACGGCCACACGATCGACGCCTTCTCCGACATCGTGGTCGTCAACTACGAGGTGCTGGACCGGCACGTCGGCTGGCTGGGCAACCTCGGGTTCCGCGGCATGGTGGTCGATGAGGCCCACTTCATCAAGAACAAGACCTCCCAGCGATCCCGCAACGTCCTGGCGCTGTCCAAGCGCATTCAGGCGCGGACCGTGCGCCCACTGCTGATGGCGCTGACCGGCACGCCGCTCATCAACGACATCGAGGACTTCCTGGCGATCTGGGAGTTCCTCGGCTGGATCGGCGACAAGGAGCCGGGCCACGTCCTGATGGAGGCACTGGAGGACAACGGCATGACGCCGGTGGATCCCGACTTCTACCCGGCCGCGCGGACGGCCGTCATCGATCTCGGCATCGTCCGGCGGCGCAAGGTGGACGTCGCCGCCGACATCCCCGCCCGGCGCATCGCCGACCTCCCCGTGGAGCTGGAAGGGGCCTTGGGCCGCTCCATCCTGGCCGCCGAGCGCGCCCTCGCTCGCCGGCTGGTCAAGCGCTATGAGAGCGCGCTCGCCGCCCGCGCCGCGGGCGAGGTCGTCGTGGGCATCGACCACGCCCTCGTGCGTCAGGTCGCGGCCTGGGAGCTGCGGGACGCGGACGAGGCGGACAGCGGCGAGAACGTGTTCAGCATGATGCGGCGCATCGGCCAGGCGAAGGCCGGCCTGGCCGCCGACTACGCCGCGCAACTGGCCCGCAGCGTCGGCAAGGTGGTGTTCTTCGCCAAGCACATCGACGTCATGGACACTGCGGAGAAGACCTTCGAGCAGGCAGGCATCCGCTACTCCTCGATTCGCGGCGACCAGACGCCCAAGGCCCGACAGCTGAGCATCGACGCGTTCGTGAACGACGCCGAGGTCGAGGTCGTCGTCTGCTCCCTGACGGCGGCCGGCGTCGGCCTCAACCTGCAGGTCGCCTCGAACGTGGTCCTGTCCGAGCTGTCCTGGACCGCCGCCGAGCAGACCCAGGCCATCGACCGCGTCCACCGGATCGGTCAGGACCAGCCTGTCACTGCGTGGCGCATCATCGCCGCCCAGACCATCGACGCGCGCATCGCCGAGCTGATCGATGAGAAAGCCGGGCTCGCGGCCCGGGCGCTGGACGGCTCGGACGTCGAGGTGTCGTCGTCGGTCGACGTGCAGCTCGAAGCCCTTGTCAGCCTGCTGACCGACGCCCTGACCCAGCCCACCTAGCCGGTCGGCGATGAGCGCCTCCGCCCCGGCCGCGGACGAGGGACGCGGCTGGCTGACGCCCAACCTCCGCGTCCTGTCGGGTGTGAGCTTCCTGCAGGACGCTGCCAGCGAGCTGCTCTACCCGGTGCTCCCGATCTTCCTCACCGTCACTCTCGGCGCACCGGCTGCAGTCGTCGGCGTCGTCGAGGGCGTCGCCGAAGGCATCAGCGCGCTGTCGAAGCTGCTGCTCGGCCGGCTCGCCGACGGCCGCGCGAAGCGCCCGTTCATCGCCCTCGGGTACGGCCTTGCTGCAGTGGGCAAGGTGCTCATCGCCGTCGCCGGCTCCTGGCCGGTCGTCCTCGGTGGTCGCGGCATCGATCGGATCGGCAAGGGCATCCGCGGCGCTCCGCGTGACGCGCTTCTGATGGTGGACGTGCCGCGGGCCGAGCGGGGCCGGGTCTTCGGGTTCCACCGTGCCGCCGACACGGCCGGTGCGGTCGTCGGACCTGCGATCGGGCTCGGGCTGTACGAGCTGCTCGACCACCGGCTGCGGCCGCTGCTCGTCATCGCCGTCATCCCCGCGGTGCTGTCGGTGCTCCTCGTCGCCGCGGTGCGGGAAGCGCCGATCGACCGGACAAGCGTCCGGCCGTCGCCCCAGGTCGCGGCTCCCTTGCAGCTCAGCCCCGAGCTCCGCCGGCTGATCGGCGTGCTCACCCTGTTTGGGCTCGTCAACTTCCCGGACGCGCTGCTCCTGCTTCGGGCCCACGACCTCGGCTTGTCGACCGCCGGCGTCATCGGTGCCTACATCGCGTACAACGCCGTGTACGCCGGCGCCGCCTACCCGGCCGGGGCGCTGTCGGACCGGCTCCCGCGACACCGGGTCTTCGCCGCCGGGCTCCTGCTGTTCGCCGTCGGCTACCTCGGCCTCGGGCTGAGCCGGTCACCCTGGCTGGTCTTCGTCCTGCTGCCTGTGTATGGCGGGTTCGCCGCGTGCACCGACGGGGTCGGCAAGGCGTGGGTGAGCAGTCTCGCCCCGGACAACCGGCAGGCCGGGGCGCAGGGGCTCTACCAGGCGCTCTCGGGCGGGGCCGTCCTCGTGGCCGGGCTCTGGGCCGGACTGGCCTGGGGCGGCGACGGGGTCCTGCCGCTGCTGCTGTCGGGCTCGGTGGCGGCGCTGCTCGCGGTCGTCTTCTTCGTACGAGGATCAGCGCTCGACAGTGCGCGGCTGACCGCCGGGCGGATGTGAGGCTCCGTCCCCCGTGACGACCTCAGGCGCGTCGAGGTGTACGTCGGGAGGCAGGCCGTCAACCGCGCAGCCGTCGGCCCGCACCTCCACCGTCACGCGGGCCGTGCCAAGCGGCAGGTTCTCGATGCGCAACGGCAACCAGGACTCGGGCAGGGTCGGTCGCATCCGCAGCCGACCGGCAGGCAGGTCGGGCTCGAAGCCCAGCAGGGCGCGCATCAGGAGCAGTGGTGACGCCGCCGCCCAGGCCTGCGGCGAGCACGAGGTGGGATACGGGACGGGATCGGCGAACTCCTCGCGGGAGTAGCCGCAGAACAGCTCAGGCAGCCGACCCCCTGACCGCGCCGCCGCGTCGAGCAGGCCGAAGGCGACCTGCTTGCCGGCGTCCGTGAAGCCGTAGCGCAGCAGCCCGGCGGCGACGATGGCGCTGTCGTGCGGCCACACCGAGCCGTTGTGGTAGCTCATGGGGTTGTAGGCACCCATGCCCTCGTCCAGCGTCCGGACTCCGAACCCGGTCAGCATCGATGGACCGGCGAGACGATCAGCGAGCACCGCCGCCTTGTCGTCGTCGACGATGCCGGTCCAGAGGCAGTGGCCGACGTTGGAGGTCAGCGCGTCGATGGGCTCCTTGTCCCGGTCGAGTCCCACAGCGAACCAGCCGCGGAAAGGAAGCCAGAACCGGTCGTTGAACTTGCGCTTGAGGTCTGCCGCCTTCTCGTGGCAGGCCAGGGCGATGCCCGGGTCGCCCCAGTCCTCTGCGAGCCGGGCCCGGGACACGAGTGCGGCGTACACGTAGGCCTGCACCTCTGCCAGGGCGATCGGTGCCTGGGCCAGCCGCCCCGACGCGTGGTTCACACCGTCGAAGGAGTCCTTCCAGCCCTGGTTGAGCAGTCCGCTTGCCGTCATCCGCTGGTACTCCACGAAGCCGTCGCCGTCAGGGTCGCCGTCACCCGCGATCCATGCGAGGGCCTGGTCCACGGCCGGCAGCAGCGGCTCGAGGTCGCGACGAGGCAGTCCCCACTTGTGCAGCTCGCCGACGAGCGCGACGAACAGCGGGGTCGCGTCCGCGGTGCCGTAGTACGCCTGACCACCTCCGAGAGCGAGCGCCGCCGTGGCACCGAGACGGACCTCGTGCAGGATCCGGCCCGGCTGCTCCTCGGTGACCGGGTCAGTGCGCCGCCCCTGGAAGCGGGCCAGCGTCTGCAGCGTCCCGAGAGCGAGCTGCTGATCCAGCGGGAGCGCCATCCAGCTGGTGAGCAGCGCGTCACGGCCGAACAGCGCCATGAACCACGGCGCCCCAGCCGCCACCACCCGCCGGGCCGGTTCGTCAGGATCCGGGATCTGCAGCGCGCCCAGGTCGTCGGTCGTGCAGCGCAGCGTGTGGGTCAGCGGCTCATGACCCGTCATGAGGACCGGCAGCGAACGCCGCCAGGCGGCCTGGCGGTCCGTTGCGCGCCGACCAGGCACGTGCTCCTGCGGCCCGGGATCAGCGACCCGGGTGCCGACCCGCCCGGCGGGGTGGCCGTCGACGGCCACGACGACCGTCAAGGTGGTGCGCCAGTCGCCGCGGGCCGGTACGACAGCGCGAAAGGTCGCCCGGCCACCCGAGAGCTGGTGCGCTCCCGAGGTGCGGACGGTGGTGCTGCGCGTGTCGGCTGCGCCTGGGTGGACGTGCGTGAGGTCTGCGCCCGTCACCCCGAGCTGCCCCCGCGCGCGGTTCACGACTCTCCGTTCCTTCACCTCGAACACGTCCGCGAAGTCGCTGTCGGTCTCCAGGGTCACGACGACCGAGGCCGTCTCGTCACTGTGGTTGCGCAGCACGATCTCCTCGCGCATGCCGGCCGCGACCTGGCGCACCCGCATGACCAGCAGCCTGCTGTCGGCATGGCCGGGCGGGGGCGCGGCGCGGCCCACGAAAGTCGCCGAGTGAGAGGCGTGCCGGACGGTGGCGAGAGGCTCGACCGGGTCCCCGTCGACGTTGAGCAGCCATCGCGACAGGAAACGGGTGTCCCAGACGAACATCCCCGCGACCCGGTCGTCCTCGATGTCACCGTTCGCGGAGCAGAGGCAGAACGACGACCCCTCCAGCAAGGTCACGCTGGTGGTGTCCCGGTACGCCGGTGGGGCGGCGTCCGAGGCCCAGGCCGCCGCCTCCCCTGAGCTCGCCACCGGTGCCTGCCGGGGGCCGTCAGCGGTCATCGGCACAGGAGCTGCTCGTACAGCTCGAGGTGTGCTGCCACCATGGCCTCCGCCGAGAAGCGCTCGACGACCGTCCTGCGGCACACCTGCCGATCCAGGGTGTCGAGGTCGGCCAGCGCCTCCACCATGCCGGCATGGTCCCGGCAGAGGAAGCCGGTCTTCCCGTCGTCGACGATCTCCGGGGCAGCGCCGTGCGGGTAGGTCACCACCGGCGTCCCGCAGGCCAGCGCCTCGATCATGACCATGCCGAACGGCTCCGGCCAGCGGATCGGGTTGAGCAGGGCGCGGGCGGCCCCGAGCAGGCGCAGCTTGTCGTCTCCGCCGACCTCGCCGAGGTACTCCACACCGCCACCGAGCAAGGGCTCCACCTCCGAGGCGAAGTACTCCTGCTCGTCGGCATCGCGCATCTTCGCGGCGATCTTGAGCGGCATGCCTGTGGCCCGTGCCACCTGCACGGCTTCCGCCGCGCCCTTCTCCGGAGCCATCCTCCCCAGGAACAGCAAGTACTCCCCGTCCCCGGTGCCCGGCGGGTACCGCCCGACGTCGATGCCGTGGTGGATGACCCGAGCGACCCGGACCTCAGGGGCGCGGCTTGCCTGGTCGTGGGAGATGGCGATGACAGGGAGCCGCCAGGAGTACTCCCGGTAGACGGGTGCGAGCAGTCCCTCCATCGGTGCGTGGCAGGTGGTGACCACACACCGTCGACCGACGCTCAACGACCACGCTGGTCCCGCCACCGTGTGGTCGTGCACCAGGTCGCAGTCCGCGAGTGCTGCGTAGCCAAGTGCCACGTGGGCGAGCTCCTCCGGGAGCGAGTTCATGTCACCGACGGCGCTCTGAACGGCGTAGCGCTTCGGCACCGGTGCGCTGCTGTCCCCCACCGTCCAGAGGACCACGTCGACGCCTTGCTGCGTGAGACCCCGCACGAGCAGGTCGACCGCCGCCTCGATCCCGCCGTACGACGTCGGCGGAACGGGCAGCCACGGCGGCGCGAGGACTCCGATCCTCATGGTCGCGCCGGTCGTTCCGGGTCGATGCCGCAGACGGGCTGGGGGTCGACCCACCTTGGTGTGGCCAACGTCAGCCTCCGCTCGCGTCGCGGCACCCGGCCGCGACACCAAGCGGCTACCCCCACCGGTGCCATGCAACCTTCCCGGCATCCTTCCCGGCATTGTGCAGCCGGCGAGCTCAGTACTGCCGCGCCAACCGAGCAGCGAGCTCCTCGACGTCCGGCGGCAACCGGCGGCGGTCAGCGACGACCCAGCGCATTCCGGAGAGCGCCGCGAGCAGGCCGGCCCGGCCGTCCGAAGTGCGGGTCGCGCGGGCGGCCGCGACGAGACCCGACACGACCGGACGACGCAGCCAGACGGTCCAGAGCGCGTTGCGGGCCTCGACCACCCGACGGTGTGACGACCGCCGCTTGGACGACGGGTGGTGATGCGCCACGACGTCCTGGGCGTACGCCAGCTGGTAGCCGGCGGCAGCGAGGTCGAGGGCCAGCAGTCCTTCCTCGCCACCCGTCTCGTAGCGGCTGCTGAAGCCACCGACCTGCAGGAAGGCGTCCCGCCGCACGACCGCACCGCAGGCCAGGAAGCCGAGCACCTGAGGACCCACGCCGGTAGGGGGCAGGGGCGAGGCGGACATGGCTTGGCAGACCGCATCGGTCCTCCCCTGCTCGCCGACGAGCACCCGAGCGGCCACCAGGGCGAGCTCCGGGTGCAGGTCGAGGATCGCGACGGCCCGGTCGAGCGCTCCCGGCGCCCACCAGCTGTCGTCGTCGGCGAAAGCCACGTACGGCGTCGTGGCCAGCTCCACCCCGAGGTTGCGCCCGGCAGCGCCGGCGTTGTGACGGAGCTGCTCGACCCGCGCACCTGACGCCCGAGCCACGGCCGCGCTGTCGTCGGACGAGTCGTTGTCGATGACGATCACGGGGAGATCCGCGTGGTGGGGTAGCGAGCGCCCGAGCTCCGGACCGCGGTCGCGCGTCACGACCACCACCGTCACACGGGGAGCCGCCATCCGCTCCCGGTCCCCCGGCGCCCGCCACTCACACCTGCGGTGACCCGCTGTCGGATCCGGGTTTAGATCAACCTGGCAGGCGCATTCCCGAGGGACGGCACAGCCTCCTGGGAGCTGCCGATGACAGTCTTGGATGCGCGCACCAGGACCGTGGGAGTCCCGCCTCCTCGCGACCGGTCACCCGGTGGCAACCTGGTCAGGGTCCTGACCACCACGGACCACAAGGTGATCGGGATCCTGTACCTCTGCACGTCCTTCGGCTTCTTCCTGGCATCGGGGCTGCTGGCCATGGCTATGCGCGCCGAGCTGGCCCGGCCCGGGCTCCAGATGCTGTCGGAGGAGCAGTACAACCAGGCCGTCACGATGCACGGAACGATCATGATGTTCCTGTTCGCGCCGCAGCTGGCCTTCGCCTTCACGAACTTCATCATGCCGCTGCAGATCGGCGCCCCGGACGTGTCGTTCCCCCGCCTCAACGCGTTCGCCTACTGGCTCTACCTGTTCGGCGGTCTCACGGTGATGGCCGGCTTCCTGACGCCGTCCGGATCGGCCGACTTCGGGTGGTTCGCCTACGCGCCGCTCAACGACATCATCCACTCGCCCAACATCGGCTCCGACCTCTGGATCGTCGGGCTCATCACCTCCGGGCTCGGCACCATCCTGGGCGCCGTCAACTTCATCACCACGATCATCACCTTGCGCGCACCCGGCATGACGATGTTCCGGATGCCGATCTTCACCTGGAACATGCTGGTGACCAGCATCCTGGCCCTGATGGCGTTCCCGGTCCTGACTGCGGCGCTGTTCGCCCTGGAGGCCGACCGGCGCATGGGGGCCCATGTCTTCGACTCGAGCCACGCCGGCCCGATCCTGTGGCAGCACGTCTTCTGGTTCTTCGGCCATCCCGAGGTCTACATCGTCGCGTTGCCGTTCTTCGGCGTCGTCACCGAGGTGATCCCTGTCTTCAGCCGCAAGCCGCTGTTCGGCTACAAGGGCATCATCTTCGCGACCATCGGTATCGGGGCGCTGTCCATGACGGTCTGGGCGCACCACATGTTCGCCACGGGCGCTGTGCTGCTGCCGTTCTTCAGCCTGCTGTCCTTCCTGATCGCGGTCCCGACGGGGGTGAAGTTCTTCAACTGGATCGGCACGATGTGGCGGGGCGCCATCTCCTTGGAGACACCGATGCTGTTCTGCATCGGCTTCCTCGTCAGCTTCCTGCTCGGCGGCCTCACAGGGGTCATGCTCGCCAGCCCGCCGATCGACTTCCACGTGTCGGACACGTACTTCCTCGTCGCTCACATGCACTACGTGCTGTTCCCGACGGCAGTCATGGGTGGCTTCGCAGGCGTGTACTTCTGGTTCCCGAAGATGACTGGGCGGATGCTCGACGACCGGCTCGGCAAGATCCACTTCTGGCTGACCTTCGTCGGCTTCCACACGACGTTCCTGGTGCAGCACTGGCTCGGCGCACAGGGGATGCCGCGCCGCTACGCCAACTACCGCGCCAGTGACGGCTTCACCACGCTGCACACCGTCTCCACCATCGGTGCCTTCCTCACAGCGATCTCGACCCTGCCGTTCTTCTTCAACCTGCTGCTGACGTTCAAGCGGCCGCGGCGCCAGCTGCCCGACGACCCGTGGGGGTACGGCAACTCACTGGAGTGGGCGACGTCGTGCCCGCCACCCCGGCACAACTTCGTCACGATGCCGCGAATCCGCTCCGAGCGTCCCGCCTTCGACCTGCACCACCCCGTCCGGGACGCACATCCCGCCGTACCCGAGGAACCTGCGCTGTCGCCATGAAGTCCGCGGACCGCCCGCAATCGGTCACCTGGGGCCAGGTCGCCGCGCTGATGGGTGTGGTCGTGGGCATCGCGGCCGCCTGGTGTGGCTGGCTGCTCGATGGGCGCTGGGCCGGAACCGCCATGCTGTCCGTGCCTCTCGTCTCCGTGATCGTCCTGGTGCGCAGCGAGATGCGTGCGCAACGCTGGTACGCCTTCGAGCTTTCCCTCGCCGGAGCGGACGGTCGTTCGGAGGCACAGCGACGGCTCAGCGCCGAATGAGCCGCGGGCGCAGGCCCGTCGGGCAAGGCGACTGCCCCCTGACGTGCCACAGCTCGACGCCCCGGAGCTCGCGCCCCGGCCCGCCAAGCACGGTGGCGGCTGCGGTCGCCAGGCGGCCACCGGCATCGTCGTGCCGAACGACTGCCACCGCGTCCACCCCGTCGTTGACCAGGGCTCGCCGCGCAGCGCACACCTGGGCGACGGTGGGTGTTCCGGGTGCGCCGGCCAGTTGCGTCACGGGATCCGCCGGTGCGTCGCTCACCTGCCGGCCACGACGGTCGACGGTCAGCGCATAGCCGCCCAGCATGCGGAAGGGCAGACCTGCGACCGCCTGGTAGAGCATCGCCCGGTCATCGGAGCGGTGTGGCGCCGGGAGGAGCACAACCGTCTGCCCCGCAAGGGAAGTGGCAGCGCCCGAGGTGAAGAAGGCCGGGACTGCCGCGTCGACCTGCTGCTCGGGGGACGCCGGCATCCAGGACACCAGCATCGCGGCCACGAGTGCGCCGGCAGGGATGAGGACACGCTGCCTTCGTCGTACCAAGGCCTCGCAGACCTGCGCCAGGAGCCAGGCCAGGCACACGTCGAGCACCAGCCCGAACCGCTGCGGGGCCACGCTGGATAGGCCGGGTACGGCGAACAGGAACCCGGCCGGGTGGGTGAACCCGGTGGCGCCGCTCCCCTGCCCGCCGTTGCCGAGCGCCAGCACGAAGGCGAGCACCGCGGTGCCCGCAGCGACCCGGACAGCACGCCGACCCCACCACCCGACGACGGTGCCGGCCAGCAGGAGCAGTGCCGGTGCGCCGACGTAGGTGGCGTCCTCGAACCGCGAGGTGCCGCGTCGCTCCAGCTCGGTCGTCTCGCTGAGCGAGCCGAGGGCAAGCCTGGTGCTCGGCACCACCAGGTCCCGCAGCTGCGCGTGATGGGCGGACGGGTCCACCCCGCTGACCCGATCAGGACCGAGCAGCTGGACCGCGAGCAGCCACGCCAGGAGCAAGGTCGCCACGCCCGCCGCCACACCCAGGCGCGGGAGCAGGGGGCCCACCCGCACGACGTCACGCGGTTGCCTGACGAAGAAGAGCACTGCTGCCAGACCGAGGCCGACGGCCAGCAGGATGACGACCTCCTCGCTGAGCAGCGCCTGGACGGCGAGCACCAGCCCGAGGACGGCGGCCCGGGGCAAGCTCTGAGGGTGCCGCCACAGCACGTCCTCGAGCAGTCGAAGGATGACCGGCACCAGCGGCAGCAGCACGAAGTTCAGGTGCCCGCCCAGGTGGGCGCTCACGAAGGGGCTGAAGCCGATGGCGGCACCCCCCACCCAGCGGGCGAACTCGCTGTCGACGTGCCGCGAGAGCCACCAGCGTCCGGAGATGGCCGTCGCAACGGGGGCAAGGAGCATCATGATGTTGAACGAGGTGATGGGTCCCCACCGCAGCGTCACCGGTGACATGAGCACCCCGACCGGCAGCATCGCGGTGTTCCACATCAGGTTGACGCCCACGGGTGCGTTGATCTCGTGCGCGACGAAGAGGTTCTGCCCGTGCGTGACCGCTCTGGCCGTGCGAGCAAGGAACCAGCACATCTGCGCGACGTCGCCGCCTCCGCCCAAGGGCGCACGCGAGACGGGGTCCACGAGGACGCGACGGAACAGCCAGACCGACAACCCGATGTAGCTGAGAGCTGCCCACAGGCCGCCGCGACGGCGCGGCGGCGTGCGCGGCACGCGAGCCTGCGGCATGACCAGGCCGGCACTGGCTCCCACGACGTGCTTGTGTCCGCGGTGCGCGGATTTCATGCGCTCCCCGAGGTCTGCGGCGGACTGACCAGGCGGCTCAACCTGCGGGGGTCCCGACGAGCGCGAGTAGCTGCTGCGCGACCCGCAGTGGAGGAACCTGGCGGGTGGCGACCATGTCAGCGCCGGCGTCCAAGAGGACACCGACCCGCTCGTCGTACTCGACCCGCGCGCCGATTCGGGTGCTCGGGCAGAAGCGCCGTGCTTCCTGGATGACCTCGTCACCGGTCACCATGAGCAGGCTGTCCTCCACGAAGAGCAGGTCAGGCTGCTCGGCGACCACGAGACCGACCGCGTCGGCTCCGTTGTCCACGCGCTCGAGCAGCTGAACGTCGGCCTGGGCGAGCAGCTCGGCGAGCTTGCTGGCGAACCACGCGTTCCGATGGGCGATGACGGCCCGGCGCCCCGATGGCGCCCTGAGCAGGTCGCCCGTCTCGCCGAGCTGCTGGTGGGCTCGGGCCACGAGCATCTCCTGCTCGCGCCGCAGCACATCGAGGCGGCGAACGACGTCCATCCTGGTCTCGCGAGTGCGCGCCGTGACCTCGAGCGCCCGTTGCGCCTTCACCCGATCCCGTGTGAACGCCTCGACAGCGACGAGCTGGCGCTGGACGAGGTCGAGGCCGCGTCGCCGGCTGCCCAACGGCAGGTCATGGGTGCTGATGGCAAGGTCGGTGGTGCTCGTCGGGTGCCTCACAGGGGCTCCTGGTGACGGGCGGGAAAATGCGGTTCCCGCGCGACGGCAAGTCCGGTCGGTTGCGGCGATCCTGCCTCTGTCACGGCCGGCGCCGTTCGGGTCGCGGCCACGGCTCTCTCCGAGCTGCCCCATCCTGGTACCCGCTTCTGGCGTGATACCACGTTCGGTGATCCGTCGGCACCAGCGCGTCTCCGGTTTGCCTGCAGGTAAAGGAGAACTTCCGGAAGAGCTTTGTTTTGATCAGGCCAGGCGGGACACGTGCCGCCCATGCCGCTTGTGCAGCCCCCTGCGGCCGTCCTGCTCGATCGGGACGGCACGCTCGTCGCTGATGTGCCGTACAACGGCGATCCGGACAAGGTCGCCGTGCTGCCCGGCGTGCCCGAGGGACTTGCCCGGCTGCGGGCGGCAGGAGTGCCGACGGCGGTGGTGTCGAACCAGAGCGGCATCGCGCGCGGCTTGCTGACCGGCAAGCAGGTCGACGCCGTGAACCGGCGCCTCGACCAGCTGCTCGGTCCGCTTGGACCGTTCGTCATCTGCCCGCACGGTCGGGACGACGGCTGCGGCTGCCGCAAGCCGGCGTCCGGGCTGCTCCGCAGAGCCGCGGAGCTGCTGGGCGTCGCCGTTGAGCGGTGCGCGGTCATCGGCGACATCGGTGCGGACGTGGAGGCCGCAGCTGCCGTGGGCGCCCGTTCGGTCCTGGTCCCGACCGAGGCCACCCGGGTCGAGGAGATCAGCACTGCTCCCGCGGTGGCCACCAGGTTCGACGAGGCGGTCGACATCCTCCTTGGTGCCCCATGAGCACCGTGCTGGTGGCGCGGCTCGACAGTGACGGTGACGTCCTGCTGTCCGGACCTGCGCTGCGTGCGGTGCGCCGCGGCTGCGACAGGCTGCTGCTGCTGTGCGGACCGCGCGGCAAAGCCGCTGCGCGGCTGCTGCCGGGGGTGGACGAGGTGATCGTCTGGCGGTGTCCCTGGGTCGACCCCGAGCCGCAGCCGGTGGACCCCGCGGACGTCGGCGAGACGGTTGCTCGCCTCCAGGAAACCCGACCTGAGGCGGCGCTCGTGCTGACCTCTGCCTCGCAGAGCCCGTTGCCCACGGCCTTGCTGCTCAGGTTGGCGGGGGTGCCGTGGGTCGGCGCCATCAGCCACGACTACCCGGGCTCGCTGCTCGATCTGCGGCACCGGCCGCCGGAGCGCGGCCTGCACGAGGTCCAGCGGATGCTGTCCCTCGTCGAGGCGGCCGGCTACCCCTCGGCCGGCGACCCGTTCGACAACCGGCTCGCCGTCCGGCGACCGCTTCCCAGCGCCAGCCACCTGACGGGCTCATCGCCTTACGTGGTGGTGCATCCCGGCGCCTCGGTACCTAGCCGTGCAACCTCCTCAGCGTGGCTGCGCGAGCTCGTTTGCCGGCTGACCGGGCTCGGTCGGCGGGTGGTCGTGACCGGTGGACCCCACGAGATGCAGCTCACCCAGGAGGTCAGCGGGGACCAGGCCACCGACCTCGGGGGTAGGACGAGCCTCGCGGAGCTGGCCGACGTCCTGCGACGGGCCACCGCGGTCGTCGTCGGCAACACCGGACCAGCGCACCTGGCGGCGGCCGTCGGCGCGCCGGTGGTCTCCCTGTTCTCGCCGGTGGTGCCTGTCGAGAGGTGGAAGCCATGGGGCGTGCCGTGCGTCGTGCTCGGCGACCAGTGGGCCGCCTGTCGCGGTACCCGGGCCCGAGCCTGCCCGGTGCCCGGCCACCCGTGCCTGGAGGACCTTGCGCACGACGACGTCATCGCGGCGCTGGCCGCGCTGGAGCTGGAGCTGAGCGCGTGAAGATCGCCATGGTGTCGGAGCACGCGAGCCCGCTGGCGGTACTCGGTGGCGTGGACGCAGGTGGGCAGAACGTGCACGTCGCCGCGCTCTCGACGGCGCTCGCGCGCCGAGGTGCCGAGGTCACGGTGCACACCCGACGCGACGACCGGCTCCTCCCACGCCGGGTCGCGTTGTCGCCCGGGGTGTCCGTCGACCACGTGCCGGCGGGGCCACCTGCGCACATAGCCAAGGACGAGCTGCTCGCCCACATGCCGGCCTTCGCCGACGAGCTGCGCCGGGCTTGGGAGCACGAGCGGCCCGATCTCGTCCACGCGCACTTCTGGATGAGCGGCTGGGCGGCGCTGCAGGCGGCCAGGCAGCTCGACATCCCGGTCGCCATGACGTTTCACGCGCTGGGCGTCGTCAAGCGACGTCACCAGGGGACTCGCGACACCAGTCCGCCGGAGCGCGAGGGCATCGAGCGCGATCTGGTGCATGAGGTCGACCGGGTGCTGGCCACCTGCAGCGACGAGGTCTTCGAGCTGCGGCGCCTCGGGGCCCCGACTCACCGGGTGACGGTGGTGCCGTGCGGCGTCGACCCCACGGTCTTCCGCCCCGACGGTCCCCGTGAGGCGCCCGCCCGGCCGCACCGGGTCGTGTCGGTCGGCCGGCTGGTCGAACGCAAGGGCGTCGGCAACGTCATCGAGGCGCTCGGCCTGCTGGGCCGCGACGACGTGGAGCTGGTCGTCGCCGGCGGTCCGGACCCGAGCGGCCTCGACACCGACCAGGAGGTGCAGCGCCTCAACCGGCTGGCCCAAGAGCTGGGTGTTGCCGACCAGGTGCAGGTCAGGGGCCGGGTCTGTCGCGACGAGCTTCCCGCGCTGCTGCGCTCGGCGGACGCCGTCGCCTGCGCACCCTGGTACGAGCCGTTCGGCATCGTCCCGCTCGAGGCGATGGCCTGCGGTGTCCCGATCCTGGGCACGGCAGTCGGCGGCCTGTGCGACACGGTGGTGCACGGGCAGACCGGGCTGCTCGTCCCTCCCCGGTCCCCCGTCGAGCTGGCCTGTGCCATGGGCGAGCTCCTCGACGACCCGACTCGACGAGCGGCCTTCGGAGCCGCCGGTGTGAAGCGGGTCCGGCGGCGCTTCACGTGGAGCCGCGTCGCCGAGCAGACCATGGCGACCTACCACCTGCTGCTCGCCCGCCGCACCCTGACCTCGGAGGTGCTCCCGTGACCCAGCTGCTCTCCGGCCGGCAGCACGTGCTGGCTCTCGCCCGCGCGCTGCCCGGGCTCGACACGGACCTCCTGGATCGCTGGGGGACGCACCTGGCCAGGGTCCTCATCGGCAGCGGCCGGCTGCTCGCAGCCGGCAACGGCGGCTCCGCGGCTCAGGCCCAGCACCTCACCGCCGAGCTCGTCGGGCGCTACCGCGACGACCGGCCGGCCCTGTCCGCCATCGCACTGCACGCCGAGACGTCCTCGCTGACCGCGATCGCCAACGACTACGGCTGGGGGGCCGGCTACGCGCGCCAGGTCGAGGCGCACGGGCGGCCGGGTGATGTCTTCCTCGGGCTCTCGACGAGCGGGTCCAGCGGCAACGTGCTCGCCGCGATGCGGTCCGCCCAGGACCGGGGCCTGATCGTCTGGGCCATGACAGGCCGAGAGGGCTCGCCGATGCAGCAGCTGGCCGACGAGTGCCTGACTGTTGACGCTCCTGCCACCGCGACCGTGCAAGAGGTCCACCAGGTCGCCGTGCACCTGGTGTGCGCAGCGGTCGATGTGGCGCTGGGCGTGGCTGATCCGTATCCGGTGGCCCTGTGAGGCCGCTCGTCGTCGTCGGCGACACGCTGCTCGACCGGGACCTCGTCGGCCGCGTCGAGCGGCTGTGCCCGGACGCGCCGGTACCCGTTCTCGACGACCCGACCGACCTTGCCCGGCCTGGCGGTGCCGGGCTGGCGGCGCTGCTGGCAGCGCGGGACGGTCGCGAGGTCGTGCTCGTCACCGCGCTGGTCCGCGACGCAGCGGGTGAGGAGCTGCGCACACTCCTCGACGAGGCCGGCGTGCAGCTGCTTGACCTCGGGGCGGAAGGGAGCACGGTCGAGAAGGTCCGGGTCAGGTCCGGCGGCCGCTCGCTGCTTCGGCTGGACAGGGGCGCGGCGCACCTGACGGGCGACCTCGACGGCGAGCTCCCGCCCGGCGAGACCCTGGTGTCCGACTACGGGCGGGGCGTGACGTCCTTGCCGCGGCTCCGGGCTGCGCTTGCCGGTCGGCGGATCGTCTGGGACCCCCACCCCCGGGGGGCGTGTCCGACGACCGGCTGCGTCCTCATCACGCCCAACGCGGCGGAAGCCGGCGCCGGGTCGCTCGCCGAGGCCGCACAACGGGCCGCCGAGCTGCGCTCGGAATGGGGGGCAGGTGCCGTCGCCGTGACGCTCGGAGCCCGTGGTGCCCTGCTGGTCCAGGGCGACGGGACCCCGTCCGTCTACCCCGCACCGGCCGTCCCGTGCGCGGACCCGTGCGGGGCAGGTGACCGCTTCGCTGCGACCGCGGCCGGGCTCCTGGCCGATGGCGCCCTCGTCAGCGAGGCGGTGTCCGGTGCCGTCGCTGCCGCCGCCGCGTTCGTCGCCGAAGGCGGAGCGGCCGCCCTCGACGCACCCACCACGCACGACGGGGTCGACGTGGTGGCGCACACCCGTGCGACCAGGGGCACGGTTGTTGCGACCGGAGGCTGCTTCGACCTGCTGCACGCCGGCCATGTCGCTGTCCTCGAGCAGGCGCGTGCCCTCGGGGACTGCCTCGTGGTCCTGCTCAACTCCGACGACTCGGTGCGACGGTTGAAGGGGCCTTCCCGGCCTCTGCAAGCCGCGGCCGACCGAGCCCGAGTCCTCCTGGCGCTCGGCTGCGTGGACGACGTGGTCGTCTTCGACGAGGACACCCCTGTGCGTGCACTGCAGGAGCTCCGGCCGGACGTCTGGGCCAAGGGCGGTGACTACGCCGGGGCCGTGCTGGCCGAGGCAGAGGTCCTCCAGCGCTGGGGCGGGCAGGCCGTCGCGCTCCCCTACCTCGAGGGCCGGTCCACGTCCCTCCTGATCCGAGAGGCAAGCCGTGCCTGACGACCCCGGGACCGTTCTCGTCACCGGAGCGGCCAGCGGCCTCGGTGCCGCCGTCGCCGCTGCCGTCCGCGCGGCGGGCGGCACCGTGCTCGCCCTGGACCGGGTGCCCGTCGAGGGCTACCGCAGCGAGGTGGTCGACCTGTCCGAAGGCAGGGCAGCGGAGGAAGCGGTACTGCGGTTGGTCGGCGAACATCCACTGCACGGCGTCGTCACCGCCGCCGGCACAGACGTCTGCGGACCGCTCGACGAGGTCGACCCGATTGCCTGGGAGCGCGTGGTCCTCGTCAACCTGCTGGGCACCGCGGCCGTGGTCCGCGCGGCGCTGCCGTCGCTGCGCCGGACGAAGGGCAAGGTCGTCACCGTCGCCTCCACCCTCGGCCACCGGGTGTTCCCTGACGCCACCGCCTACTGCGCCAGCAAGTTCGGGGTCGTCGGGTTCACCCGCGCGCTGCAGAGCGAGCTCAAGGGCCAGGTCGGCGTGACCCTCCTGACTCCTGGCGGCATGCACACCGCCTTCTTCGACGACCGCGAGGCGCAGTACAAGCCACCCCCGGACGCCAAGCTCAACCGGCCGGAGGACGTCGCCCGCACCGTGCTGCACTGCCTCACGCAGCCGCCGGGCTGCGAGGTGCGCGAGCTCGTCGTGACCAGCTCCTGGGAAGGCAGCTGGCCGTGAGCGCCGTGCTCGGCGTGAACGCCGTCTTCCACGACCCGGCGGCCGCGCTCGTCGTCGACGGCGAGGTGGTCGCCGCCGCCGAGGAAGAGCGCTTCACCCGCCGCAAGCACGGCCATGACAACCTCCCGTTCGCGGCCTGGGAGCTCCCCACGCAGTCGGCCGCGTGGTGCCTGGCCAGGGCCGGGCTGTCGCCCGAGGACCTCGACGCGGTGGCCTACTCCTACGACCCTGGGCTCTGTCCGCCGTACACCTCGGTCGTCGACGACGGTTGGGAAGGACTGCGCACGCTGTACGCCGAACGGGCGCCGCTGTTCCTCCGGACCGCGCTGCCGGGTCTGGACCCGGGCTCCGTGCGCTACGTCCCGCACCACCTGGCGCACGCGGCCTCTGCCGCGCTCGCCGCCCCGTATCCCAGCTCCTCCGTGCTGGTCCTGGACGGCCGTGGGGAGACTGCCTCGCACCTGGCCGGCCGGTGCGTCGACGGCGACCTCGACGTCCTCGCCGCCCAGCAGCTGCCGCACTCGCTCGGGCTGCTCTACGAGGAGCTGACCGAGCACTTCGGCTTCCGCCGCTCGAGCGACGAGTACAAGGTGATGGCGCTCGCGTCCTACGGCCAACCGCGCTGGATCAAGGAGTTCCGCGAGCTGGTCCGTCCCACGGGCGACGGCGGCTTCACCGTCGAGCCCGTCGAGTGGGGGTCCTTCAGCAAGCCGGGCGAGTGGGACGCCGACCTCGCCGCGACGGTGCAGCTGCGGCTGGAGGAGGTGCTGCTCGACCTGGTCAGCTGGCTGCACGGGCAGACCGGCGACACGGCACTGACGATGGCGGGCGGCGTCGCGCTCAACTGCGTCGCGAACGCCAAGATCGCCGCTGAGGGCCCTTTCGAGCAGGTGTGGGTGCAGCCGGCGGCCGGTGACAGCGGCACCGCGCTCGGCGCTGCCATGCACGTGGCCCACGCGCTGGGTGACCCCGTGGCCCCGATGCGCACGGCGGCCCTGGGGCGGTCCTGGACCGATGACGAGCTCGAGGCCTGGTTGCAGACGGCCGGTGTGCCCTACGACCGTCCGCGCGACATCGCCGAGGAGGTCGCGGAGTGCCTGGCCCACGACGGGATCGTCGCCTGGTTCCAAGGCCGCGCGGAGTACGGCCCCCGCGCTCTGGGGCACCGCTCGCTGCTGGCCCACCCGGGCTTCGAGAAGAACCTCGAGCGAATGAACGACGTGAAGGGCCGCGAGCAGTTCCGGCCGGTGGCCCCCATGGTCTTGCTGGAGAGAGCGCACGAGATCTTCACCGGCACGGTCCCTTCGCCGTACATGCTCTTCACCCATGCCGTCGCGCCCGACTGGCGAGGCCGCATCCCGGTCGTCACGCACGTCGACGGCTCCGCCCGGATCCAGACCGTCGACCGGCGTGAGGAGCCGCTGGTCGCTCGGGTGCTCGAGGGCTTCGCGCGTCGCACCGGCCTGCCCGTCGTCGTGAACACCTCCCTCAACACGGCCGGGCGCCCCATCGTCGACGACCCCCGGGACGCGCTGGAGTGCTTCGGCTCCGGTCCGGTCGACCTGCTGGCGCTCGGTCCCTTCGCGGTACGGCGGTCGCGGTGGCCGTGACCATCACCGTCGTGGTCCCCACAGTGGGCCGGCCCTCGCTGCACCGAGCCCTCGCACCGGTGGTCGGCCAGGTGCCGGTCGTCGTGGTGGACGACCGCCCGGATGGGCCGTCACTGAGCATCGAAGGCGTGACCGTCCTCAGGTCGGGCGGACGCGGACCCGCAGCCGCGCGCAACCTCGGGTGGCGGCATGCCGACAGCGAGTGGGTGGCGTTCCTCGACGACGACGTCGAGCCGCCTGGGGACTGGGTGAGCGCGCTCGAGGCCGACCTCGACGCGGCCGGTCCGGACGTCGGCGGCGTCCAGGGCCGCATCACGGTGCCCACCTCCGAACGACCTACGGACTGGGAGCGCTCCACCAAGGGGCTCGAGACGGCGGTCTGGGCGACCGCCGACCTCGCCTACCGCCGCAGTGCGCTCGAGACGGTCGGCGGCTTCGACGAGTGCTTCCCGCGCGCCTATCGGGAGGACGCGGACCTGGGGCTGCGTGTCACGGCAGCGGGCTGGCAGATCGTCACCGGCCGACGGCAGGTCGTGCATCCCGTACGTCCGGCACGCTGGACGCAGAGCATCCGCAGCCAGCGCGGCAACACCGACGACGTCCGGATGCGGCGCAAGCACGGATCCGACTGGCGGCACCGCGCGCAGGTCCCCGCCGGAAGGCGGCCATGGCACCTGGCGACGACGGCCGCGCTGCTGGCCGCTGCCGTCCCGCGCTGGCGGCGGGCCGCCCTGACGACCTGGGCCCTGCTGGTGGGTGACTTCGCACGACGACGAGTCGCCCCAGGGCCGCGCACGACCCGCGAGGTCGCCACGATGCTCGCCACGTCCGTCGCGATCCCCGAGGCTGCGACCGGCTGGTGGCTGCTGGGCTGGTGGCGGTCGCGATGAGGGTGCTCGTCCTGCGCGCTCTGGGCCTCGGCGACCTGCTCACCGCCGTGCCGGCCCTGCGCGGCCTGCGGCGCGCCCACCCGACGGCGCACATCCAGCTGGCCTGCCCCCGGGCGCTGGGGCCGATCGTCTCGCAGGTCGGCGCCGTCGACGAGCTGGTGGACGCCGCCCCGCTGCAGCGGCTGCCTACCTCGGTCGACGGCGCGGCGCTGGGGGTCAACCTGCACGGTCGCGGACCGCAGAGCACCGCGCTGCTCGAGGCGACCGGGCCGGCCCGGCTGCTCGCCTGGGGTCGGGACGGCCGCGGCTGGAGGCCGGACGAGCACGAGGTCGTACGCTGGTGCCGGCTGCTCACCGAGTCCGGGATCCCCTGCGACACAGACGATCTGCTGCTTCCCGCCCGTGGCCCCCGGGGCAGTCACGTCGTGGTGCATCCCGGAGCGGCGAAGCCCTCGCGGCGCTGGCCGGTGCAGCGTTGGGCCGAGGTGGTCCGGGGCCTGGACCACGCAGAGGTACTGGTGACGGCCGGTCCCGGCGAGCAGCAGCGGGCCACAGAGGTGGTGCGCCAGGCAGGCCAAGGCCGGGTGCTCTCACCGTCGCTGGACGGTCTGTGCGACCTGGTCGCGACGGCGGCCCTCGTGGTCGCGCCGGACACCGGTGTGGCCCACCTCGCCACCGCCTACCGGACCCCCTCCGTGCTGCTCTTCGGACCGACGTCGCCAGCGGTGTGGGGGCCGCCCGACGTCAACCGGCACCGGGTGCTCTGGCGTGGTCAGGTGAACGACGACGACGCCCCGGAGCCGGACCCTGGACTGCTCGAGCTGACCCCGTCAGACGTGCTCGCGGCCGCGCGATGAAGCACGTCGCTCCAGTCCTGGACGAAGCGCTGGTGCCCGAAGCGCTCCCGGGCCGTGGTGACCGCGCCGGCGGACAGCTCGGCTGCCTCGACGGGGTCCTCCAGCAACCGGCGGGCGTGCGCGACCAGCCGATCCGGGCGCGTCTCGACGTAGCCGTTCACGCCGTTCTGCACCGCCGTGGCCATCTCGGTGGTCGCCAAGCCGAGGACGGGCAGTCCCAGGGCCATCGCCTCGCACACGGCCAGTCCCAGCGAGGTGTAGCGGATCGGGTTGAAGAAGAACCGGTACGACGGGAGCAGCCGGTGCAGCTCCGCCAGCCGCACGTCGCCGAGCCAGGAGGGCCAGCGCTCGCCGCCCATGCCGGCGAGGTCGAGGGGAACCTGGCCCGCGAACTCCTCGAACAGGTCAGGCCCGAGGCGGCGACCGCGGCTCCAGAGGTTGTTGACGACGGTGATGCCACGGTCGTGCTCCCCCGTCCATGGCAGCTGCGGCACATCGACGCCGTGCTCGACAACGGTGCTCGGGGTGATGCCGCTGTCCCACATCAGCGCGTTGAACGGCGTGACGTGCACGAGCCTGGCGGTCGGGTCCTGGACGGGGTGGAGCGCCGCGTTGGGCCAGTGCCGCGGCGGGTCGTGCTCGATGTGCACGCGAGGCAGGTCGCGGGCCAGCGGACCGAGCAGCTCGTGCCGGTCGACCTCCCAGTTGTGCCGGCTCTGCGTCAGGACGACGTCCACGCCGTTCACCCAGGACGGCACGTCGTCGGCCGGCACCTCCACGACGTTGTCCGGCCAGTGGAAGGTCGCGCCCCGCCCGCCGTACCCCTGCTGCTTGTCCGGCCGGACCGGAAGCAGCCACGTGACGGGCACCGCGCTGAGGTACTGGAGGTAGGACCCGTGCACGTGCCACGTCAGGACGCGAAGGCTCACCGGCAGCCGCTACCCCGGTTGTTGAGGAAGGAATCCCGATGACGACAGTCCTCGATCAGGAGCTGCACGTCGTGGACCCGCGTGACGACACCGTCGTGGGCGTCGTCACCGCGACGACCGACGTCGGCGACCGGGTTGCCCGTGCCGCCGCCGCGGCGTCCGGCTGGGCCCGGACGTCGGCAGGCGACCGCTCGGGCGCCCTCAAGGAGGCGGCCAGGGAGCTCCGCGACCGGGTCGACGAGCTGGCGGAGCTGCAGTCCCGCGAGATGGGGAAGCCGCTGCAGGACAGTCGCGGCGGGGTGTTGGCCGGGATCGGTTCCCTCGAGACCTATGCCGAGCTGGCACCGCTGCACCGCGGGCGCTCCCTGCAGGGCAGCTGGTCCGCCACCGACGTCATGGTCTGGGAGCCCCGCGGTGTCTGCGCCGTCATCACGCCGTGGAACGACCCGGTCGCCATCTCGCTGCAGGACGTCGGCGCGGCACTGGCGGCCGGCAATGCCGTCTTGCTGAAGCCCAGCGAGCGTGCGCCGCTCGCCGCTGGCCGCGCCGCCGAGGTGCTGGCAACGCACCTCCCGGCCGACGTGCTGCAGGTGGTGCAGGGCGACGGCCGGGTCGGGGCCGAGCTCTGCAGCGACCCGCGCGTTGACGTGGTGGTCCACGTCGGCTCGTCGGAGACGGGCCGGGGCATCGCCGAGGCGTGCGCCCGCAGCGGCGCCAAGGCGGTGCTCGAGGGCGGCGGCAAGGACGCCTGCGTGGTCGACGCGGACGTGGACCCGGCCTGGGCCGCGTCGCAGGTGGCACTGGGGGCCTTCGCCAACAGCGGTCAGGTGTGCGTGTCGATCGAGCGGGTGTACGTGCACGCCGACGTGGCTGAGGCCTTCCTGGAAGCCCTTGTCGCGGAGGCCCACGCTCGTTCGATCGGACCGCTGGTCGACCGCTCGCAGCGCCAGCTGGTGCACGCCCATGTCGCGGAGGCGGTCGCCGCGGGTGCTCGGCGGCTGACGGGCGGCGAGGTGCCGAGCGGCGCGGGTGCGTGGTACCCGCCCACCGTCCTGGTCGGCTGCCATCACGGGATGCGGCTGATGACCGACGAGACCTTCGGGCCCGTGGCGGCGGTGCAGGTCCTCCCTGACTTCGACGCGATGCTGCAGGCGGCAGGCCGGTCCCGGTACGGGCTCGCCGCGGTCGTCCTCACCGCCGACCAGGAGCATGCTCAGCGGGCGGTGCGTGAGCTCCCGGTGAGCACCGTGAAGGTCAACGCTGCCTTCGGCGGCGCGCCGGGAGGCGCGGCCACGCCAGGACGAGGCAGCGGCACGGGCTTCGGCTACGGGCCGGAACTGCTCGACGAACTGTCCCGCTGCAAGGTGGTGCACCTCGAGCCCGCGGTCACCCGAGCCGTCAGGTGAGGAGCAGCGGCCCGCCCGAGGCATGCCGCAGGTAGTCGGCCGCCTGCTCTGCCATCAGCTGTGGTGGTACCCGCCTGCTGAACACTGCCTGCGCCCCCGCCTCGAGCATGGCGGCCACGCCCTGGTCGTCCTCCACCTGAGCCGCGATCACCGCCCGGGGCACGAACTCGCGCGCCTGCTTGGCCAGCTCGAGGCCAGGGAGCGACGGCAACCGATCCTCGATGAGGAGCAGGTCGGGCTGCTCCATGATCGCGCAGCCAAGCCCGTCCGCTCCGTCCTCCAACGACGCCAGGACCTGGACTCCTTCCGCCTCCAGGCCCAGGCCCACCTTGGTGCGGATCCACTCGTTGCGGTGGACCAGCAGGGCGCGCGCCGGGCGCGCAGCGAGCAGCTCGACGGTCTGCCGCACGCTCTGGTCGGCCCGGGCCTGCAGTGCCGCCTGGGTCCGCTCGAGGGCCTCGATCCGGCGGCGGGCGTCGAGCCGCATCTCGCGGGTCGTGGTCGCCGTCTGCTGCTCGGCCGCCAGGCGCGCCCGGAAGGCGGCGTGCCAGGCTCGCATGCCCTCCAGCTGGTCCACCAGCACTTCGAGGTCACTCCGCGGAGCGACGACCGGCACGGGCAACGGCATCGCGTGCATGGATCCTCCTCTGCGACAGGGGGGCACCGACGGGCCACGTTACGTCTGGACGGCCGGCAGCGCGAGGCCTGCGGTCCTTTGTCATCTGACATGTGTTCTGGCCCGAAGCGCGACGGGCTTACGCTGCTCAGCATGTGCCGAAACATCAAGCCGCTCAACAACTTCGAGCCGCCGGTGTCCGACGACGAGGTGCGGGCTGCCGCTGTCCAGTACGTCCGGAAGATCAGCGGTTCGAGCAAGCCCGCGCAGGTCAACGAGGCCGCCTTCCTGGAGGCCGTCGAGCTCGTGTCCGCTGCCTCGAGGACCCTTCTCGACAAGCTCGTGACGACGGCGCCGCCGAAGGATCGCGAAGTCGAGGCGGCGAAGGCACGGGCCCGTTCGGCGGCCCGCTACGCGAGCTGAGGTACGTACCTCTGCTAGGTGGACATACCCGGCGCGTGCCGGGGGAAGTCAGGTGCCGTGCGACCTGACCGGCCTGACGAGACACCGCAGCAGACGCTCGACCGCAACTGGAGCGAGCTGCTCCAGGAGCTGCGCGTGGTGCAGACCGGTGTCCAGCTGCTGACCGGCTTCCTGCTGACGTTGCCCTTCCAGCAGCGGTTCACCACGCTCGACGACACCGACAAGCACCTGTACCTCGGCACCGTGGCGCTGTCGTCGCTGGCCACGCTGCTGCTCGTTGCGCCCGTGCCGCTGCACCGGGTGCTGTTCCGGCAGCACGAGCGCGAGCTCATGGTCGCGACAGCGCACTGGTGCGCCTTGCTCGGGTCGGTGTTCCTCGGCCTGGCGATGGTCGGCGTCAACGGGCTGGTCTTCAACGTCGTCGCCGGTCGGACCGCCGCCGGCTGGGCCGCCTCGGCGGTCGGCGGGACGGCGCTCGCTCTCTGGCTGGTCGGACCGCTGGTGCTGCGCCTGGTGGCGCGGTCACGCCGCGTGTGAGGCGCGGCGCACCAGCAGCGACTCGGCCGCCTCGAAGAACCGCAGGCTGAGGACGAGCCGCCACCAGGCACCGCGCAGGATCCGTGGTCCCCAGCTCGGGTCCTCGGCGACGAGCGGGGCGATCGCCTTCTCGACCCAGTCCTTGCCGTGCCGCGGGTCGACGTCGGCGTGCTCGGCGTAGAACCGGTAAGCACCCACAGGGGCGCCGAGCCGGTCGAAGCCCTGGACGACCTTGCGGCACCGTGGTCCGGCCTGCAGCTCGATCATGCCGAGTGCGCCGACCATCTCCGGTTGCAGCCAGCGGTTCGTCGCCAGCAGACCGCCCAGCGCCGTGCGCTCCAGCGCCTCCACGGGGAGGTCACCCCGCGCGAGCCGCGGCATGTCGATGGCGCTCACCATCTGCTCGTGCAGGTTGGTGTGCACGGCATCGAGGTGTCCGTTGCCCATCTCGTCCCAGTAGTTCTGGGCCAGCTCCAGCTTCGCCGAACCGGCCAGCCCGACCTGGCAGACGGCCACCAAATCGTCGAAGCCGGCGTCGGGTCCGCCCTCCATCGCCAGGAACCGCACGACCTCCGGCCAGGAAGCCTCGTCGGCGATCCAGCGGTACGTGCGGGGCAGCCGCTCGACGGTTGCCATGCTGCGGATCGCGACGACCACGTCGGGCTGGTCGCGGAACTCCGCGGGCACGTCTTCGGCCGCGAGCTCCCGCAGCCAGTCGGCCTCGAGGCGCTGCTTCAGTCCCGCCACGACCGGGTGGTGCTGGTAGCGGGCGCGGTCGCCGACGGCCTGCAGCGGGCCGGTGTGCAGGTCGTAGATCGTCTGCAGGACGTCAACGCGGTCCCGCCGGTCGCGCGGCACGGCATCGGCGAAGCGCTCGAGAGCGCCGGTGCTGAGCGCCTCGTCGAGAGCAGGAGCCAGGGCCAGTGGCACGGTCATGCCCCACTCGCTACCCGGCAACGCGGCGGTTACTCACGTGATGAACGGCACCCGCAGCAGCTCGTCGAGTCCGCTGACTACGCGGTGCCCCTCGAGCGAGGCCTGCTCCCAGGGCAGGTAGCGGTTGTCACGGGCGAGCCACCTCACGACGGTCGCGACCAGCCACGGTCCGTGGGCCTCGACCCGGTCGTAGCCGAGGCGGGCCGACGTCCGGCGGTGGCCCACGACCAGTCCCTCGACCCGCATCGCTGCGAAGGCGCCGAGCAGCGGGCCGTCCTGGACGAGCCGGACGTCGAGCACACGCCCGAGAGCCGCCCCCGACCTGCTCACCACAGGAGCCCCGAGCAGGTCACTGCCGCGCATGGCGAGCCCCCGGGATGCGGAGGATCAGGTACTGGCGAGCGCGATCCTCGTTCCGGTGCACACCGAGCTCCTGCCGGGTCCGGGCCACCGTGATCTGGGTGTCGATGTCGGTGACCAGCTCCATGGGGATCCGGCCCGGCTCGCTGCTGTCCGGGCGGGACAGCGCATGCGACCAGAAGCCCAGCCACTGTCCCAGCAGGCCGCCCAACCGCCGGGCCAGGGCCTGCGGGCCGGTGAGGATCGCCACGACGTACGGCGGTGACCCGTCCTCGGGAACGACCAGCTCCACGTCGTCGACGTTGCCGACTGCCTTGCCCTCGGTGTCCACCACCTGACGGTCCAGCAGGTGCAGCGCCAGGTCGCGCACCCGGCCCGTCACTGGCCCGCCTTGGTGGCGATCATGAGCGGGATCGCGGCGAGCGCCACGACGGTGAGCAGCACCAGGTACCCGGTTGCCAGCGCGTTGACGACCCGCCCGTTGGCTGACTCCGCCATGTACTCCGGGTCGTTGGCTACCACCAGGATCGGGAAGTAGGTCAGCGGCAGCGCGATCGCCGAGAACACCAGGCTGTACTCAGTGACCTTGACCGGGTCGAGGGTCGTCAGCACGAGCATCGCACCGAGCACGACCGCGACGAGCACGACGGCGTGGAACCGCGCGGCGTCCTTCGGGGCGGTGCGCTTCCCCCACTGCCAGCCGAGGTACTGCGCGAGGCTGTACCCGGTCGACAGGGCCGTCTCCAGAGCCGCACCGAAGGTGGCCGCGACGAACCCCACGATGAGCACCGCCAGGCCGATCTTGCCCAGCGCGAGCACCGTCGGCAGGGCGACCTGGTCCAGGTGGTCCACCTCGATGCCCTGCGGCAGCAGCACCAGAGCCGAGGTCGCCGCGATCGCCAGCGACAGGACGCCGCCCAAGGGGAAGCCGACGTAGACGTTCAGCCGCTCGGTCTTGAGGTCCTTGCGGGTCCAGCCCTCCTCGACCGCGCCGGAGGAGAAGAAGAACACCTCGTACGGTGTCATCGCGGCCCCGAACAGCGAGATCGCGTAGAACCAGTACGTCGGGTGGCCCTCTCCGTCCGGCACGCTCGGATGGGAGGCCTGCCGAAACAGCTCGCCCCAGTCGGGACCGAGCTGCCATAGGGCCACGGCGAAGGCGAGCAGGCACAGCCCCGCCAGCCCGAACGCCTGCTCCATCTTCTCGAACGGCATTCGCCAGATGACGAACCACACCAGGAAGGCGACCAGCGGGACGAAGAGCAGGTAGCTGACGCTCGTGGCCAGCTCGAAGGCCAGTGCCACGCCGCCGATCTCAGCTGCCAGCGTCAGGAACGTGACGAACGTCGACGCGACGAGGTTGGCGAGGCCCGCGCGCGGACCCAGCCGCTCGCGAACCAGGTCGAAGGTGCCGCGGCCGGTGACCGCTGCCACCCGACCGCTCATGTCTGCGAACAGGCAGATCCCCACGACGCCGGCCACGAGCACCCAGGCGAGGGAGAGGCCGAAGCGGGCGCCGACCACAGCGTTGGCAACCAGGTCGCCGATGTCCACGAAGCCGCCAATCGCGGTGAGGACGCCGAGGAAGACCTTCAGGAGGCCTTTCACGGCGCGCTCACTGGAAGTGGTCCGCGAGGAAGCGCAGCCCGTCGAGGGTGGACCGCAACCGGTCGGCGAGGGCCGGCAGCTTGTCCAGCTCGCCCCGACGGCACACGATCCGCATCTCCGTGAGACCGGTCGTCGCGGAGCCGAGGAGGTCATCGACCGTGCCCCGCAGGCGATCTGCGGTGGCATCGGGCGGCTGCACGCTGTCGAAGGTCGACTGGACGGCGAGGGCGTCCTTCTCGGCCATCCCCAGCAGCACCGACAGGTAGGGGCCGGTGGCCTTGTGCCGACCAGCGGCGTCGGCCCCGAGGATCGCCGTCGCCACCGACGAGGCCACGGCCTTCGCGGTGTTCCCCGCCTTGAGCTCGTAGTCGCGATCGGTACGGGAGGGCGACACGCAGCCCGTCACCATGCCGGTCACCAGGGTTGCGGTCAGGATCGCGACGGCTCGCTTCACCGCGGCCCCTGCCGGAGCACGAGCACGAGCAGCAGGAGCAGGAGCAGCCCCATCTGCAGCCACGCGCCGGCCAGCACGAACCCCTGGGTCACGCCAGCGCTGTCCCCGGGCTGCTGAACGTCAAACCATGATCACGCCGCGATCGCCTGCCGGAGGTCCGAGGCGTACCAGTCGCAGAACTCCTGCTGGTCCGGGCCCACCTGCACCAGTGCCACCTTGGTGAAGCCCGCGTCAGCGAACGCCTGGACCTTCTCCTGGTAGCGCGACACGTCCGTTCCCCACGCCGAGGTCTGTGCCAGGTCCTCGTCGCGGACGAACTGCGACGCGCTGTCGAACGCCGCGGTACCCGGCAGCTCGCTGTTGACCTTCCAGCCCAGCCCCATCCAGCGGAACTGCTCGTGCAGCAGCTGCAGCGACTTGTGGTCCTCACCGAAGCAGACCGGGAACTGGCCGATGACGTCACCGGTGCCGCCCGCGTCACGATATGCGCGGACGATCTCAGCCTTCGGCTCGGTGGCGATCAGGTAGTCGCCCTGCTGCGCGGCCAGCGCTGTCGACTGCGCTCCCGAAGCGGCGATACCGATCGGTGGCGCGGCCTCGGGCAGGTCGTAGAGCTTCGCGCTCTCGACCTGGAAGTGCTTGCCGCGGAGGTTCGTGAATCCGCCACCCCACAGAGAGCGGATGACCTGGACGGCCTCCGCGAGCATCTCGTGGCGCACGTCCACCGGCGGCCAGCCCTTGCCCACCACGTGCTCGTTGAGCTGCTCGCCGGCACCGAGGCCGAGTGAGAACCGGCCGTCCGAGAGCAGCTGCAGCGTCGCTGCCTTCTGCGCGACGACGGCTGGGTGGTAGCGCAGGATGGGGCAAGTCACGTAGGTCATGAAGGGAATGCGCTGGGTCGCGTGCGCGACCGCGCCGAGCACCGTCCAGGTGTACGGCGAGTGGCCCTGCGACTCCAGCCAGGGCGAGAAGTGGTCGCTGGCCACCAGGAAGTCGAAGCCGGCCTGCTCGGCCCGGACGCTGTCGTCGACGAGGTCGCGCGGCCCGCGCTGCTCGCCCATCAGGGTGTAACCGATCTCCACGTCGGGCTCCTTCGTGTCAATGGTTGGCCGTGGCCCTGGTCGGCCGCTACCCGCCGGTGGGCGGACGACGCACTGCCTGCCGCTGCCGCTTCATCTCCGCCTCCAGCACGTGCCGCCGGCCGTCCACCGTCGCCTCACGGACCCGCTGCTCCCACTGCTTCCAGCACGCGTAGAAGCCACCGTCGAACTCCTCGACCACCTGGAACGTCCATCGCCCCTCGAGGACGTCGATGCCCACCAGCTCCTCGGCAAGCTGGTCCGCCAGCTCGTCACGGCCTGCCGCCCGCAGCTCCGACATCACCTCGTCGAGCAGCCCGTCGGCGCCTCCCACCAGCTGGTGCAGCTCGTAGAGCGCGCCCCGCGCCCGCTCGACCCGCTCGAGGGCCTCGCTCATGAGACCGCTGGCCCGTACGTCATGGTCCACCACGAAGACCCGTGTACCCCCAGGTGCAAGTTCGGCACGCATGGGGCAGGCTCGGTTCGTGCTCGGTCTGCCCCCCGGGGTCCTCGGTTGCCTCTTCGATCTCGACGGCGTCCTCACCGACACCGCGGCCGTGCACCAGGCCGCGTGGAAGCAGGTCTTCGAGGAGGAGACCGGAAAGCCCTTCACCCCTGACGACTACCAGCTGTACGTCGACGGCAAGCCGCGCGAGGACGGGGTGCGGGACTACCTGACCAGCCTCGGACCGATCCCTGACGAGCAGACCGTCCGCAGGGTCGCTGACCGGAAGAACGACCTCCTCCAGCACAAGATCGAGCACGACGGGGTGAAGGTGTTCGAAGGCAGCCGTCGCTACCTGGAGGCCTGCCGCGACCTGGGGCTGCGACGGGCGGTCGTGTCCAGCAGCGCGAACACCGAGCAGGTCCTGCGGGTCACCGGCCTGGCGCCTTTGGTGGAGCTGCGGGTGGACGGCCTGACCATCAAGACGGAGCACCTCGCGGGCAAACCCAGGCCCGACACGTTCCTGGCCGCGGCCAAGCGGCTCTCGCTGGACGCGAAGCAGTGCGCCGTGTTCGAGGACGCCCTGGCCGGCGTCGAGGCCGGCCGGGCCGGCGGCTTCGGTCACGTCGTCGGCGTCGACCGCGTCGGGCACGGCCCGGCGCTGGCCGAGCACGGTGCCGACGTCGTGGTCACGGACCTGGCGGAGCTGCTGTGATCGACCACGAGTGCTTCCCTGTCGAGCCGTGGCGGCTGCGCGAGACCAGCCTCGACCTCCGCAACCTCGCGCAGACGGAGTCGCTGTTCGCGCTCTCGAACGGGCACATCGGCCTGCGCGGCAACCTCGACGAGGGTGAGCCGCACGGCATCCCCGGCACCTACCTGGGCGGGGTCCACGAGGTCAGGCCCCTGCCGTACGCCGAGGCGGGATACGGCTACCCGGAGGCCGGGCAGAGCGTCGTCAGCGTCACGAACGGCAAGCCCATCCGGCTCCTCGTCGACGACGAGCCGCTCGACGTCCGCTACGGCGAGCTGCACAGGCACGAGCGGGTCCTCGACCTGCGGACCGGCACCCTCACCCGCGAACTCGAGTGGACCTCTCCCGCCGGCAAGGGGATCCGGCTCAAGACCGTCCGGCTGGTCTCACTGACCCACCGCGCGGTCGCCGCGATCTCCTACGAGGTGGAGGCGGTCGACGACGACACCCGGGTGGTACTGCAGTCGGAGCTGGTCGCCAACGAGAAGCAGCCGGCGTCCTCGAACGACCCGAGGGTCGCCGCCGCGCTGACCAACCCGCTGGTCGCGGTCAGCTCGGACCTGGACGAGGCCGGTGCGATCCTGCTGCACCGGACGAGGGAGTCGGGACTTCTGCTCGGCGCCGGGATGGACCACATCGTCGACCTGCCCGACGACGCCACGCTGCACCAGGACGTGCGGGAGGACTGGGCGCGCACGACCGTCGCCCTCACGCTTCGGGCCGGCCAGCGGTTGCGGATCGTGAAGCTGCTCGCCTACGGCTGGTCGGCCGTGCGCACGGAGCCCGCCATCCGGGACCAGGTGGCCGCGGCGCTCACGAGCGCGCGCAACAGCGGCTGGGAAGGGCTGCTGCAGCAGCAACGCGCCGCCCTCGACGAGTTCTGGTCCGGGGCGGACGTCGAGGTCGAGGGCGACCCGGCGCTGCAGCAGGCCGTTCGGTTCGGGCTCTTCCACGTGCTCCAGGCCAGCGCCCGCACCGAGCGCCGGGCCATCGCGGCCAAGGGGCTCACCGGACCGGGGTACGACGGCCACGCGTTCTGGGACACCGAGGGCTTCGTCCTGCCGGTCCTCGCGGCGACCGTGCCACGAGCGGCGCGCGATGCGCTTCTGTGGCGGTACACCACGCTCGACAAGGCGCGCGAACGCGCGCGCACGCTCGGGTTGAAGGGCGCCGCGTTCCCGTGGCGCACCATCGCCGGCGACGAGTGCTCTGCGTACTGGCCGGCGGGAACAGCCGGGTTCCACATCAACGCGGACATCGCCTACGCGGTCGAGCGCTACCGGGCCGCGACGGCTGACGAGGAGTTCGACCGCACGACCGGTATCGAGCTGCTCGTCGAGACCGCGCGGCTCTGGATCTCGTTGGGCCACCACGACCGGCACGGGACCTGGCACATCGACGGCGTGACCGGCCCCGACGAGTACAGCGCCGTAGCTGACGACAACGTGTTCACCAACCTGATGGCGGCGCGCAACTTGCGGGCCGCGGCAGCCGCCTGCGAGCGGCACCCCCAGCGCGGGGTGGACCTCGGCGTCGACAACGAGGAGCTCGAGGCCTGGCGCGACGCCGCGGCGTCCGTGGCGGTGCCGTACGACGAGGACTTAAAGGTGCACGCGCAGTCGGCCGGCTTCACGCGCTACCGCGAGTTCGACGCCAGCACCGCCTCATTCCCTCTCCTCCTGCACGTGCCGTACGTCGTCCTCTACGCGACCCAGGTCGCCAAGCAGGCCGACCTGCTGCTGGCGATGCACTGGTGCGGTGACGCGTTCAGCGCTGAGGACAAGGCACGCAACGTCGACTACTACGAGCGGCGCACGGTGCGGGACTCCTCGCTGTCCGCCTGCACGCAGGCGGTGATGTGCGCGGAGGTCGGGCACCTGGAGCTGGCCCACGCCTACGCCACCGAAGCCGCTCTCATCGACCTGCGGGACCTGCAGGACAACGGTCGGGACGGCCTGCACATGGCGTCGCTCGCCGGCGCGTGGACAGCGCTGGTCGAGGGCTTCGGTGGCCTGCGGGAGCACGAGTCGCGGCTGTGCTTCGACCCGGCGCTGCCCTCCGGGATCACCCGGCTGCGCTTCCACCTGCGCTGGCGCGGAGCCCTGCTGCACACCGAGGTCACGCACTCCCAGGCGTTGTTCACGGCCGAGAGCGACGACATCACCCTGTACCTGGCGGACGAGGAGGTGTTCGTGCCGCGCGGGACGACGCACACCATGCGGCTCACGCCGAGGAAGGCCATGCTGCCCCCTCCGCCGCAACCGGCCGGTCGGGCTCCGAGGACCCCCGAGCGCTAGCTGCTCGTGCCGCGTCCAGCAGTGGCCGCACGTTGACCGTGCGGGCTCAGGCGAGGATGCCGCGCGGAGAAGCCGCACAGTCCC
>JAOPVZ010000254.1 GCA_025965935.1 Frankiales bacterium | reverse complement strand
TGTGGGCCAAGACCTTGTGGCCGTTCTGCAGCTCCACGCGGAACATCGCGTTGGGGAGCGGCTCGACGACTCGGCCCTCGATCTCGATGGCCCCGTCCTTCTTCGGCATGTCCTCGCTTCACCGTCGGGTTCGTGGTTCAGAATGCTCTTCAGCGCACCGGTCCCGTCTGGCGGACGGAAGGCATGCTGAGGCGCGCCGGTCACAGACCGACGTGTCATCGTACGTCACGCCGCCGCGGGCCGTCCAACGCGCGCCGGTGAGGCCTGTCACGCCCCGCGGACAGGTGCTCGATCAGAGCCGGGAGGAGCCGCCGTCGACGGCGGTCAGCACCCAGGGGCCGTCCGGCGTCACCGCGACGGTGTGCTCCCAGTGGCTCGCCTGCCGGCCGTCGGTCGTCACGACTGTCCAGTCGTCCTCGAGCACCGTCACCTCGGCCCGGCCGAGCGTGGCCATCGGCTCCACCGCCAGCACGATCCCGACGTCGAGCGGCATGCCGTGGCCCGGCCCCTTCGGCGCGAGGTTCGGCACGTACGGCGGCTCGTGCATCGATGTGCCGATGCCGTGGCCGGTGTAGTCCTCGAGCAGCCCGTAGCCGTGCGGCCTGATGACCTGCTCGACCGCCGCACCGATGTCGGAGAGCCGGCCCCCCGGCCGCACCGTGCGCAGCGCCGCCCACAGGCTGTCCTCGGTGACCTGGTTGAGCTCCAGCACCTCCGCGGAGCACTCCCCCACTGGCACCGTAACGGCCGCGTCGGCGTGCCAGCCCTCGACGATGGCACCGAAGTCGATGGAGCAGAGCTCACCCTCGGCGAGCACCCGGTCGCCGGGGATGCCGTGCACCACCTCGGCGCCGACGGACGCGCAGATCACGGCCGGGAACCCCGGGTGCCCGTAGCCGAGGAAGCTCGACGTGGCATCGTGCCGCTCGAGGACGCCGCGCGCGATCCGGTCGAGGTCGCCCGTCGTCGTACCCGGCCGTACCGCCTCGCTCATCCGGGCCAGGGCCTCCGCCACGACCAGGCCGGCGACGCGCATTCGCTGGACCTGCTCCGGCGTCTTCACGGTCACCCCGCGCGGGCGGCGGCCGCCGAGAGCCACCTAGTCGCTGCGCTTGTCGGCGCCGTCGTCGTCGGCGCGCTTGTCGTCCCCGTGCTGGAGCGGGCGGAGTGCGTCGATCGCACGCACGGTGACGTCGTCCACCGGCCCGGTCGCGTCGATGCCGACCAGCAGGCCGCGCTCGGCGTAGTAGTTCACGAGCGGCGCGGTGTCCTTGTCGTAGACCTCGAGCCGGTTGGCGATCGTCTCCGGCTTGTCGTCGTCGCGCTGGTAGAGCTCGCCGCCGTCGAGGTCGCAGACGCCCTCCTCGGCGGGCGGGTCGAACTCGACGTGCCAGATGTGGTTGCACGTGCGGCAGGTACGCCGCCCGGAGAGCCGCCGGATGACCTCGTCGTTCTCCACGACGAGCTCCAGCACGACGTCGAGCTTGACGCCCGCCTCGGCGAGCATGTCGTCGAGCACCTGTGCCTGCGGCACGGTGCGGGGGAAGCCGTCCAGCAGGAAGCCCTCCGCGGCGTCGCCCTCTGCGAGCCGGTTGCGCACCATGTCGATGGTGACGTCGTCCGGGACCAGGTCGCCCCGGTCCATGTACGACTTGGCCAGCAGACCGAGCTCGGTCCCCTGACCCACGTTGGCGCGGAAGATGTCCCCGGTCGAGATCTTGGGGACGCTCAGGTGCTCCGCGATGAACTGGGCCTGCGTCCCCTTACCCGCACCAGGGGGACCGACCAGGACGAGGCGCACGCTACCTCGCCTCCCTGGCCATGAGCGCCTCCCTGCAACGACCCATCGTGCTCCGCACTAGTGAGTGCCCGCGCGCGTCATCGCAGGAAGCCCTCGTAGTTGCGCAGCATCAGCTGGCTCTCGATCTGCTTCACGGTCTCGAGCCCCACACCGACGACGATCAGCACGGCGGTGCCGCCGAAGGGCAGCCGGTTGGCACCGGCTGTCAGGTTGAACAGCAGCAGCGGCAGCACGGCCACCAGGCCGAGGTACAGAGCCCCGAAGCTGGTGACGCGCGACAGGATGTAGTCGAGGTACTCGGCAGTGGCGCGGCCCGGCCGGATGCCGGGCACGAAGCCGCCGTACTTCTTCATGTTGTCGGCGACCTCGACCGGGTTGAAGGTGATCGCGACGTAGAAGTACGTGAAGAAGATGATCAGGCCGAAGTACACCGCCAGGTAGATGGGGTGGTCGCCCTTGACCAGGTACCGGTTGACGTAGGTCACCAGGGTCTGGTTGGTCCAGACCTGGCTGAGCAGCTGCGGCAGGTACAGCAGCGAGCTGGCGAAGATGACCGGGATGACGCCGGCTTGGTTGACCTTGAGCGGGATGTAGGTGCTCGTCCCCCCGTACATCCGTCTACCGATCATGCGTTTGGCGTACTGGACCGGCACCCGCCGCTGCGCCTGCTCGACGAACACGACGAGCGTGATGACGATCACCGCCAGCAGGATCACGCCGGTGAGCTTGAAGCCACCGTTGCTCGACCGGACGATGGTCATCCCCTGGGACGGCATCGAGGAGATGATCGAGGTGAAGATCAGCACCGACATGCCGTTGCCGACGCCCCGGTCGGTGACGAGCTCGCCCAGCCACATGATCACGGCCGTGCCGGCGGTGAGGGTGATGACGAGCGTGAGGATCTTGAAGATCGAGGTGTCCGGGATGATCTTCTGGTTGCAGCCCTGGATGAGGTTCCCGGAGCGGGCGAGGGCCACGATGCCGGTGGACTGCAGGATCGCGAGCGCGACCGTGAGGTAGCGGGTGTACTGCGTGAGCTTCGCCTGGCCGGACTGGCCCTCCTCCTTGAGGGTCTCCAGCCTGGGGATCACCACGATGAGCAGCTGGATGATGATCGAGCTCGTGATGTACGGCATGATCCCGAGCGCGAACACGCTCAGCTTGAGCAGCGCCCCGCCGCTGAAGAGGTTGACCAGGCCGTAGAGGCTGTTGCCCTTGACCTGGTCCAGGCAGCTCTGGATCGCGACGTAGGACACACCCGGGCCGGGGACGACCGATCCGAGGCGGTAGACGCCGATCATCGCGAGCGTGAAGAGCAGCTTCCGCCGGAGGTCCGGAGTGCGGAAGGCCCGTACGAAAGCGGTGAGCACGGAATCCTCCTGGCATCCGGTCCGTGGGGTCGTTCCGGGGTCGATAGACGAGGTGCTGCGCGCCGGCGGGTGCCGGTGTGCACGCGGGGATGACGGGATCAAGCCGTCCGCGGAACTGTAACAGCCACCGCGTGCGGCCTGACCTGACAAGCGGCGGGCCGTCGCCTCCCCGGAAGGGGAGGACGACGGCCCGGACGAGCAGGGCTACAGCGCGGTGGTGGACCCGCCGGCAGCAGCGATCTTCTCCTTGGCGGACGCCGAGAAGGCGTGCGCGGTCACCTCGAGCTTGACGGCGAGGTCGCCCCCACCGAGCACCTTGACCAGGCGGTCCGAGCGGACCAGGCCCTTGGCCACCAGCTCCTCGACGCCGACGGTGCCGCCCTGCGGGAAGCGCTCGGCGATCTTGTCGAGGTTGACGACCTGGTACTCGGTGCGGAACCGGTTCTTGAAGCCCTTGAGC
>JAOPVZ010000239.1 GCA_025965935.1 Frankiales bacterium | reverse complement strand
CGGCCTTGAGCGGCAGCAGCACCGAGCGGAACGCGCGGGCGAGCAGCACGAAGGTCAGGACCGCGATGATCGTCAGCATCAGCGGGAACTTGCCGTAGACCGCGTGCAGGAAGTCGATCTGGTCCGCGCCGGGCCCGGCGATGCCGAGGATCGCCGGGTCGTTGTCCGCGACGGTCCGGGCGTCCTTGACGACCTGCACCGACTGGGAGTTGACGGTCTCCTCCCGCGGGATCGCGATGACCATGCTGTGCCCGTTGCGACTGTTGCCCGGATCGTTGGCGACGATGACGTCGGCGATGCCGTCGACCTTGGCGAGCTCGTCGGCGGCGTGCTGGGCGCCTGCGCTGGTCGTCAGCACCTGCATCGGCGTCAGCGTCCCTCGCGGCTCACCGCCCTTGTCCAGCGTCGCGAGGGCTTGGTACGCCGGACCGGCGTGCGCCAGCGAGTCGGAGCCGGCCAGCCCGATCTTGATCTGGCCGAAGGCGACGATGAGCGCACCGAGTGCGAGCACGGAAGCCCCCGCCGCGACCCAGCGGCGGCGCACGACCAGCGAGGCCCACCGCGACCAGGCCGGGCTCGCCTTGTTCTCGTGCCGGATCTTCGGCCAGTCCACCTTCGGCCCGATCGAGCTGAGGATGACCGGCGTCAGCGTCAGGGTGGTGAGGACGCAGGCGAGCGGGATGAGGGCGCCTCCGACGCCGATGCTCCGCATGAACGGCACCGGCAGCACCAGCAGCGCGATGAGGCCGATGGCAACCGTGACCCCGCTGAAGATGACCGCCTTGCCGGCGGTCTCCATCGCCACGACGACGGCGTCGTGGTTGTCGCGGCCGTGATCGCGCTCCTCCCGCCACCGCGTCACGAGCAGCAGCGAGTAGTCGATGGCGACGCCGAGGCCGATCAGCGCGACGAGGAACTCGACGATGAACGACACCTTCATCACGTGCGTGATCGGGAAGAGCAGCAGGAACGTCAGCATGATCGATGCGAAGGCGACGATCATGGGCAGCAGCGCGAGGAACGACGCGAACACGAAGGCCAGGACCAGCAGGGCGCCGAGCGCACCGAACAGGGTCTCCGCGAGCACGCCGGGGCCGCTGCTGTCGGAGCTGCCCTGCGCGAGGACGTCCTCCCCGGTGACGCCGCTCGTCCAGCCCGCGGGCGCGTGCTGCTTCGCGGCATCGGTGATGAGCGTGGTCGGTGGCTTGGCACTGGGGTTGGAGCCGAAGTTGTAGAAGTACATGGCCCAGGCCGAGGTGTCGTCCTTGCTGCGGAAGACCTTGCTGCCGCTGGTCGCCTCGTCGACGAGCCGCAGGTTCGGCGCCGACTTCTGGACCGCGGCGAAGGCGGCAGCGAGCTCTTGCTCGTGGCCGGTGACCTTCTGGCCCGCGGGGGCCGACATCACGACCAGGTCGGGCGAGCTGTTCCCGCCGTTGCCGAAGTCGGCGATGATCTGCTGCGCCGCCTCCGTGCCCGGCTGCCCGGGCAGGAAGAAGTCGACCGTGAGCTTGTCGTTCGTGGGCTTGACGGCCGCGATCCCGGCGATGACGAGCACCACCCATCCGATGGCCACCGCGATCCGGTGGTGCAGGACGAGCTCGGCAAAACGACGCATGTCGACGATCCCCTCAGTGCTTCATCGCAATCGGTGCGTTCAGGTGGCTGACAACTCGTGCGAGCCGCCGGGAGCGTAGCCACCGGATGTGACGTTCTCCTACCGAGAAAAGACGTCCGGTGGGTGACGAACTCATCGGTGCCGGTGATACCGGGAGGCGCCGATCGCGTCGGAGAGCAACCGCCCGACGTCGCCGAGTACGTGCTGGCCGGCCATGACGACCTGGCGGCCGGCCACGATGACGTCCGTGACGTCCGCCGCGCCGGCCACGAGCAGCAGCTGGGCGGGGTCCGCTCCCGCCGTACGCGGGGTGTCGAGGGCCACCGCGACGAGGTCCGCGACCGCACCGACGCGCAGCTCCCCGCCGTCCCAGCCGAGCGCCGCGTAGCCGGCGCGGGTCGCAGCCGTGACGAGCTCGACAGGGGTGAAACGCCCGCGTTGCAAGGAAACGAGCCGTTCGTCCGTCTCGAGGGCGCGCGCCTCCTCGAACGGGTCGATGACTGCGTGCTGGTCGCTGCCCAGGCAGACCGGACCATGGAGGGCTCGGGCCGGCCCGACGCCGTCGGCGAGGTCGCGCTCGGTGGTGGGGCACATGCAGACCGTCGTGCCGGCGAGCCGCACGAGGTCGTCCTCGGACAGGTGCGTGGCGTGCACGGCGCACGCGCCGTCGCCCAGGAAGCCGGCGTCGTCGAGCAGCCGCGTCGGGGTGCAGCCGTGGACGCGGAGGGACTCGGCGTTCTCCGCCGGCTGCTCCGACAGGTGCACGTGCCGGATGGGGTGGCCGGCTAGGACCGGCAGGGCGCTCGTAGGGACCGCCCGGACGCTGTGCGCAGCGACGCCGTGCCTCACGAGCGCGGTGTCGCGCAGGCCCTCGACCCGCGCCGACCACGCCTCGACGTCGCCGTCGCCGAAGCGCAGCTGCGGGCCCTGCAGCGGGCGGCCGTCGAGCCCGCCCTGCAGATAGCACGCGTCGAGCAGCGTCAGACGGATCCCGGCCTCGTCGGCTGCCTGCACGAGCGCCTCGCCCATGGCGTTGGGGTCGTCGTACCGGACGCCACCCGGCCCGTGGTGCAGGTAGTGGAACTCGCCGACCACGGTGTAGCCGGCCAGCACCATCTCCGCGAAGGTGGCGCGGGCGAGCCCGAGGTAGGTGTCCGGGTCGAGGCTCTCCGCCAGGCGGTACATCGCGTCCCGCCAGGTCCAGAAGGTGCCGCCGTCGGCGTGCGTGCGGCCGCGGAGCGCGCGGTGGAAGGCGTGCGAGTGCGCGTTCGCGAGGCCGGGCAGGACCAGCCCGGCCAGCACGCTGTCACCGGGTTGCTGCTCGCCCTGCGAGACCTCGGTGACGACGCCGTCGACCGCCGCCACCCGCACGCCGGGGACCGGCCGTCCGTCCAGCCAGGCCAGCTGGCACCACCAGCTCATCCGGCCAGCTCCCGCAGCACTGCCTCGAGGGCAGCGACGCCCGCGAGGCAGTCGTCGAGCTCCGCGTGCTCCTCCGGCGCGTGGCTGATGCCGGTCGGGTTGCGGACGAACAGCATCGCGGTGGGGATGCCGTGCTCCTGCAGGACGCCCGCGTCATGGCCGGCCCCGGTCGGCAACCTCGGTACGTCGGACAGGCAGCCGCTGAGGCGGTCCGCGAGCGCCCGGTCGAACCGGACCGCCGACGTCCACGACTCCTGCTGAGGGGAACCGCCGAGGTCGTCGAGGAGCCGCTGCAGCAGCTGTTCGGAAGGCGCCCGGGCGTCGAGCCAAGCCCGCACCTCACCGGGCACGGCGTTGACCGCGTTGGGGCTCACCTGGAGCTTGCCGAAGGTTGCGAGCATCCCGAGGTCCTCGGCAGTGGCCCGCGCCCTCAGCGCCAGGGACGCGAACGCGAGCACCGGGTCGTCGCGGTCCTCGAGCCGGGTGGTGCCGGCGTGGTTGGCCTGGCCTCGCAGGTCGAAGCGCCAGCGACCGTGCGGCCAGATCTCGGTCGCGAGACCGACGGGAACCTCCAGCGCCCGGCCCTGCTCGACGTGCAGCTCGACGAAGCAGTCGATCCGGCGCAGCACCTCCGGGTCGGCCGCCGGCACGTCCCCGCGCGCCTCCGCCATCGTGACGCCGTCCGCGTCCTTGAGCCCGAGCGCCTTGTCCGGCGCCAGGGCGCCGGTCAGCAGCCGGGAGCCGGCGCACGCGGTGCCGAAGCGGGCGCCCTCCTCGTCGGCGAAGCAGACGACCGCGACCGGCTTGCGCAGCGGCCCGACGGACTCGACCGCGAGCAGCGCGCTGACAACGCCGAGCGGGCCGTCGTACGCCCCGCCCTCCGGCACCGAGTCGAGGTGCGAGCCCAGCACGACGCCCGGCTCTGCGTCCGGGTCGCCCCACCACGCCCACAGGTTGCCGGCCCGGTCGGGGACCACCTCGCCGCCCCGGGCGGCAGCCTCGCCGGCGAACCACTCGCGCAGCAGCCGGTCCTCCTCGGTCCAGGCAAACCGCCGGTACCCGCCCGAACCGGTGCGGCCGATCTCCAGCAGCGGCTCCCACGCTGCCTGCCAGCGCCGCGCCGGCGGCGAAGACAATTGTTCGGCCATGCGCTGCATGCTCTAGTAGGGCTCGTGCCAAGGGAAACCATCACGCTCGGCGGGTCGCCGATCACCGAGTCCGACCTCGTCGCTGTCGCTCGCCAAGGCGCAGCGGTCGCCCTGTCCGCCGACAGCCTGGAGGCGCTGGCGAAGGCCCGGGCGCACGTCGACCAGCTCGCGGCGAGCAGCACGCCGTCCTACGGCATCTCGACCGGCTTCGGGGCGCTCGCCAACCGGCACGTCCCGGTCGAGCGCCGGGCGCAGCTGCAGCGGTCGCTCGTCCGCTCGCACGCCGCGTCCAGCGGCACCCCGGTCGAGACGGAGGTCGTGCGCGGCATGGCACTGCTGCGCCTGCAGACGATGGTGACGGGACGCACCGGTGTCCGGCCGGAGACGGCGGGAGCCTACGCGGACCTCCTCAACGCGGGCATCACACCGGTGGTCCGGGAGTACGGCTCGCTGGGCTGCTCAGGTGACCTCGCTCCCCTCGCCCACGTGGCCCTCGCCGTCATGGGCGAGGGCACGGTGGTGCTCGACGGCATCGAGATGGAGGCCTGGGAAGCCCTGGCGCACAAGGGGATCCAGCCGCAGCAGCTCGCGGAGAAGGAGGGCCTCGCCCTCATCAACGGCACCGACGGGATGCTGGCGACGCTCATGCTCGCTTGCCACGACCTCGCGGGTCTGCTGGCCGTCGCCGACGTCACGGCGGCGATGAGCGTCGAGGCACTGCTCGGCACCGACCGGACGCTGGCGGCCGACCTGGTCGCCCTGCGGCCGCACCCCGGGCAGCAGTCGTCGGCCGCCAACATGCGTCGGGTGCTCGCCGGCTCGCCGATCGTCGCGTCGCACGCCGGCCCCGAGGACGACCGGGTGCAGGATGCCTACTCCCTGCGCTGCGCACCGCAGGTCACGGGTGCGGCCCGCGACACCCTCAGCCACGCCCGGCTGGTCGCCTCCCGCGAGGCGGCCGCCGCGATCGACAACCCGGTGCTGCTCCCCGACGGCCGGATCGAGAGCAACGGCAACTTCCACGGTGCCCCTCTGGGCTACGTCCTCGACTTCCTGGCCATCGCCGCGGCCGACGTGGCCTCGATCAGCGAGCGGCGCACCGACCGGATGCTCGACAAGCACCGGTCGTTCGGGCTGCCGCCCTTCCTCGCCGACGACCCCGGCGTCGACAGCGGCCTGATGATCGCGCAGTACACCCAGGCCGGCATCGTGAGCGAGCTCAAGCGGCTGGCCGTGCCCGCTTCCGTCGACAGCATCCCGTCCAGCGCCATGCAGGAGGACCACGTGTCGATGGGCTGGTCGGCGGGGCGCAAGCTGCGGCGCGCCGTCGACGGCCTGGGCCGGGTGCTCGCCATCGAAGCGCTGACCGCGGCACGTGCCCTGCAGCTGCGCGCACCGCTCCGGCCCGCGCCCGCGACGCAGGCGGCCGTCGAGGTCATCGGCCACGCACCGGGCACGGATCGCTTCCTGTCCCCCGACATCGAGAGCACCGTCGCCGTCGTCCAGAGCGGCGCGCTGCTCGCCGCTGTCGAAGCCGTCACCGGACCGCTGGAGGCCTGAGATGTCGCTGGAGTGCAAGGGCTGGTTGCAGGAGGCGGCGCTGCGGTGCTTGCGCAACAACCTGCACCCGGACGTTGCCGAGGACCCGGCGAACCTCGTCGTCTACGGCGGCAACGGCAAGGCGGCCCGCGACCACGCGTCCCTCGCGAAGATCGAGGAGACGCTGAAGCGGCTCGCCGACGACGAGACGCTGATGGTGCAGAGCGGCAAGCCGGTGGCGGTCTTCCGCACCTTCCCGCACGCGCCACGGGTGCTGCTCGCGAACTCGCTGCTCGTCCCGGGCTGGGCGACCTGGAAGGACTTCTGGGAGCTCGAGGCGATGGGGCTCACGATGTACGGCCAGATGACGGCCGGCTCGTGGATCTACATCGGCACCCAGGGCATCGTGCAGGGCACCTTCCAGACCTTCGCCGCACTGGCAGAGCAGCGGTACGACGGGACGCTGCGCGGTCGCGTCGTGCTGACCGCCGGCCTGGGCGGGATGGGTGGCGCCCAGCCGCTGGCCGTCACCATGAACGGCGGCGTCGCGCTCTGCCTCGACGTCGACCCGCGCCGCGTGCAGCGCCGGCTCGAGACGCGCTACCTCGACGAGACGGCCGACTCCCTCGACCAAGGGCTCAAGCGCGCGAGAGAGGCTGCGGCACAAGGGATCCCGCTGTCGATCGGCGTCGTCGCGAACGCCGCGGACGCACTACCCGCGCTGCTGGCCGCCGGCGAGCAGTTCGACGTCGTCACCGACCAGACGTCCGCGCACGACCCGCTGAACGGCTACGTCCCCGCGGGCATGTCCCTCGCCGACGCCCTGGACCTGCGACGCGACAAGCCGTCGGAGTACATCGACAGGTCCCGCGCCTCGATGGTCGAGCACTGCCGCGCCATGGTCGGCTTCGGGCGTGCCGGTGCGGAAGTCTTCGACTACGGGAACAACCTCCGTGGCGAGGCCCGCGAGGCCGGCCTGGCGGAGGCCTTCGACTACCCCGGCTTCGTCCCGGCGTACATCCGTCCGCTGTTCTGCGAGGGCATCGGGCCGTTCCGGTTCGTCGCGCTGTCGGGTGACCCGCGCGACATAGCCGCCGCTGACGAGGCGCTGCTCGCGGCCTTCCCGGACAGCCCCTTCGTGCAGCGGTGGATCCCGATGGCGCGCGAACGGGTCGCGTTCCAGGGCCTGCCGGCACGGATCTGCTGGCTCGGCTACGGGGAGCGGGCGAAGGCCGGGGCCATCCTCAACGACCTGGTGGCGAGCGGTGCCATCAAGGCCCCGGTCGTCATCGGGCGCGACCACCTCGACAGCGGCTCGGTCGCCAGCCCGTACCGCGAGACCGAGGCCATGCTGGACGGCTCGGACGCGATCGCGGACTGGCCGGTGCTGGACGCCCTGCTCAACGTCGCCTCCGGGGCGGCCTGGGTCGCCGTGCACCACGGAGGCGGGGTGGGCATGGGCAAGTCGATCCACTCCGGAGCCCAGGTCGTCGCCGACGGCACGGCCGACGCGGCGCAGCGGCTCGACCGGGTGCTCACGAACGACCCGGGCATGGGGGTGGTACGGCACGCGGACGCCGGCTACGAGATCGCACGTGATGTCGCCCGCACCCGCGGCGTCGACATGCCGATGCTCTAGTGGCCGTCTAGTGGCCCTCTAGTGGCGTCGACGCTCTTCCGCGGCGGGCGGCTCGTCACGTGGTCGGGGGAGGCTGCGTCGGCGCTGGTGGTCGAGGACGGCGTGGTGGTCAGCCACGTGGACGGACCCGCTGACGAGCTGGTGGAGCTCGACGGGCGGTGCCTGGTCCCGGGCTTCGTCGACAGCCACACGCACCTGGTGTTCGCCGGCGACCGCTCGGAGGAGTTCGAGGCACGGCTGGCCGGCAGGCCGTACGCGGCCGGTGGTATCCGCACCACCGTCGCCGCGACCCGTGCGGCGACCACCGAGCAGCTGTCCGCGTCGGCGGCCCGCCTGGCGGCGGAGGCACTGCGGTCCGGCACGACGACGGTCGAGGTGAAGTCCGGCTACGGCCTGACCGTCGACGACGAGCGCCGGCTGCTCGAGGTGGCCCGCACCCTCACCCCGCACACCACCTTCCTCGGCGCGCACGTGCCCGACGGCGAGGGCTACGTCGACCTGGTGACCGGACCGATGCTCGCGGCTTGCGCCCCACTCGCCACGGCCATCGACGCCTTCTGCGAGGAGGGCGCCTTCGACGTCGACGAGTGCCGTCAGGTGCTCACCGCCGGCAGGGCCGCCGGGCTCGAGCTGCACCTGCACGCCAACCAGCTCCGCCCCGGCCCCGGGGTGAAGCTCGCCGCCGAGCTCGGGGCGCTGTCGGCCGACCACTGCACCTTCGTCACCGATGCCGACATCGCCGCGCTGCGCGACGCCGGCGTCACGGCCGTGCTCGTGCCGGCTGCCGAGTTCAGCACCCGGTCGCCGTACGCCCCGGCCCGGCGCCTGCTGGACGCCGGCGTGACCATCGCGCTGGCGACCGACTGCAACCCTGGGACGTCGTTCACCACCTCGATGCCGTTCGTCATCGCGCTCGCCTGCCGGGAGCTCGCGATGACGCCGACCGAGGCGCTGCGCGCCGCCACCGTCGGGGGTGCGGCGGCCCTGGGGATCGACGCCG
>JAOPVZ010000238.1 GCA_025965935.1 Frankiales bacterium | reverse complement strand
AAAGGGACGGCCGCGGAGTCGATGACAGCCGTGACGCCTGACGCGCGGGCGAGCTTGAGGAGGTGGCCCAGCAATCCGAAGCCGGTGACGTCCGTCGCGGCCCGGGCACCTGCGGCGAGGGCCAGCTCGGACGCCTCGCGGTTGAGCTGGGTCATGGTCGCGACCGCCTGCGGGAAGACCTCGCCGGTGGCCCTGTGCCGGTTGTTGAGGACACCGATCCCTAGCGGCTTGGTGAGGGTCAGCGGCAGCCCGGGCCGTGCGGCGTCGTTGCGCAGCAGCCGGTCGGGGTGGACCAGCCCGGTCACGGCCATCCCGTACTTCGGCTCGGGGTCGTCGATGCTGTGCCCGCCGGCGACGTGGCAGCCGGCCTCGCGGGCGATGTCGAGCCCCCCGCGCAGCACCTCGGTGAGCAGCTCGGTGGGCAGCACGTCCCGTGGCCAGCCGACGAGGTTCACCGCCAGGACGGGACGGCCGCCCATCGCGTACACGTCCGAGAGCGCGTTGGCCGCGGCGATCCGGCCCCAGTCGTAGGCGTCGTCGACGACCGGCGTGAAGAAGTCCGCGGTGGCCACGATGGCGGTGCTCTCGTCGATCCGCAGCACGGCGGCGTCGTCGCCGTCGTCGAGGCCGACCAGCAGGTCCGCGGAGCCCTGGCCGGTCAGGCCGCGCACAACCTCCTCCAGCTCCCCGGGTGGGATCTTGCAGGCGCAGCCGCCGCCGTGGGCGTAGGAGGTCAGGCGCATGTCTGGACCCTAGGCTCCGGCTGGGGACGGCAGTGGTGGAGGGACGGTGGAGCCTTCGTGACGGACGTACGGCGGTCGGTGCCGCGCACCGACGACCTGCTCGCCGACCCTCGGCTGGCCGGGGCGGTCGATCGACTGGGACGTGCCGCCGTGAAGCAGGCCGTGCACGCCGCCCAGGACGAGGTGCGCGCCGACCGGCTGGCGCCCGACCAGGTCATCGGCCACGTGCTGTCGGCGCTGCCGGGCTCCGCGACCACGTTGCGACCTGTGCTGAACGCGACCGGGGTCGTCCTCCACACCAACCTCGGCCGCGCCCCGCTCTCGCAGGCGGCGATCGAGGCCATGGTCCGCGCCTCCGGGTACGTCGACGTCGAGCTCGACCTGTCCACCGGCCGCCGCGCCGGCCGCGGTCGGGGAGCCCTGGCGGCGCTGCGCGAGGCGGTGCCAGAGGCCGAGCAGGTGCTGGTGGTCAACAACGGCGCCGCCGCGCTCGTGCTCGCGACGACGGCCCTCGCGGCGGGCCGCGAGGTCGTTGTGAGCCGCGGCGAGATGGTCGAGATCGGCGATGGCTTCCGGCTGCCTGACCTTGTGCGCTCCACCGGCGCGCAGCTCCGCGAGGTCGGCACGACCAACCGCACCGTTCTGGACGACTACGCCGCGGAGGTCGGCGAGCGCACCGGCTGCCTGCTGAAGGTGCACCCGTCCAACTTCACCGTCAGCGGCTTCACCGGCAGCGTCGGCGTGGCGGAGCTCAGCGGGCTGGGTGTCCCCGTCGTCGTGGACGTCGGTAGCGGGCTGCTGCGCCCTGACGCGCTGCTCCCGACGGAGCCCGACGTGGCATCGGCCCTGACAGCGGGAGCCGGAGTCGTCACGTGCTCGGGCGACAAGCTCCTCGGCGGCCCGCAGGCCGGTCTCGTCCTGGGCCGCGCGGAGTTCGTCGAGCGGCTGCGGCGGCACCCGCTCTACCGCGCCTTCCGGTGCGACAAGACCGCGCTGGCCGCGCTGGAGGCGACCCTGCGCGGCCCGGAGACGCCTGTGCACCAGGCACTTCGCGCGGAGACCCGGGCGCGCACGGAGGCCCTCGCAGAGGCTGTCGGCGGTTCGCTCGTGGAGGTGCAGGGCGCCGTCGGCGGTGGCGGTGCCCCCGGCGTCGGGCTGCCTGGGTGGGCGGTCGCCCTCCCGCCGTACGTCGCGGAGCGGCTCCGGCAGGGCGACCCGCCGGTGCTGGCGAGGGTGGCTGACGGGCAGGCGCTGGTGGACCTGCGGTGCGTGCCGGCGGCCGACGACGAGGTGCTGCGCGCGGCCGTGCTGGCCTGCTTGCGCTAACCGACCGTGAGCGCGGTCGCGGTCACGGTGGCGGCGATCCCGGCCAGGTGGGCCAGCCGCAGCACCTCCGACGCGCGGAACCTGGGCCCGCCGGGACGGCCTACCAGCACGACGGTGTCCGCGGCCCCCACGGGCGCCGCGACCAGCTCGGTGCCGAGCGTGTCCCAGCGCTCCGGCACCCACTCCTCCCGCGAGTCCATCCGGCGGGCGGTGGCGAGCGGCATCCACGGCAGTGCCACGCCATCGAGGGAGGGCGCACCGGCGCTCGACACCCCCTCGCCGTCCGGCCCGATGAGCAGTGCCCAGCCCGCCCGGAACACGCCCGGCGCCAGGTCCACCAGCAGCTGCTGGGCCTGGCTCGGGGAGGCGGCCAGCTCGTCGACCAGCTCCAGGTCGCGGTGCAGGTCGTCGGCGCCGAGGTAGGGGCGCAGCGACTCGACGACCACGCCGGGGACGGACTGCGCGGAGGTGATGAGCACGTCGGCCAGCCCACCGGCCGGGAGCTGCACGAGCAGGTCGTCGACAGCGCCTTCGGGACCACGCTCCACGACGTCGAGCGACACGATGTCGGCCCCGGCCTGGCCGAGGGCGGTCGCGACGGCACCCAGCATGCCGGGGCGGTCGGGTAGGACGACGCGAAGCAGGTAAGCCATGCGGTTCAGGCTGCCCGGGTCCCATTGCGACGGTGTTTCGCACGGGTCAAATCGCCCGACGGGCGCCCGTCGTGGCGGAAGCTGCCTTCCGGTCCGGCCTGGAGCGGTCGGGAGCCCTCCTAGACTCCCGAAGGAACCTGGGAGGACAACCACCATGCCTGAGGCTGACGCGCCGAAGATCGGTCGCGAGGAGGTCGCGCACCTCGCGCGCCTCGCGCGCCTCGCGCTGGACGACAGCGAGCTCGACCTGCTGGCCGGCCAGCTCGACGTGATCCTGCGTGCCGTCGCCCAGATCTCGGAGGTCACGGACGCCGCCGACGTGCCGCCGACCTCTCACGCCGTGCCGCTGGAGAACGTCACCCGCCCCGACGTCGTCGTGCCGTCGCTGCCGCGCGACCAGGTGCTGGCCGGGGCGCCAGCCGCCGAGAACGGTCGCTTCCGCGTGCCCCAGATCCTGACGGACGAGGCATGACGGACCTCACCCGGCTCACGGCCGTCGAGACGCGCGAGGCCATCACCAGCGGTCAGGCCAGCGCCGTCGAGGTCGCCCAGGCGCACCTCGACCGGATCGCCGCGGTGGACGACCGCGTCCACGCCTTCCTGCACGTCGACGCCGACGGCGCCCTCGCGCAGGCCAAGCGCGTCGACGCGGGCGAGATCACCGGCCCGCTGGCCGGCGTGCCCCTCGCGCTCAAGGACGTCATGACCATGGAGGGCATCCCCACGACCTGCGGGTCGCGGATCCTCGAGGGCTGGCGACCGCCGTACGACGCGACCGTCACCGCCCGGCTCAAGGCGGCCGGGGTGGTCATCCTCGGCAAGACCAACATGGACGAGTTCGCCATGGGGTCCTCGACGGAGCACAGCGCCTACGGACCGACCCGCAACCCGTGGGACCTCGACCGCATCCCCGGTGGGTCGGGCGGCGGATCGAGTGCGGCGCTTGCGTCGTACCAGGCCCCGCTTGCCATCGGCACCGACACCGGCGGCTCCATCCGGCAGCCGGCGTCGGTCACCGGGACGGTTGGCGTCAAGCCGACCTACGGCGGCGTGAGTCGCTACGGCCTCGTCGCCTTCTCCTCCTCGCTGGACCAGGCCGGCCCGTGCGCGCGCACCGTCCTCGACGCCGCGCTGCTGCACGAGGTCATCGCCGGCCACGACCCGCGGGACTCGACCTCGATCGACGCGCCGGTCCCGCCGGTTGTGGACGCGGCCCGGCTGCGTGACGTGACGGGCCTGCGCATCGGGGTGGTGAAGGAGCTGCAGGGCGACGGCTACGAGGCCGGCGTCACCGCCCGCTTCGAGGAGGCCGTCGAGACGCTGCGCGGGCTCGGTGCGACGGTCAGTGAGGTCAGCTGCCCGCACTTCGACTACGCCCTCCCTGCCTACTACCTGATCGCGCCGTCCGAGGCGTCGTCGAACCTGGCGCGGTTCGACGCGGTCCGCTACGGGCTGCGGGTGGGTGACGACGGCGTCGCCTCGCTCGAGGAGGTGATGGCGAAGACCCGCGCGGTCGGCTTCGGGGCGGAGGTCAAGCGCCGCATCATCCTCGGCACGTACGCCCTGTCCAGCGGCTACTACGACGCCTACTACGGCCAGGCCCAGAAGGTCCGCACCCTCATCACCCGCGACTTCCAGGCGGCCTGGTCGCAGGTCGACGTGCTCGTCGCGCCGACCTGCCCGACCGTCGCGTTCCCGTTGGGGGCCAAGCTCGAGGACCCGCTCGCGATGTACAAGCAAGACATCTGCAGCATCCCCGCCAACCTGTACGGCGGACCTGCTGCCTCCTTCCCCGCCGGCCTCTCCGACGGGCTACCCGTCGGGCTGCAGGTGATGGCACCGACGCTGCGGGAGGACCTGCTCTACCAGGTCGGCGGTGCCCTCGAAGCGGCGCTTCCTGCGCAGGCTCCGACGCTCTCCTGGGAGTCCTGATGAGCTACGAGAAGGACCTCGAGGAGTTCGAGCCGGTCATCGGCCTCGAGACCCACGTCGAGCTCGGCACCGCGTCGAAGATGTTCTGCGGCTGCGCGACGGAGTTCGGCGCGGAGCCCAACACGCAGACCTGTCCGGTCTGCCTCGGACTGCCCGGGTCGCTGCCGGTCGTCAACGCGAAGTCCATCGAGTCCGCGATCCGGATCGGGCTCGCGCTGCACTGCGACATCGCCACCTGGTGCCGCTTCGCGCGGAAGAACTACTTCTACCCGGACATGCCGAAGAACTTCCAGACGTCGCAGTACGACGAGCCGCTCTGCACCGACGGGTACCTAGACGTCGACGTCGACGGCTCCGTCGTGCGGGTGCCGATCGAGCGGGTGCATCTCGAGGAGGACACCGGCAAGACCCTGCACGTCGGCGGTGCGACCGGTCGGATCCACGGGGCCACGCACTCCCTTGTCGACTACAACCGGGCCGGCATCCCGCTCGTCGAGATCGTGACGAAGCCGGTCGTCGGGACTGGCGTGAAGGCGGCTGCCGTCGCGAAGGCGTACGTGGCCGAGCTCCGGGACGTGCTGCGCGGTCTCGAGGTGAGCGACGTCCGCATGGAGCAGGGCTCGCTGCGCTGCGACGTCAACACCTCGCTGAACCGGCCGGGAGAGCCCTGGGGCACCCGCACCGAGACGAAGAACGTCAACTCGCTGCGCTCCGTGGAGCGAGCCGTCCGCTCGGAGGTCGAGCGCCAGGCCGCGCTGCTGCGCTCCGGTGGCAGGATCACGCAGGAGACGCGGCACTTCCACGAGGACACCGGCACCACGTCGCCGGGACGCTCGAAGGAGGAGGCCACCGACTACCGGTACTTCCCCGAGCCGGACCTCGTGCCGGTGGCGCCGGACCCAGCATGGGTCAAGGAGCTGAAAGAGGCGCTGCCCGAGGCGCCGTCGGTGGCGCGCAAGCGACTGGTCGGCCGGCTCGGGCTGAGCGACCTCGACGCGGCGGCCATGGTCAACGCAGGTGTGCTCGACCTCGTGCTGGCGACGACCCAGGCGGGTGCGCCCGCCGCCGAGGCGCGCAACTGGTGGCTCGGCCACCTCGCGCAGTCCGCCAACGCGGCAGGCGTGGAGGCCGGCGAGCTCGCGATCACCCCGGCCCAGGTGGCGCGGGTCGTCGAGCTCGTCGCCGCCGGCGACCTGACGGCAGGTCTCGCGAAGCAGGTGGTCGACGGCGTGCTCGCCGGCGAGGGCTCACCGGACGACGTCATCGCCGCCCGCGGTCTCGCGGTCGTCAAGGACGAGGGTGCGCTGACGGCTGCCGTCGAAGCGGCGCTCGCGGCGGATCCTGACGCCGCGGAGAAGGTCCGCGGCGGCAAGGTCGCCGCTGTGGGTGCGCTGGTCGGCCGGGTCATGAAGGAGACCCGCGGTCAGGCCGACGCCGCCGCGGTCCGGGTCCTCCTCCTCGACAAGCTCGGCGTCTCCGACTAGCGACCGGCCGTGCGGAGATCAACAGGGGGCCCGCGGAGGTCAACAGGGCTACGCCTGGCCGACACGCCCGGCGTGTCAGGCGGCTGATCCGCTGTTGATCTCGAGGGGTGGGGGCGCGGAGCGCTTGCGGGCCAGCAGGATCGCGTTGAGCTCCGCGCCGACGAGCAGGCTGAAGCAGAGCAGGTACAGCCAGGTCATGAGGATGAGGCCGCCACCGAGTGCGCCCAGCACCGGCGACCTCGGCACGACCAGCTGCAGGTAGCTGCTGAAGCCGAGTGACGCCGCGCCCCACAGGAACGACGTGAGCAACGCGCCCGGGATGCCGGACCGCCAGCGCGCCGGGCGGTCCGGGCAGATGTGGAACAGCGTCGTTGCCCAGGCGATGAGCGCCAGCAGCGCGACCGGGTAGCGCAGGTAGGCCCAGACATAGGCGTAGTGCTGCGAGATGCCTACCTGCGACACGACGTCGGCGGACTTGCCGAAGAACGGTCCGACGACGAACGCGGTGATGAGCACGGCACCGGCGAGGATCGAGCCGATGCCGAGCAGCAGGCCGATGAGCCGGCGGTGCCACCAGCCGCGGTGGTCCTGGACGTCGTACGCCAGCGTCACGGTGTTGAGCACCGATGCGAACGCCTGCGCCACCGAGCCCAGGGCGACGACGAGGGCCACCGTCAGCGCGTTGCCGTTGGTGGTGAACAGGCTGTTCACGGTCTTGTCGACGCCGCTGGCGGAGGAGGTCAGCACCTGCTTGAGGAACTCGCTGATGGCGTCCTCTACGCGCTGGGTGTTGTGGTCCCCGATGACGTTCTGCAGCTGGCCCAGGACCGCGGCGAAGACCAGCAGCGTCGGGAAGACCGTGAGCACTCCCATGAAGGCGTTCTCGCCGGCCAGCCCGAGGATCCGGTCGCGGTCGGACTTGCGCCACACGTCGGCCACCAGCCGGAACAGCCGACCCGTCACGGTGCGGGGCTGCGGCCGGCCCGCGTCGGCCGCGGTCGCGGCAGCGCGACCGGCCGGGCTGCGCCGCTCGGCGGCAGATGAGGCGGTCACCCCACCAGTCTTGCGGATCGCGCCGTCGGCGGGAGAGAGGACGCCGGCCCGGTCGGCTCCGGGCGCTTTGCCCGGCTTATCCTCTTCGCGGGGTGCTCGAGCTCGCCGGCCGTGTCGGCCGACGGGCTCGCGCGTTGGTGGGGCACAGGGGGGAGGGGGCGTGGAGCTCTCGCGACGGCAGCTGCTGTACGGCGCTGCCCTGGTCGGTGGTGCCTCGGCGCTGCCGCGCGCCCACGCCTCGCCGCAGGCACCCGCGTCGGCGCCGCCGACCCTGCGGCTCCCGATCCTCGACCGGGGGCCGGTGCTCCTGCATGGCAGCGCCCCGGACGGCGCGGACAGCCTCGGTGCCCGCGAGGCCATCGTGTTCGTCGATCCCGGCGAGCCGGGTCGGCTGCTCATGCACTACGACGGCGCCGGACCGCAGGGCTGGCGTGCGTGCCTGGCGGAGTCCTCCGACGGTGGCAGCAGCTGGACGTCGCACGGGGCGGTTCTGCCGCTCGGCCGCAGCGGCTCCTACGACCGCGCCTCCGCCTCGTCGCCCTGGGTCGTGCGCCACGACGACGCTGCCCCGGACCGGCGTTGGCACATGTACTACCTGGGCGCCCGGCACGCGACGAGCGCGCCGCGGCGCATCCCCGTGGCGCCCTACACGACGCTGCACGCGACCGCACCGACGCCGCGAGGCCCCTGGACGAAGCGCGGTCCGGCGGTGCTACCGGCGCGGGGCAGCTGGTACGGCCAGAGCGTCTCGCCCGGACCTGTCCTGCGCTGGCAGGGCTCCTGGCTGATGCACCTGTCGGGCTCGAGCTCGGTCGGTCCCACGGTCGGGCTCGCCCGGGCGGACTCCCTCGACGGGCCCTGGTACGTCGATGCGCAGCCGCTCCTGCCGCAGTCGGAGCGACTCGAGAACGTCGCTCTGCACCACGACGCCCTCACCGGTCTGTGGTGGTTGTTCGCCGACCACATCGGCACCATGCCCGGGTCGGACGGGCTGTCGTACACCGACGCTGTCTGGGCCTATGTCAGCGACGACCCGACGAGGTTCACGAAGGCACAGCGGCTGCTCGTCCTCGACGCCGAGGTGTGCTCCTGGTCGAGGGTCGTCGGTATGCCGTCGCTCGTCCCGACGCTCGGCGGTCTCGCGCTGTTCTACGACGGCATCGCCGGGAGGGTGCGCACCGACCACATGGGCCGCGACATCGGGATGGCGTTGCTGCCCCTGCCGCTCACCCCGGCCTGAGCTCAGGGCTTCTGGACTCCCGCGATCCGTGCCAGGTCGTCGAGCGCGGCATGCAGCTCGTCGGGGTACTCCAGCGGCAGGAAGTGACTGCCGTCGAGCACCGCGATCTGCGCGTGCGGGATCTTCGCGGCGGCGTCGACCACGTCGTGCATCGAGGTGAGCATGTCGTGCTTGCCGGCGACCAGGGTCACCGGGCAGGTGACGAAGTGCAGGTCCATCGGGTCGTGCTTGGCCGCGGCAACTGCGAGCCGCGTGTACCACTGCCAGTCGTGCCGGAGGAACTGGTCGAGCATCGGCAGCAGCACCTCGGGCCGCGCCCGTGGGCTCATGACGCCGGTGTGCGTGAGCAGCCACGCGAGGCCGTGGTTGGCGGGCAGCCGCGCGGTGAGGCGGGTCACCGTCGGGCCGAGGTACTTGCCGCTCTTGGCGATCCGCACCGAGATCGGCTTGCGCAGCCGTCGAGGGATCCGCAGCGGGCCCCCCATCGTGCTGAAGGTTCCACCCGGGACGCCGGCGACGGCCATGATCCCGGCGACCCGGTCCGGGTGCCGGTGCAGGAACTCGAAGGCCACGTTGACGCCGATCGACCAGCACGCCACCAGTGCGCGGTCCAGGCCCTGGTCGTCCATGACGGCGACCATGTCGTCGACGTGGTCCTCGACCCGGATCCGGCTGATGTCCTTGGGTCGCGAGGACCCGAACGTGCCGCGGTGGTACCAGGTCACGGCGTCGTAGCCACTGCCCTCGGCGACCAGCGCCGGCCACGCCTCGGGGATCGTGCCGAGGCCGTTGGCGATGACCAGCGGCACACCTGGACCGCTGGACCGCCAGCCGACGACCTGCGTCCCGTCACCGCTGGTGACGGCGAACGTCCTCGGCACTACCGCTGCCCGGCTGCGGTGACCAGCTTGCGCACGTCCTGCCGGGGCAGGGCGGTCAGCACCGTCGTACCGCCGTCCGTGCGGCGCAGCACCACCGGCCGGCGCTTGTGCACCTCGAAGGCGTCGACCTGGTCCCAGCGGATCCGGTGCCTGGCCAGGCCGTTGCAGACCTCGAGGCCGTCGGGGTCCGCGACGACGCGGGCCCGGAGCGTCCACACCAGCGACCCGACGGGTAGCAGGAGCAGCGGCGCGAACCACGGCCCGGTCAGCGCCAGGTAGAGGGTCCCGAGGAAGAACACCGCCACCGCGGTCACGGCGGTCCGGTCGGGACGGAACTGCACTCTCTCCACGCCGACCATGGTGTCACCTAGTCTTCCCGTACCGCCTGTCGCTCGTGCCCCACCCCGGCGCCTCGCTCCACATCACCAGGACTGCAGCATGGACAAGCCCAGAAGCAAGGACGTCACCGAGGGCGACCGCCGCGCCCCCGCCCGCGCGATGCTCCGCGCGGTCGGTCTGACCGACGACGACATCGACAAGCCCCAGGTCGGGATCGCTTCCTCCTGGAACGAGATCACCCCGTGCAACCTCTCGCTGCAGCGGCTCGCCAAGGCTGCGAAGAAGGGCGTGCAGGAGGCCGGCGGCTTCGCGATGGAGTTCGGCACGATCTCGGTCTCCGACGGCATCTCGATGGGCCACGAGGGCATGCGCGCCTCGCTGGTCAGCCGCGAGGTCATCGCTGACTCGGTGGAGACCGTCGTGTTCGCCGAGCGCCTCGACGGCACGGTCACGCTGGCCGGTTGCGACAAGTCGCTGCCCGGCATGCTGATGGCCGCTGCCCGCCTCGACCTCGCGTCGGTCTTCGTGTACGCCGGGAGCACCCTCCCCGGGAAGCTCCGCGGTCCGGACGGGACCGAGGAGGACCTGACCATCATCAGCGTCTTCGAGGCCGTCGGGGCCTGCGCGCGCGGGCTCATCACCCGCGACGAGCTCACCGCGATCGAGAAGGCGGCCTGCCCGGGGGAGGGCGCCTGCGGCGGCATGTACACGGCCAACACGATGGCCGCTGCCGCTGAGGCCCTCGGCATGGCGCTGCCCGGCTCGGCGGCCCCGCCGGCCGTCGACCGCCGCCGTGACGACATCGCGTTCCGCTCCGGCCAAGCGGTCATCGGCATGCTGGAGAAGGGCATCACCGCGCGCCAGATCCTGACGAAGAAGGCGTTCGAGAACGCCATCACCGTCGTGATGGCGCTCGGCGGCTCGACGAACGCGGTCCTGCACCTGCTGGCCATCGCCCACGAGGCGCGCGTCGAGCTGTCCTACGACGACTTCAACCGCATCGGTGACCGGGTGCCGCACCTCGCGGACGTGAAGCCGTTCGGGAAGTACGTCATGACCGACATCGACCGCATCGGTGGCATCCCGGTGGTCATGAAGGCGCTGCTCGAGGCCGGCCTCCTGCACGGCGACGTGCTCACCTGCACCGGCCGCACGATGGCCGAGAACCTCGCCGCGATGGACATCGCACCGCTCGACGGCGACGTCATCCGCACGCTGCAGAACCCGATCCACGCGACCGGCGGCCTCACCATCCTGCGAGGCTCGCTCACGCCGGACGGCGCGGTCGTCAAGAGCGCCGGCTTCGACGGCGACGTCTTCGAGGGTCCGGCCCGGGTCTTCGACGGCGAGGCCGGCGTCATGGACGCCATCGAGCAGGGCACCCTGGACAAGGGCGACGTCATCGTCATCCGCTACGAGGGCCCGAAGGGCGGCCCCGGCATGCGCGAGATGCTCATGGTCACCGGCGCCATCAAGGGCGCGGGGCTCGGCAAGGACGTGCTGCTGCTCACCGACGGCCGGTTCTCCGGCGGCACCACCGGGCTGTGCATCGGCCACATCGCGCCCGAGGCGACCGACGGCGGCCCCATCGCGCTGGTGGAGGAGGGCGACCGGATCCGTCTCGACCTCGGTGCCCGCACCCTTGACCTGCTGGTCGACGACGCGCTGCTCGAGCAGCGCCGGGCGGGCTGGAAGCCGCTCGAGCCGCGGTACACGACCGGCGTGCTCGGCAAGTACGCCAAGCTCGTCGGGTCCGCCGCCCAAGGCGCCATCACCGGCTGAGCTGGGTGAACGGATACTGCGCAGCTGTTCTCGGCCCTGAGTCCAGCAGCGCAGTATCCGTTCATCGCCGGGGAGTGGATCTCAGGATGTGGGACGGGTGTCTCAGAAAGTTGACACCAGGTGCCACGGACGGGCAGGCTTGGGCGCGTGCGCCTCATCGTCGTAGTTCTCCAGCGCGACTGCTGATCTCCCCGCAGTCGCGCTGACCCCTTCGTGCCCCTTGGCACAAGGGGTTCTTTTTTGCCCGCAGCACCGCACCGAAGGAAGCAGAGATGTCGGAGTCACTCACCGGAGCCCAGTCGCTCGTGCGCAGCCTGGAGAGCGTCGGCGCCGAGGTCGTCTTCGGCATCCCGGGCGGCGCGATCCTCCCGGCGTACGACCCGATCTTCGACTCGAAGGCACTCCGCCACATCCTGGTTCGGCACGAGCAGGGCGCGGGTCACGCTGCGGAGGGCTACGCGCAGGCGACCGGAAAGGTCGGCGTCTGCATGGCCACCAGCGGTCCCGGCGCGACGAACCTCGTGACGCCGATCGCCGACGCCTACATGGACAGCGTCCCGATGGTGGCGATCACCGGCCAGGTGCCGAGCGCATCCATCGGCACGGACGCCTTCCAGGAGGCCGACATCTGCGGCATCACGATGCCGATCACCAAGCACAACTTCCTGGTGCAGAGCGCCGACGACATCCCGAGGACCATCGCCGAGGCGTTCCACATCGCTGCGACGGGACGCCCCGGCCCGGTGCTGGTCGACCTGCCGAAGGACATCCTGCAGAACCAGACGACGTTCGCGTGGCCGCCCACGCTCGACCTGGCCGGCTACCACCCGACGACCCGGCCGCACGCCAAGCAGATCCGCGAGGCAGCCCGCCTCATCGCCGAGGCCCAGCGTCCCGTCCTGTACGTCGGCGGTGGCGTCCTCAAGGCCCGCGCCGCCGCCGAGCTGCGGGTGCTTGCCGAGCTCACCGGCATCCCGGTCGTCACCACGCTGATGGCCCGCGGCGCGTTCCCGGACAGCCACCAGCAGCACCTGGGCATGCCCGGGATGCACGGCACGGTCGCCGCCGTCACGGCCTTGCAGAAGAGCGACCTGCTCATCTGCCTGGGTGCCCGCTTCGACGACCGCGTCACCGGCAAGCTGAGCAGCTTCGCACCTGGCGCCAAGGTGATCCACGCCGACATCGACCCCGCGGAGATCAGCAAGAACCGGACCGCGGACGTGCCGATCGTGGGCGACTGCCGGGAGACGATCGCCGACCTGATCGTGGCGGTGCAGGAGGCCTTCGCCACGACCCGCGCCGACCTGACCGGTTGGTGGAAGCAGGTCGACGGCTGGCGCGACACCTACCCGCTCGGCTACGAGGAGCCGCACGACGGCAGCCTCGCGCCGCAGTACGTCATCGAGCGGATCGGCCGCATCGCTGGCCCCGACGCCCTGTACGTGAGCGGCGTCGGCCAGCACCAGATGTGGGCCTCGCAGTTCATCAGCTACGAGAACCCCTACACCTGGCTCAACTCCGGAGGCGCCGGCACCATGGGCTATGCCGTGCCGGCGGCCATGGGGGCCAAGGTCGGTCGTCCCGAGGCGACGGTCTGGGCGATCGACGGTGACGGCTGCTTCCAGATGACCAACCAGGAGCTCGTCACCTGCGCCATCGAGGGCATCCCGATCAAGGTCGCCATCATCAACAACGGCAACCTCGGCATGGTGCGGCAGTGGCAGACGCTCTTCTACAACAGCCGTTACTCCAACACCGGGCTCGACTCCCGTCGGGTACCCGACTTCGTGAAGCTCGCTGACGCGATGGGCTGCATCGGGCTGCGCTGCGAGACCAAGGGCGACGTCGACGCGACCATCGAGAAGGCCATGGCCGTCGACGACATGCCGGTCGTCATCGACTTCGTCGTCGGCGAGGACGCCATGGTCTGGCCGATGGTGCCCGCCGGCACCAGCAACGACGAGATCCTCGCCGCGCGGGACACCCGTCCGGTCTGGGGAGAGGACGACGTCTGATGTCGACCACCCACACGCTGTCCGTGCTCGTCGAGAACAAGCCCGGTGTCCTGGCCCGCGTCGCAGCGCTGTTCAGCCGCCGCGGCTTCAACATCGAGTCGCTGGCGGTCGGTCCGACGGAGCACCCCACCACCTCGCGCATGACCATCGTCGTCACGGTCGACGACCTGCCGCTCGAGCAGGTCACCAAGCAGCTCAACAAGCTCATCAACGTGCTGAAGATCGTCGAGCTCGACCCTGACTCCTCCGTGCAGCGCGAGCTGCTCCTGGTGAAGGTCAAGGCGGACCTCGCGACCCGCAGCCATGTGCTGGAGACCGTCCAGCTCTTCCGTGCCAAGGTCGTCGATGTCGCCACCGATGCCGTCACGATCGAGGCAACAGGCACGGCCGACAAGCTGGCCGCGCTCATCAAGGTCCTGGAGCCGTTCGGCATCCGGGAGCTCGTCCAGTCCGGCATGGTCGCCGTGGGTCGCGGTTCGCGGTCGATGACCGGGTCCGAGAACCGTCTCCGCTCAGCAAGCTAAGGAAGGAACACCAAAATGGCCGCAGAGGTCTTCTACGACGACGACGCCGACCTGTCCCTCATCCAGGGGAAGAAGGTCGCCGTCCTGGGCTACGGCTCGCAGGGCCACGCGCACGCGCTGTCGTTGCGCGACTCGGGCGTCGACGTCCGCATCGGCCTGCCCGAGGGCAGCAAGACGCGGGCCAAGGTGGAGGCCGACGGCTTGCGCGTCGTCACACCCGCCGAGGCGGCGGCCGAGGCAGACGTCATCATGATCCTGGCGCCCGACACCGTGCAGCGGAAGCTGTACGCCGAGGACGTCGAGCCGCACCTCACCGACGGCAAGGCACTGCTGTTCGGGCACGGCCTCAACATCCGCTTCGGGCTCATCACGCCGCCCGCCGGCGTGGACGTCGCGATGGTCGCGCCCAAGGGTCCCGGTCACCTGGTGCGTCGTCAGTTCGTCGACGGCAAGGGCGTTCCGTGCCTCGTCGCCGTCGAGCAGGACGCGACCGGCAACGCCCTGGCCCTCGCTCTCTCGTGGGCCAAGGGCATCGGTGGTACCCGCGCCGGCGTCATCAAGACCACCTTCACCGAGGAGACCGAGACCGACCTGTTCGGCGAGCAGGCCGTCCTCTGCGGTGGCGCCAGCGCCCTGGTCCAGGCGGGCTTCGAGACCCTCATCGACGCTGGCTACCAGCCCGAGGTGGCGTACTTCGAGTGCCTGCACGAGCTCAAGCTCATCGTGGACCTGATGTACGAGGGCGGGCTCGCCAAGATGCGCTGGTCCATCTCGGACACCGCCGAGTTCGGCGACTACGTCACCGGCCCGCGCATCGTCACCGAGGCCACCAAGGCGGAGATGAAGAAGATCCTCTCGGACATCAAGGACGGCACCTTCGTCAACCGGCTCATCGCCGACGACGACAACGGTGGCGTGGAGATGACGCAGTTCCGCAAGGAGCAGGCCGAGCACCCGATCGAGGTGGTCGGCGCCAAGCTGCGCCCGATGATGGCCTGGATCGACGACGAGGCATAAGAGCGAGCGGTACGACGAGAGGGCCCCATCCGAAGCGGACGGGGCCCTCTCGTCGTACTGCCGCTGCTAGGGCGCGTAGTAGCCGAACAGGTCGAGGCTGACCGTCGACGTGCCGGCTGCGTTCTTCACCCTGACGTTGCCACCGGCACTCGGCGTCGTCATCGACGCGCCGCTCGCGCTCTTGCCGGCCGCGACCGTCAGGGTCGTGATGCCGGGGAACGTACCGGTCGCGTAGGTCGACAGGAACGTAGTCGCACTGGGGAACGAGGCGACCGTGTCGAGGACGACCGACGTGGCGCCGACCGGGATCCCGAAGCCCTCGCCGAGGCCGACCACCTTCGTGTCCTTCACCGTGGCCGGCATCTTGGTGGGGCCGAACAGCCGCTGCGGCAGCACGGGCCGGAACAGACCGGGTGCCGAGGCGTCGTACCAGCCGGCGATGTCCGCGACGACGTCGGTCGTGCCGAGCGTCGTACGGACCTTGAAGCCGTGGTCGGCGCCCAGCTTGACGATGGCCAGGTTGGTCGCCGACTGCCCCGGCCTGGAGTGCACGTTGCCTGTCGC
>JAOPVZ010000211.1 GCA_025965935.1 Frankiales bacterium | reverse complement strand
ACGGTCGCGATCGCGAACGGCGCCACGCCCCGGCTCACCACCCCACGCAGCACACGGTCGAGGTGCAGGTCGTCGAAGGCGGTGTTGTGGTTGCCGCCCCGGCCGTGCAGCACCAGGAACAGCGGCAGCGGCCGCTCCTCGGGGCGGTACATCGCCCACCCGACCTTGCCGCCCATCGCCGAGGAGCGGAACTCGCCGGACACGAACCCGTGCGGGCGACTCCTGGTGCACGCGCTCAGGGCCAGGGCCGCGCCGCCCAGGAGCACCTGGCGTCGGGTCGTCACCTCGCGAACCCTCCCACGGCGCCCGGCTGACGTGCCCCGAGCAGCGCCGGCACGGAGACCATCCCGACCGTCGCGTCCTACAAGGCGCTCCCCTGAGGTGGTGGGTTGCGGTGCCTACAACAATTGCTGCCGGGTATGGCAGCAATTGTTGTAGGGCTCAGCCGCACACCCCCCTGGCGCGGGCTCAGCCGAAGAAAGCGCGGGGGCTCAGCCGAAGAAGACCTCGGCCTCGGCGTAGCGCTCGAGCGGCACCAGCTTGAGCTCCCTGGTCGCGGCGGACAGCGGCACCCGCACGATCTCGGTGCCCTGCAGCGCGACCATCACGCCGCTGTCGCCCTCGTGGACCGCGTCGATCGCGTGCAGCCCGAAACGGGTCGCCAGCACCCGGTCGTAGGCGGTGGGCGTACCACCTCGCTGGACGTGCCCGAGCACCGTCTGCCGGGACTCGTAGCCGGTGCGCGCCTCGATCTCGCGCTCGAGCACCTGCCCGATGCCGCCGAGCCGGACGTGCCCGAAGGCGTCGAGCTCGCCGGCCTGCAGGGCCATCGTGCCCTTCGCCGGCGTCGCTCCCTCAGCGACCACGAGGATGGGCGCGTAGTGCTGCTCGAAGCGCTGCTTGACGTAGTCGCAGACCTGGTCGATGTCGAAGGGCCGCTCGGGGATGAGGATGACGTTCGCGCCGCCGGCCAGCCCGGAGTGCAGCGCGATCCAGCCGGCGTGCCGGCCCATCACCTCGACGATGAGCGCCCGGTGGTGCGACTCGGCGGTCGTGTGCAGCCGGTCGATCGCGTCGACGGCGACCTGCACGGCGGTGTCGAAGCCGAAGGTGTAGTCCGTCGCACCCAAGTCGTTGTCGATCGTCTTGGGGACCCCGACGACGTTCAGGCCCTCGGCGGCCAGGGCGGTCGCGACCCCGAGAGTGTCCTCGCCGCCGATGGCCACCAGGGCGTCCACGCCGGACGCGGCGAGGTTGTCCCGGATCCGCTCGACGCCGCCCTCGACCTTGATCGGGTTGGTGCGCGAGGAACCGAGGATGGTGCCGCCACGCGGCAGGATCCCGCGCACGGCCGGCACGTCGAGCGTCATCGTCACGCCCTCGAGCGGCCCCTTCCACCCGTCCCGGAAGCCCACGAAGTCGTGCTTGTAGACCTCCACGCCCTTGCGGACGACCGCGCGGATGACCGCGTTCAGACCGGGGCAGTCGCCCCCACCAGTGAGCACTCCGATTCGCATGCGCCCACCCTTGCAGGTCAAGGCGCGACCGCAACACGTCGAAGCACCAGACGTGCGTGTCGCCCGGTTGCTGAGTGCTGCCCTCCTCGCGGCGGCACTGCCCTGCCTGCCGTCCGTCGCGCATGCCGCCCCGAAGCCCCTGACCAGCGCTGACCTGCCGCGGCTCACCCAGGAGCTGTCCCGCGTCACGCAGCACGCGCAGCAGCTCAGCGACGCCCTCAACCGGGCAGCGGCGCAGGACGGCGGCCTGCGGGTCGCCTACGCGCGTCTCGACGACGCCCGGTACGCCGCACAGCTGGCGCTCGACGTGCAGGCGCGGCACGCCTACATGGCCAACGACCAGGGCTTCAGCGCCTGGCAGTACCAGCTCGCCGCGCCGTCTGCGGAGATCCTCGCCACCCGAGCCGCGGCCGCCGGGCTCGATGTCGACCAGCGACTGGTGGACGCGGTGACGACCCAGAAGAAGGCGGTGGCAGCCCTGCAGCAGCAGGCCGACGCCTTCCGCAACAAGTTGATGGGCCAGGCGCAGGCGGTCCTCGCCGAGGAGGAGACGGCCCGGGAGCTCTACTTGCAGGCCAAGGCCATCGCCGACGCCGAGCACCTCGCCGCCGTCCAGGCCCAGCTCGACGCCCAGCGCGCGGCGCTCGACAACGTCTCCACCGAGGTCAGCTTCGCGCTGACCCCCGCGCAGACCGCCCGCGCACGACAAGCCCTCGACGACCAGGCGCCCGTCAACGCGCTGCTCGAGCAGTCCGGAGGCGCCATCCCCGCCGGCTACGTCGCGACGGGACAGACCGCCTCGGGCATCGCCTCCTGGTACGGCCCCGGCTTCGTCGGACGGCCCACCGCCTCCGGCGCGCCTTACGACCAGGAGCGGCTCACCTGCGCCAACAAGGAGCTTCCGCTCGGCACGGTCATCCACGTGACCGCCAACGGGTACGCGGTGAACTGCCTGGTCAACGACCGCGGCCCTTACGTCGCCGGCCGCATCCTCGACATGAGCCTGGCCGGCGCCCGCGCCCTCGGGTACTCCGGCCTCGCCCAGGTCACCATCGAGGTCCTCACCCCGGCCTGACCGATTTGTCCGTTTTGCAGAAGCGCACCGCGGGAAGGTCCGGCACATGTCGGTGCTGCACGGTCGCGAGCGCTTGATGTACACCCCCCGGCCGGGCTGGGCGCTGGTGAGCAGCGGCTACGCAGCGGTGCTCGGGCTGGTGCTCCTCGGCGTGGGGCTGGCCGAGGAGCCAGTCGTCGCCGCCTTCGCTCTCCTACCGCTCGGCCTCGCGGTGTGGTTCTTCTACCAGGCCCGGTGGACCCGGGCGCACCCTGAGGTGCAGGAGCGCGTCCTGCGGGCTGCGGACCAGCGGCTCACCTCGCATCCTGCGCGCTACGCGGCGCTGTCGGGATTCCTGGCCGGCGGACTGGGCGCCTATGAGCTGTGGCGCTACACGCTCGGCGACCGCGGTGATCACCGACCGCCGCCCGTCTGGGCGTGGCCGCTCGTGGTGCTCGTCGGCCTGGCGATCGGGCTGTTGGTCGCCCGGCTGCGCCTCAAGAAGGCGCGGAAGCGCCAGAGCGGCATTGAGCCGTACCAGGTCGAGAACCGCTTCCGTGAAGCCGCAGACAACCCCGGCTCGGGCCGGTCATGACCGCGCTCGGCACGGCCGCTGCCGAGGAACGGCAAGCGCACCACCTGGACACGCGATGGATGCTCGACGAGTCGGTCCACCGCCAGGCCGAGCGGGGGGTGCTCCGCAAGACCTTCCGATATGCCCTCGTTCTCACCGTCGGCGTGGTGGCGCTCGAGGGGTTGTTCGGGGTCGCGGGGCTGCCGCCGGGGCTCACCTCCGTCCTCGGCGAGGGTGCCGCTGGAGTGCTGACTTTGCTGTGCTGCCTGCCGCTGGTCAGGAGGTCCCGCGGCTGGAGCGACGCCGTCGGCCTGTCGACCCCGAGGTGGTCCGACGTGCCGCTGGCCGCCCGCTGGTTCGGCGCCCAGATCGTCGGGCGCATCGCGGTGGCGGTGGTCGCCCTCGCGGCGCTGCCATCACTGCGGCACGGAGGGCGGCTCAGCAACCTGTCGGGGCTGACGCACCAGCCGGCCCTCCAAGTGGCCCTGTTGGCGGTGTCCGCGGTCCTCATCGCACCGCTCATCGAGGAGGTCGGCTTCCGGGGCCTGTGGCTACGGACCATGATGCCGCAAGTCGGGTTCTGGCCGGCCGCGATCACGTCATCGCTGCTCTTCGGGGTACTGCACGCGCACGAGGGGGCGGACCCGGCACGTGCGGCTCTGATCGCAGGGACCACCGCCGTGTTCGGGCTTCTGCAAGCGATGCTCGTGAGGCGCACGGGACGCCTCGCGCCCGCGATCCTGGTCCACACGGTGGTGAACGCGGTGGCCCTGGCGGTCACGCTGGCGGGCTGAGTCAGACCTGCATTCCCAGCCGGTAGGCAGCCTCGGCGAGGGCGTCGTACTTGACCTTGACGTGCCGGGCGTCCTGCAGCGCGTCGTGCAGACCGTTCTCCTGCACGGGCAGCGTCGGGCGACCGAGGTGCTCCCAGAGCTGCCGCACGTCGAGCGTGAACCGGGGGAGCTGCCGCGGCAGGGAAGGCATGTCGCCCCATAGCTGGCACAGCGCGACGTGGTCGTAGGCGCCGTACCAGGCCCACCAGACCGGGTCGTCGCCGAAGAACTCCTCGAGCTCGGTGGCGATCTGCCGGCGCGGCTTCCACTGCGCCACGGGCGGCAGCTGGGGCAGCACGTTCTCCGCCACCCACGGGTGCACCGCCATCGGGTCGAACTCCGTGGACACCGCGTAGTACTCGCGCCCGTCCTCGGCCACGGCCGCGACCGACACCAGGGTCACGACCGACGCGGTGTCGCCGAACTCGAGGTCGATGAAGAAGCGCACTCCCCTAGTGTCCCAGCCATGACCTTCTCGATCGTGGCGACGGCGGACGGGCAGTGGGGCGTGGCGGTCGCGAGCAAGTTCCTCGCGGTCGGCGCCGCGGTACCGGCGGCCCAGTGGGGGGTCGGTGCGGTGGCGACGCAATCGTTCGCGAACCTGGCCTACCGGCCCGACGGGCTGCGGATGCTGGCCGAGGGCCGGACCGCCCAGCAGACCCTCGACGCGCTGACGGCCACCGACGAGCTGCGCGAGCAGCGCCAGGCCGGCATCGTCGACCGGCTCGGGGGCGCGGCCACCTGGACGGGCACGGAGTGCCACGGCTGGGCCGGGGGCCGCACCGGCGACGGCTGGGCCGCGCAGGGCAACATCCTCACGGGTCCGGAGGTGGTCGACGCGCTCGCCGAGACGTTCGCGGCGACGACTGGGCCGCTCAGCAGCCGGCTGGCCGCAGCGCTGCTCGCCGCCGACCGTGCGGGTGGCGACCGGCGCGGCCGGCAGTCCGCCGTACTGCTCGTCGTCAGTGAAGGGGGCGGGTACGGCGGCGGCTCCGACGTCCTCGTCGACCTGCGCGTCGACGACCACCCCGACCCGGTGCTCGAGCTGCAGCGGCTGCTCGAGCTGCACACGCTGTACTTCGGCAAGCCCGAGGAGACGTTGCCGCTCGAGGGCGAGCTCGCGGCCGAGGTCGCCGCCAAGCTGCAGGCGCTGGGGTACGCGGACCTGGACGACTGGGCGGGCGTCGAGAACTACGAGGAGCGGATGGTCCCGGGGGCGATCGACGTGCTCGTCCTGCAGAAGCTGCGCGAGGCGTGACGGTGCCTCCCTGGAAGGGTCTGGGATGAGCGTCCTCGCGATCGACTGCGGTACGACGGGAGTGACCGCGCTCGTCGTGAGCGAGGACGGGCAGGTGCTGAGCCGGGGCTACCAGGAGTTCCCGCAGCACTTCCCCGAGCCCGGCTGGGTGGAGCACGAGCCCGAGGAGATCTGGGTCGCCGTCATCTCCGCCTGCCGGCAGGCGCTCGATGACCAGCAGGTCACCGCGGTCGGCCTGACCGTGCAGCGCGAGACCGCCGTCTTCTGGGACCGCACGACGCTGCAGTCGCCCCGGCGCGCGATCGTCTGGCAGGACCGCCGCACGACCCACCTGTGCGACCACATGAGGGAACACGAGCCGCGCATCGCGGAGCTGACCGGCCTGCGACTGGACCCGTACTTCACGGCCACGAAGCTGGCCTGGGTGCGACGGCACGACCGCCGGACGTGGGCAGGCGTCGAAGCAGGCAGTACGGCGGTGGGCACCGTCGACTCCTACGTCATCGCGCGCCTGACCGGTGGCCGCCGGCATGTCACCGATGCGAGCAACGCCTCCCGGACACTGCTCTACGACCTGCGACAGGGACGGTGGTCGGAGGAGCTGTGCGAGCTGTTCGCCGTACCGCAGAAGGCACTGCCCGAGGTGGTGCCGAGCTGGGGCGAGATCGGCCGCACCGACCCGGTGTCGTTCCTCGGGCTGGACCTGCCGATCGCCGGCGTCGCCGGTGACCAGCAGGCGGCGCTGTTCGGGCAGGGCTGCTACGACGAGGGCCGGAGCAAGTGCACCTACGGCACCGGGTCGTTCGTGCTCATCAACACCGGCAGCGAGCCGGTGCTGAGCGAGCGGCTTCTGACCACCGTGGCATGGATGGCCCCGGACGGGACGCTGACCTACGCGCTCGAGGGCGCGGTGTTCGTGACCGGCTCGGCCGTGCAGTGGCTGCGGGACGGGCTGCAGGTGATCCAGTCCGCGCCGGAGGTCGAGGCGCTGGCCCGGCAGGTCCCGGACAGCGGCGGGGTTGTGTTCGTGCCGGCGCTGACGGGGCTCGGCGCGCCGTACTGGGACCCCAACGCACGCGGGACGGTGCTCGGCATCACGCGCGGCACGACCCGCTCGCACCTGGCGCGGGCCACCCTCGACGCGATCGCCTTCGAGGTGCGCGACGTGGTCGACGCGATGACGTCGGAGGCGGGCTGCCACGTACCGAGCCTGCAGGTCGACGGCGGCGCCTCGGCGAACGACCTGCTGTGCCAGCTGCAGGCCGACCAGCTCGGCGTACCGGTGCAGCGGCCCGAGGTGCTCGAGACCACCGCGCTGGGTGCCGCGTTCCTCGCCGGCCTGGGCACCGGCGTGTGGGCCAGCCCGTCGGAGCTGGCGCAGACCTGGCGGCTGGACCGCCGTTTCGAGCCGACCCCGGGCGTGCGCGACGACGGCACCCACGCCCGCTGGACTCGCGCCGTCGAGCGCAGCCTCGACTGGGCCTGACCCCCCTCTGCCCAAACGTCTCCCA
>JAOPVZ010000201.1 GCA_025965935.1 Frankiales bacterium | reverse complement strand
CCGCAGAAGGTGTCCAAGGAGGCGGAGAAGGCCCTGCATGCCTTCGCCGCCGCGGCGCGCGACGACCCGCGGGCGCACCTGTCCGAGGAGGTGTCGTGATCGAGGACGACACCCCGGTCTTCGTCATCTCGGTCGCGGCCGAGCTGTCGGGGATGCACCCGCAGACGCTGCGGCAGTACGACCGGCTCGGGCTCGTCACCCCGGGCCGGTCGGGCGGCGGCGGGCGCCGCTACTCGGCCCGCGACGTCGCCCTGCTGCGCGAGGTGCAGCGGCTGTCGCAGGAGGAGGGCGTCAACCTCGCCGGCATCAAGCGGATCATCGAGCTGGAGCACGAGGTCGAGGCGCTGCAGACGCGGGTGCAGGAGCTGAACGAGGAGCTCGCGCGCACCGAGGCCTCCGTGCTGGCCTCGCTGCGGCGCGACCTCGTCCCGGTCCCCAAGAGCTCGCTGGTGGTGTGGCGCCCGGAGCGGTGAAGGCTCAGACTTGAGCGGAACAGGCTCAACTCCTGAGGTGTTGTTCGTGACGAGAGAACTGACCGACACGTCCCCGGAGAACCCCCTTGAACGCTGACCGACTGACCACCAAGGCCCAGGAGGCGCTGTCGCTCGCGGTGCGCCGCGCCGCGGCAGCCGGCCATCCCGAGGTCGCCCCCGCCCACCTGCTGCTGGCCCTGCTCGACTCCGACACCGGTGTCCCGGCCGCGCTCCTGGTCGCCGCCGGCGCCGAGCCCGGCGGGATTCGCGCGCAGGCGGACAGGACCCTGTCCGCGCTGCCCAAGGCCAGCGGCAGCAGCGTCGCCGCCCCCGGCATGAGCCGCGGGGTGCTCACCGCTCTCGAGGCCGCCGAGAAGGCCGCCGACGCCAACGGCGACGACTTCGTGTCGACCGAGCACCTCGTGGTCGGCTTGTCCGGCCAGCCGCTCGGTCTGCCGACCGCGAAGGCTCTCGTCGCCGCCTTTCCGACGGTCCGCGGCGGAGACCGCAAGGTGACGAGCCAGGACCCGGAGTCGTCGTACCAGGCGTTGGAGAAGTACGGCGTCGACCTGACCCAGGCCGCGCGCGACGGGAAGCTCGACCCGGTCATCGGCCGCGACACCGAGATCCGCCGCGTCGTGCAGGTCCTGTCGCGGCGCACGAAGAACAACCCCGTCCTCATCGGTGAGCCCGGCGTCGGCAAGACCGCCGTCGTCGAGGGGCTCGCCCAGCGGATCGTCGCCGGCGACGTGCCGGAGTCCCTGCGCGACAAGCGACTGGTGGCGCTCGACCTGGGCGCGATGATCGCCGGCGCGAAGTACCGCGGGGAGTTCGAGGAGCGGCTCAAGGCGGTCCTGCAGGAGATCAAGGACAGCGACGGCGAGGTCATCACGTTCCTCGACGAGCTGCACACCGTCGTCGGTGCCGGCAAGGCCGAAGGCTCGATGGACGCCGGCAACATGCTCAAGCCGATGCTCGCCCGCGGCGAGCTGCGGATGGTCGGCGCGACGACCCTCGACGAGTTCCGCGAGAACATCGAGAGGGACCCGGCGCTGGAGCGGCGCTTCCAGCAGGTGCTCGTCGGCGAGCCGACGGTGGAGGACACCATCGCGATCCTCCGTGGCCTGAAGGGCCGCTACGAGGCGCACCACGGGGTCGAGATCACCGACGGCGCGCTGGTCGCGGCTGCGGCACTGTCCGACCGCTACATCACGGCCCGCTTCCTGCCGGACAAGGCCATCGACCTCGTCGACGAGGCGGGGTCCCGGCTCCGGATGGAGATCGACTCCCGCCCGGTCGAGATCGACGAGCTGCAGCGCGCGGTCGACCGCATGAAGATGGAGGAGCTGGCCCTGTCCAAGGAGAGCGACGCTGCCGCTGTCGAGCGGCTCTCCTCGCTGCGCCGCGAGCTCGCGGACCGCTCCGAGGAGCTGTCCGGCCTGATGGCCCGCTGGGAGCAGGAGAAGACCGGGCTCAACCGTGTCGGCGAGCTGAAGAAGCGGCTCGACGACCTGCGATCGCAGCTCGAGCGCGCACAGCGGGACGGCGACCTGGAGACCGCGTCTCGCCTCCAGTACGGCGAGATCCCTTCTGTCACAAGGGATCTCGAGCAGTCTGCGGTGCCTGCGACCGACGCGATGGTGAAGGAGCAGGTGACCGCCGACGACATCGCCGAGGTTGTCGCGGCCTGGACCGGTATCCCTGCCGGGCGGCTGCTGGAGGGGGAGACGGCCAAGCTGCTCCGGATGGAGGACGCTCTCGCCGCCCGCCTCGTCGGCCAGCGCGCCGCCGTGCAAGCGGTCTCGGACGCGGTACGCCGGGCCCGTGCGGGCATCTCGGACCCGGACCGGCCCACCGGCTCGTTCCTGTTCCTCGGACCCACCGGCGTCGGCAAGACCGAGCTGGCCAAGGCGCTCGCCGATTTCCTCTTCGACGACGAGCGCGCGCTCACCCGCATCGACATGAGCGAGTACGGCGAGAAGCACGCCGTCGCCCGACTGGTCGGCGCTCCGCCCGGCTACGTCGGGTACGACCAGGGCGGCCAGCTCACTGAGGCGGTCCGCCGCCGTCCGTACTCCGTGGTGCTCTTCGACGAGGTGGAGAAGGCGCACCCGGACGTCTTCGACGTGCTGCTGCAGGTGCTCGACGACGGCCGGCTCACCGACGGGCAGGGCCGCACGGTCGACTTCCGCAACACCATTCTGGTGCTGACCTCGAACCTCGGCTCGGCCTTCACCACCGACCCGCTGCTCACCCCTGACCAGCGCCGGGACAAGGTCATGGACCTTGTCCGCTCCGCCTTCAAGCCGGAGTTCGTGAACCGGCTCGACGACATTGTGGTCTTCGACGCGCTCGGCACCGAGGAGCTCACGCAGATCGTCGACCTGCAGGTCGCGGCGCTCGCCCGACGGCTGCAGGACCGGCGGCTCAGGCTCACGGTCACCGACGCTGCGAAGGAGTGGTTGTCGCTCACCGGCTACGACCCGGTCTACGGCGCAAGGCCGCTGCGGCGACTGGTGCAGAAGGCCATCGGTGACCGGCTCGCGAAGGCCCTGCTCGCGGGTGAGATCCATGACGGCGACGAGGTCGTGGTCGACCGGGTCGGCGACGACCTGGAGGTCCGTTCGGCGGTCGCCGCCGCCTGACCCGCTCTCGTGCGGCACAGTGCGCGCATGCAGATCGGCATGACGCTGCCCGTGATGGAGCCCGACGTCGACGCGGAC
>JAOPVZ010000118.1 GCA_025965935.1 Frankiales bacterium | reverse complement strand
TCGCCCACCGCTGGTAGTAGGCCGCGTGCGACGCGAGCGTCCTCACCAGCGGCCCTGACTTGCCCTCCGGGCGGAGCGCGGCGTCGACCGGCCAGGCCACCTCGCCGCAGACCTGCATCATCTTGCTCGCGAGCAGCGTCGCGGTGTGCAGAGCGGCCTGCTCGTCGGATGCGCCCTGGTCGTCACTGTGCGGCTCGGCGACGAAGACGACGTCGACGTCGCTGACGTAGTTGAGCTCCCGGCCGCCGCACTTGCCCATCCCGATGACGGCGAGCCGCACCTCCGCCGCACCCTCGGGCAGCGCGGCACGCGCGACGGCCAGCCCGGCGGACAGTGTGGCGCTCGCGAGGTCGGCCAGCTCGGCGGCCACATCCTCGACCGCCATCGTGCCGGACAGGTCGCGCGCTGCCAGGGCAAGCAGACAACGCCGGTACGCCGAGCGCAGCGCCGGCACGACGTCGGTGCCCGAAGCGACGGCACCGCCGGTACCCCACGGCAACGGGTCCCGTGGGGATGCGCCGACGGCATCGAGCAGCTGGCGCTGCAGGCCGAACAGCGACGGGCGGACGGTCGTCACCTCGTCGTCGGCGAGGACGTACCAGTCGTCCGGGTGCGTCACGAGGTGGTCGCCCAGGGCCGTGCTGGTCCCGAGGACGCTGAGCAGCCGGGAGCGCAGCCCCTCCCGCTCGCGGAGCCCGTCGAGCAGCTCCTGCGGGTGCCGGACAGCCTCCACCAGCCGAGCGAGGGTGGCCGCGGCGAGGTCCGGATCGGGCGTCTCGCCCAGCGCGATCACGACCGCGCCCGCCTCGGCATCGGCCGGGCCGCCGTCGACCCAGAGGCGGGCCGCGGTCAGCGACTCGACCGCGGTGCCGGTGTCCGCGAACCCCAGCCGGACGAGCCGGCCGGTCTCGCTGATCCGCTCGCTCACAACGTCAGGGAGAAGCAGCGGGTCTCGGGGTGGTCGGCCCAGTAGCCGAACGGCTGGATCGGCGCGAAGCCCTCCGACTCGTACAGCGCCATAGCCACCGGCTGCCTGCTGCCGGTCTCGAGCCGGACCTCGCGCAGCTCGACGTCGCGCGCATGCTGGACGAGGGCCCTCAGCAGCACTCGGGAGTAGCCACGGCCGCGATGCGCCGGGTCGACGTACATCCGCTTGACCTCGCCGACGCCCTCCGCGAGGAACCTCAGGCCACCGCAGGCGACATCGGCGCCCTCGACCGCGCCGACGAGGAAGACGCCGATCGGCGGGTTGAAGTCGGCGGCCACCGCCGGCGATGCGCCCTCGTCGTCCTCGTAGAGGACCTTCATCTCGTCGGACATCGCCTCGGCCAGGTGCTCCGCCTGCTCGTACAGCACCGTGCGCAGCTCGATCATCGTGCGAGGGCGAGCCGCGCGAACCTCCGGGCAACCTCGCCCCAGACCTCCTCGATCTCGGGGATCTCCGTGACGGTGCGGCCGAGCACCACGTCAGGGTCGATCTCGAGCTCGAGCAGGTCGCCGCGGTCGTTATCGGCCCAGCGGCCCACCATCGCGGCGTCGGTCTCGATGTGGAACTGGATCCCCCACGCCCGCTCCCCGACGCGGAAGGCCTGGTGCGGGTAGGTCGGCGACGACATCAGCAGCGTCGCGGCCGGAGGCAGGTCGGTGACCGCGTCCCAGTGCCACTGCACGACGACCGGCGACAGAGGCAGGTCCCAGAACAGCGGATCGGCGGCCGCGGCGTCGCGCTTCGCGACCAGCTTGGCGCCGACCTCCGGGCCGTGCTCCCCCGGCTGCACCCGACCGCCGGTCGCCTCCGCGAGCAGCTGCGCGCCGAGGCAGACACCGAGGGTCGGGAGTCCGTTGGCCACCGCCGAGCGGATCAGCTCCTTGGTCGCCCGCAGCCAGGGCGCGGACCCGTCGTCGTAGGCCTGTTGCGGCCCTCCCATGACGACCAGTGCGTCGAAGCCGTCGAGCGACTGCGGCAGGTCGTCGCCGCGCCACGGCTCGACGACCTTGAGACCAAGACCAGCCTCGGGCAGCCACGTCCCGAGCAGGCCAGGGTCTTCCGACTCCGTGTGCGTGATGACCAGAGCGACCACCTAGAGCACCGGGAGGTACCGGTCGAGCTCGAACGGCGTGACCTGCTGGCGGTACGCCGCCCACTCCTCCCGCTTGTTGCGCAGGAAGAAGTCGAAGACGTGCTCGCCGAGGGTGTCGGCGACCAGCTCGCTGCCCTCCATCACCGTGATCGCGTCGGCGAGCGAGCCGGGCAGCGGGATGATCCCCATCTTGCGGCGCTCGGCGTCGGTGAGGGCCCAGACGTCGTCCTCCGCGCCGGGCGGCAACGGGTACTCCTCCTCGATGCCCTTGAGGCCGGCGGCCAGCAGCACGGCGAAGCAGAGGTAGGGGTTGGTGGCGCTGTCCGGGCTGCGGACCTCGATGCGGGTGCTGTTGCCCTTGGTCGGCTTGTACATCGGCACCCGGACCATGGCGGAGCGGTTGTTGCTGCCCCAGCAGATGTAGTTCGGCGCCTCGCCGCCCCACGTGAGCCGCTTGTAGGAGTTCACCCACTGGTTCGTCACGGCGGTGATCTCGGCGGCGTGCCGCAGCAGGCCGGCGATGAAGTGCTTCGCCACCGACGACAGGTGCAGCGGGTCGCCACCGTCGTAGAAGGCGTTCTGGTCGCCCTCGAACAGCGACAGGTGGGTGTGCATGGCGGAGCCGGGCAGGCCGCTGAACGGCTTCGGCATGAAGCTCGCGTAGACGCCCTGGGTCAGCGCCACCTCCTTGATGACGTGCCGCGTCGTCAGGATGTTGTCAGCCGTCGACAGCGCATCCGCGTAGCGCAGGTCGATCTCCTGCTGGCCGGGCGCGACCTCGTGGTGACTGAACTCGACCGAGATCCCGAGCCGCTCCAGCATCGTGATGGTCGTACGGCGGAAGTCGTGGCTGACGTCGTGCGGCGTGAGGTCGAAGTAGCCGCCCATGTCGACCGGGACCGGCGGCTGCTCGGCGCTCTTGAGGAGGAAGAACTCGATCTCCGGGTGCGTGTAGAACGTGAAGCCGGCGTCCTTGGCCTTGGCCAGGGCCCGGCGCAGCACGTGCCGCGGGTCCGCCCAGCTGGGGGTGCCGTCCGGCATCGTGATGTCGCAGAACATGCGGGCGGTGCCCGGGTTCTCCCCGCGCCACGGCAGGACCTGGAAGGTCGCTGGGTCAGGCTTGGCGAGCATGTCGCTCTCCTGCACCCGCGCGAAGCCCTCGATGGCCGAGCCGTCGAAGCCGATGCCCTCGGCGAAGGCGCCCTCGAGCTCCGCCGGGGCGATGGCCACCGACTTCAGCGTGCCGAGCACGTCGGTGAACCACAGCCGGACAAAGCGGATGTCCCGCTCCTCCAGCGTTCGGAGCACGAACTCCTGCTGCTTCTCCATGCCGCCCATCCTGACAGGTGGCACGGCTCGCGGGACGCGGACACGTCCGTGACCGCCGTGCTTGCAGAAGGCATGATGCAGCCATGGCTCTGCCAGCGGGGATGCGCGTCGGGATCGACCTGACGTCGGTGTCGGGCGTGCGGGATGCGGTGGCCGCCCACGGCGACCGGTACCTCACCCGGGTCTACACCTCGCGCGAGCTGCTGGACTGCGGCGGTGACCCCGCCCGCCTGGCCGGGCGCTTCGCGGCCAAGGAGGCCGCGATCAAGGTGCTCAGACCTCGCGAGGACACCGCACTGCCGTGGAGCGACATCGAAGTGCTGCGCCAGCCCGGGGGCCATGTCGAGCTCAGATTGGCAGGTTCAGCGGCGCTCCGCGCGGAGCAAGAAGGACTTGCGGCGTTCTCGGTGAGCCTGAGCCATGAGGGGGACGCCGCGTGCGCGGTGGTGCTGGCTGAAGGGAAGGGCTGAACGAGCCGATGAGTGACGTTATGGAAGACAAGATCCTTGCAGTGCTGTTGGAGCACGGGCGGCTGCCCGTCCCTGCCGATTCCCTCGGGGAGGGCGACGACTTGTACGCAGCCGGCATGACGTCGCACGCCAGCATCAGCGTGATGCTGGGGCTCGAGGACGCCTTTGACGTGGAGTTCCCGGACCGGATGCTGACCCGCGAGGTGTTCTCCAGCATCGCGAGCATCCGGGCAGCGCTGGACGAGCTCGCCACCGCCGCCTGATGAGCACCTCGGCATGAGCGGCGACTTCCTGTCCGGCGTCCGCGCAGCCGCTGCCGTCGCCGCCGAGCACGTCGACGACGTCGACCGCGAGGCGCGGTTCCCGCAGGAGGGCATCGACGCCCTCAAGGACAGCTCGGCGCTGTCCGCTCTCGCCGACGGTGTGCCGTTCGCAGAGGTCGCCCAGGCCTGCCAGGTGCTCGGCCGCGCCTGCTCCGCCACGGCCATGGTCTTCGCCATGCACCAGATCGAAGTCGCGTGCCTGCTCTCGACCGACGACTGGCCGTGGGCCAAGGGCTACCTCGCAGACCTGACACGCGAGCAGCGCCTGATCGGCTCGGTCACCTCCGAGATCGGCACCGGCGGTGACATGGGCCGGTCGATCTCCTCGGTCGAGCCCCAATCCGACGGCAGCTGCACGCTCGTCAAGCAGGCTCCGACGGTCTCCTACGGCGAGTACGCCGACGACTTCCTCACCACCACCCGCCGTAGCCCCGACGCGGACGGCGGCGACCAGGTCGCCGTCATGCACCTGCGCCATCAGACGACGATGGAGAAGAAGGGCACCTGGGACCCGCTGGGCATGCGGGGCACCTGCTCCCCCGGCTTCGCGGTCAGCGCGACCTTCGCTCCCGAGCAGGTCCACCCCACGCCGTACGTCACGCTGGGCGCCGAGACGATGGTCCCGGTCTCGCACCTGCTCTGGAGCCACCTCTGGGTCGGCATCGCGGTCGAGGCCTTCGAACGCGCCAAGAAGTCGGTCAAGGCCGCCGGCACCAACGGCAGCAGCGTGAAGGCGCAACGCCTCTCCGAGCTGCACGGGCAGCTGTCCGGCACCAGGGCGCAGCTCGCCGAGGCGCTCGAGCGCTGGCAGCGGGAGTACGCCGAGCCCGGCCGCCCGGCCCTGCAGACGATGAGCGCCACGCTCAGGCACAACGTCCTCAAGACCTCGGTGTCCCGGTCGGTGGCGTCGATCTGCCAGGGCGCCCTGGAGATCACGGGCATCGCGGGCTTCCGCAACGACTCGCCGCTCGCGATCGGTCGGCTGCTGCGCGACTCGCTGTCCGCCTCCCTGATGGTCAGCAACGACCGCCTCCACGAGACGAACTCCGCGTTGCTCATGGTCGTCAAGGAGGGCTGAGTGGCCGCCTCGGCCCGCGACGTTCCCCAGGCCACCGGCGAGCAAGGCGCTTTCCGGGACAAGCTCGTCGCCGAGGGGTTGCTCGTCCCCTCTCGGGTCCCGGGCGTCACCGGTCAGGGCCCCGTCTTCGTCGACCTGCGGCAGCGCCTCGACGCGCGCATCTCCAAGCTGGTGGCCGACGAGGGTGCGATCGCCATGGAGTTCCCACCGGTCGAGCCGCGGCACGACATGGAGTCGGTCGACTACCTCAGCTCCTTCCCGCAGCTGGCGGGCTCGGTGTTCGCGTTCCTTGGCGACGAGGCCGAGGCTCTCGAGCTCGGGGAGCAGGCGCACGCCCACCAGGACTGGAGCGGCCACCTGCAGTCTGCGGGGCTGGTGATGGTCCCGGCCGCCTGCCACCCGGTCTACCCGGCGCTGGCCCGGCAGCCCGTCCCGGCAGACGGCATCACCATCGACACCGGTGCGGCCTGGGTGTTCCGGCACGAGCCGTCCGACGACCCCTGCCGGCTCGTCGCCTTCCACATGCGCGAGCTCGTGCGGGCCGGCTCTCCCGAGTCGGTCGGCGCCTGGCGCGACACGTGGCGCGACCGGGCGTTGGCGTTCCTGCAGTCCCTCGGCCTGCCAGCAGCCTTCGACGAGGCCAACGACCCGTTCTTCGGTCGCACCGGCAAGGTCCTGGCCCGCAGCCAGCGCGCCCAGAAGCTGAAGTTCGAGGTCCTCGTCCCCGTCGGCGGCGACAACCCGACGGCCGTCGCGTCCTTCAACGCCCACAGCGACCACTTCGCGTCCGTCTTCGGCCTGGTCTCCGAGGCCGGCCCGGTGCACACCGCCTGCCTCGGCTTCGGCATCGAGCGGTGCGTGCTGGCGCTGCTGTTCACCCACGGCACGGACGTGGGCGGCTGGCCCTCGGACGTGCTCGCGGAGCTCTCGTTGTGAGCACCCTGCTCGGACTGGATCCCTCGACGTACCAGCCGCACCGGGTGCACCGGGCCGACTTCGGCTACCCCGAGACCAACTGCTGGACCGACGTGATCATCGAGCTGCTGCACGCCCACGGGCGCGAGCCGCTCGCCGGCCTCGGCTGCACGCTGGCGCTCGACCACGAGGGCGACCAGTTCACGTTCTTCAAGCCGCGGCCGGACGAGCTCGAGGCGCTGTTCGGCGTGGACGTGCACGAGCTGCAGCCGTACCGGCCGCTCCGCTCGCACGTCGACAGCCAGATCGCGCAGGGCCGGACCCTCATCGTCGAGGTGGACGGGTGGTGGCTGCCCGACACCGCTGGCACGGCCTACCGCAACCAGCACGTGAAGACGGCTGTCGCGGTCGACACCCTCGACGACAAGAAGCTCGTCTACTTCCACAACGCCGGCCTGCACGTTCTGCGCGGCGAGGACCTCGAGCGGGTGCTCGTGCCGGAGGTCCTCCCCGGCTACGTCGAGGTGGTCCGCTTCGACGGCGAGCGGCCGTCGCCCGAGGAGCTGCCGGTCGTCGCGCGGGAGCTGATGCGCGACAACCTGCTGCGACGGCCTGCCCGGTCCCCCTTCGTGGCCTTCGGCGAGCAGCTGGCCCGGGAGCTCGACGACGTGCTCGCGCTGTCGCCGGAGCAGGTCCACGTGTTCGCCTTCGCGACCACCCGGATGGCGGGCGCCGCGATGGCGCTGGCCGCCGCGCACGTCCGCTGGGTGCTCGGGGACGCAGGTGCCGAGGCCGCGGAGGCGCTGGACGCGGCGTCCGCGACGACCCGGACCCTGACGATGCGGCTGATGCGCCGCAAGCCGTTCGACCCCTCCGCGCTGATCGACGCGCTCAACGCCGACTGGTCGCGCGCCCACGAGCTCCTCGACACCGTCGCCTGAGCCCTCTCGCGGCACAACTGCAACAACCAACCCCGGCGTGAGGCGGGCTCGGCGGTCGCCCAGGCTCAGCAACCCGGCCCGCTTCCCTCGGGTGGTGCAGTTGTGCCCGACACGGCGCATGCCAAGTGGGTCTGGCGTGACCAGTGGGACCGCGCCCGCGCCACGCGGGCCCGACGCGTCCCACTTGGACTCTCCTGCGTCGCCGACACGGCAGACTGGCGGTGTGCTGGGGCCCTGGGAGCTGGTCGCCGACGACGGCACCGTCATGCCCGTCGTCGTGCCCGGCACCGTTGCCCAGGCCCACCGCGGCGACGACCTGGACGACCGCACCTGGGTCTTCCGGAGCACCGTGCTCGAGGTGCCGAACGACCCGGTGCTCGTCGTGGGCGGCGTGGCCACGTCCTACGAGGTCGTCGTCGACGGCACCGTGCTCGTCAGCTGCCGGTCGATGTTCACCGGCCACCGCCTGCCTGTGGAGGTCCGCGTCGGCTCCGTGGTCGAGATCCGCTGCCTGCCACTCGCCACGGCGATGCCCGACGCCAAGCCACCGCGGGCCCGCTGGCGCACCCGGATCGTGGACGACAACAGCCTGCGGCTGGTCCGCACGACGCTGCTCGGGAGGTGCCCCGGCATCGCGCCCGGCCCGCCGGTCGTCGGTCCGTGGCGGCCGGTCACCCTCGAGACGTCCCGTCCCGCGCTCGGCCTGCGTACCTCGATGGACGGCACGACGGGAGTGCTGACCTCCATCTCCGACCTCGAGTTGACGTGCGCCGGCGTCACGGGAGTCCGGGAGGTGCGGATCCCGAACGTCAACCGCTGGTGGCCGCACACCCACGGCGACCCCGTGCTGCACGACGTGACCGTTGCCGGTGAGGTGGTCGCCCGAGTCGGGTTCCGCTCCCTGCAGAACGCCGACCCCTCATCGCTGGACCTCGTCGTCAACGACGTGCCCGTGTGGGCGCGCGGCGCCGTGTGGGCACCACCCGGTCTGCTCGCGGGCGTGCCGGAGGACCCGCGCGTCACGGTCCAGCTCGCCGTCAACGCAGGCATGAACCTGTTGCGGGTCCCGGGCCTCGCGCCCTACGAGTCCGAGGAGTTCTTCGCGCTCTGTGACGAGCTCGGCGTCATGGTGTGGCAGGACCTCGCGCTCGCGAACCTCGACGTCCCGCACGACGTGCTCGGTCTCGACGACGAGCTCGCGGCCCTCCTCGACACGGCCGGCGGCCACCCCTCGCTCGTCGTCGTCTGCGGCGGCAGCGAGACCGCGCAGCAGGTCGCCATGCTCGGCCTCGACCCGACGCTGTGGGAGACCGAGTTCCTGCGCGACCGGGCGCCGGCGGCGGTCGGTGACCAGGCCGTGTGGGTGGGCAACTCCCCCGTCGGAGGGGCGTTGCCGTTCCGGGTCGGCGCCGGGGTCGCGCACTGGTTCGGCGTCGGGGGCTATCGACGGCCGCTGTCCGACGTACGCACCTCCGCCGTGCGCTTTGCCTCCGAGTGCCTGGCCTTCGCGAACCCGTCGCGGCAGGGCGACTGGGTGCCGCGCGACAACGGCTCCGAGTGGGACTTCGCCGACGTCGTCGACCACTATGCGACCGAGCTCGGCCGGCCGCGGGGCGAGGTCGTCGGGGCGCTGATGCAGCACGTGTTCGGGGACTGGCGGCGGGCCGCCTCCCCCAACCGCGGCGGCCTCGTGCTGTGGCTGCGCGACCCGCAGCCCGGCCACGGCTGGGGAGTGATCGAGCACGACGGCACACCCAAGCCGCCCTACCACCAGCTGGCCAGGATCCTCGCGCCGCGCGCCGTCTGGTTCACCGACGAGGGCCTCGACGGCGTCGCCGTCCACGCCGCCAACGACCGGCCGACGCCCTGGACGGGCGAGCTGCGCCTGGCCTTCTGGAGCCCCGCCGGCGCACTGCTCGACGAAGTGCTGGTGGCGCTCGCGGTGCCGGCGCACGGCTCCTGGACCAGCGACGTGGAGGGCCTGCTCGGCCGCTTCGTGGACGCCTCCTACGCCTTCCGGTTCGGGGCCCCGGCGGTCGGTCGCCTCACAGCCGACGTCGACGGTGCGCCACCCGCCGACTTCACAGCAACCCCCTAGGCCTGAACATCACCTGTGCGCGACTGCGTCAGGAGGCCCGAGCAGCGTTAGCCTTGCTTCCCAAGCCCGAACGAAGGACGGCCCGCGCATGAAGCGCCTGCTCTTCCGCCTCGACGGCATGCCGATGCCGTTGCGCGCGCTGTCCGCCTACTCGGCCCTGTGCGCCTGGGCGCTGCTGGCCTTCGGTCTCACCGAGGTCGTGCGCGGCACCGACGACGCGTGGGTGCTGCTCACGTGTGCCTCGTTCCTGCTGCTGGGTGCCCGCCTCATGACGCTGCCGTCCCGGCTGGCCTGGTGGACGCTCATGGTCTCCACCTCGGCCGCGATGGTGACCGCGTTCTGGCTCAACAACAACGCCTCCACCGGCGCGGCGGTCTCGATCGTGATCCTGTCGCTCCCGTCGACGCGCGCCTTCTTCGACCACGCCGACCGCCTGCCGGTGCGGGTGCGCTGACCCGCTCTTCGCCGCAGCGCCCGGCAAGGCGATTTCTCAGGCACGACCGCGTTTCAGGGGAAGCAGTCTGGCGCGACGGGGGTTGCCGGGTGTGCGGGGCCACGAGCCCCAACCCCCCACGGAGGAGAAGGCGTGACGAAGGCAAGTGGCAGGTTCACGATCGGCGGCGACCTGGAGGTCAACCGGCTCGGCTTTGGTGCGATGCGCATCACCGGCAAGGGCATCTGGGGACCACCGAAGGACCCTGAGGTCGCGAAGCAGGTGCTGAGGCGCGCCGTCGAGCTCGGCGTCGACTTCATCGACACCGCCGACAGCTACGGGCCGTTCGTCAGCGAGGACCTCATCCGTGAGGCGCTGCACCCGTACGGCGACGTGGTCGTCGCCACGAAGGGCGGCCTGACCCGTACCGGGCCGGACATCTGGGAGCAGCTCGGCCGGCCGGAGTACCTGCGGCAGTGCGTGCACATGAGCCTGCGCCGCCTCGGCGTCGAGCGCATCGACCTGTGGCAGCTGCACCGGATCGACGCCAAGGTGCCGGTCGAGGAGTCGCTCGGCGCGGTCAAGGAGCTCCAGGACGCCGGCCTCATCCGGCACATCGGGCTGTCCGAGGTGACCGTGGCCGAGATCGAGCAGGCCCGCAAGGTGGTCGACGTGGTGACGGTCCAGAACCTCTACAACCTCGGCAACCGGCAGAGCGAGGACGTGGTCGACTACTGCGAGCGCGAGGGCATCGGCTTCATCCCGTGGTTCCCGGTCCAGGCCGGCGCGCTGGCGAGGCCGGGCGGTCCGCTCGACGAGATCGCCAAGGAGCACGAGGCGACGCACGCGCAGCTCGCGCTGGCTTGGCTGCTCAAGCGCTCGCCCGTGATGCTTCCGATCCCGGGGACGGGATCGGTCGAGCACCTCGAGGAGAACTGCGCCGCGGCCGAGGTCGAGCTCACCGACGACGAGTACGAGAGGCTTCTCAAGGCCGCCTCGTAGGCTGAGCCCATGCCGCAGCTGCGCGTCGGGCTCGCCCAGATCGACACGACCGTCGGTGACCTGCAGGGCAACTCCGACCTGGTCAGCCAGTGGGTGGCGCACGCGCGGAAGTCCGGCTGCCACGCAGTCGTGTTCCCGGAGATGAC
>JAOPVZ010000097.1 GCA_025965935.1 Frankiales bacterium | reverse complement strand
ACGGCGCGCGCGTCGTCCTACGTCTACAACAACGAGGCCGACATCGACGCGCTGCTGGAAGGAATCCAGCAGGTCCAGGAGTTCTGGTCAGCATGAGCGACGCAGCTGCATCGATGTACCAGGAGATCATCCTGGAGCACTACAAGCGCCCGCACCACAAGGGGCTGCGGGATCCGTTCGACGTCGAGGTGCACCACGTCAACCCGACCTGCGGCGACGAGGTGACCCTCCGCGTGAAGGTCGCCGACGGTGTCGTCGAGGACGTCTCCTACGAGGGGCACGGCTGCTCGATCAGCCAGGCCTCCACGTCGGTCATGACCGACCTCGTCATCGGCAAGCCGGTGGACGACGCGCTGACGACGCACGAGGCGTTCCTCGAGCTGATGCAGTCGCGCGGCCAGCTCGAGCCCGATGAGGAGCTGCTCGAGGACGGCATCGCCTTCGCCGGTGTCAGCAAGTACCCGGCGCGCGTCAAGTGCGCGCTGCTGGGCTGGATGGCCTGGAAGGACGCGACCGCGCAGGCGGTCGGAGAGAAGGAATCAGCATGAGCGACGCCGTAGAGACCCCGACCGTGGCCGATGACCCGAAGACCAAGCCGTCCGAGGACGCCGTCCTCGAGGCGATGAAGGACGTCGTCGACCCGGAGCTCGGCATCAACGTCGTCGACCTCGGTCTGGTGTACGGCGCGATGGTGCACGACGACGTCACCGTCACCCTGGACATGACGCTGACCTCTGCGGCTTGCCCGCTGACCGATGTCATCGAGGACCAGACCCGCAACGCGCTGGACCCGCTCGTCAACGATGTCCGGATCAACTGGGTCTGGATGCCGCCGTGGGGGCCCGACAAGATCACCGACGACGGTCGCGAGCAGCTGCGCGCGCTGGGCTTCAACGTCTGACCTCCCGGGGGGACGGAGTGCACCCCTCGACGTGGACGCGGGGTGAGCGGTCAGGCACTGACTGTGAATGGCCGAACGGCCCGAACGAGCCATGGCCACCAGGGTCGCGTGGCCGCAGGGTGAGAAGCAGTCTCCCGGCCTAGCGGGGGCATGGGGGAACCGCATGGGCGCCAGACCGGCTCGACTCGTCCCGCTGGTCGTCGCCGCGCTCGTGCTGACGGCCCTTGCTCCAGTCGCGTCGGCGGCGAAGCCGCAACCGGGAGGGAAGGCCTACTCCGCGACGGCGACGCCGCAGGTGATCGCCCTCCCCGCGGGGAGCGCGGACGTGGCCAGCCTGAGCCTGCGCAACTGCGGGTGCACCGGCGTCGCGGCCAGCGGCCAGCCGTTCGCCTCCGCGCAGCTGCGGGTGCTCAAGACGGAGGGTCTCGACCTGAGCAACGCCTCGGTCAGCCGGACCGGCTGGACGGTCCGCCCCGCGGCCGAGGTGGGGGACGACGTCGTCGTGGAGCTGGTCAGCAGCGGCCCCGGAACGACGAACGCCGTGCCCCCTGGGGAGGCGCTCGTCGTCACGGTGCCCGTCAAAGCGACGGCCGGGCAGGGGGCGGTGACCATCCGAAGCGCGGTGAAGCAGTCGAACGACTTCAGCGGCGTCGGCAACGACTTCGTGCAGGTCGGCACCGACCCCGTCGTCTACCTGGGGGCAGGCCCCGCGGACCACCTGGTCTGGGACGTTCAGCCGTCGACAGTTCAGGTGTCGTCCTCGCAGGCGGTCGCGGGCGCCGGAGTCACGCCGGTCGTCTCGATGTGCCCTGCCCCGCAAGCGCGCGTCGTCGACGCCCAGGGCCGCACGGTCACAGCGACGCGCACTGTCAGCCTCAGTCCGATCGGGACCACCCTGGCCCTTGGCGGCACGACGTCGACCGCGACCGTGGGTGGCGTGGCCACGTTCGGCAGCTGCGCCTCAGGTGTCACTTCGAGCACGCTCGGCCGTGGCTTCCAGGTGTCCGCCAGCGCGTCAGGGCTGACGCCTGCCTCCTCCACCACCTTCAGCGTGCTGCCGACGTACGGGACGTGCGCGGCGACGTGCTCCGTCACCGGTGCCGTCGGCGCGCACAACACGGGAGCGGCTGTCCAAGCAGACCCGGCAACCGACGCCGGCGCGGCTGATCGGCTGTCGTTCGGCGTCGGCGTCGACCCGTGGAGCGCAGCCGACCTTGTCGCCTGCGACCCCGATCCCGAGTCCAGCGGACGCGCCAACCCCTACCGGGACCCTGTCTCCGTCGAGCTGGCGCACCACGACAAGACGGTGACGCTGCGCTGGACCAAGCAGGCGGTCCAGTGGGCGACGAACAACGGCTCCGCGCAGTGGCGCGTGTGCCTGGCTGCGGCTGCCTCCTTCACCGGCAGCGTCCAGGTCGGCTCGTGGTGGGTCGGCCCGCTGCAGGCCTGCCGCGCAGTCCCCGTCGGCGATCCGTGCGTGGCCGACCTGCGCCGCAACGGTGGTGAGCAGTTCGCGACGGTCAGGGTCCCCGACCGGCCGGGTGACCCTCGGATGATCTGACCTGGGGAGACGGCAGCTCGACCGATCCGCCGGGAGCGATCCCGAGGCGCCCACGCAGGATGGCCTCCTCCGTCAGGAGAGCGGCCGGAACCGGACGCCCCGTCAGCTCGTACCACCTGCTCAAGGCCGCGAGGGCGAGGACCAGGTCGTGATCCGCACCCCGGCGACGGGCGTCAGTGACGGCAGCCTCGAGGTCGGCCCTGCCCGCTTCGGTGTCACCGAGGACGGTCGCCGCGAGCCCTCGTACGCGTCGCAGCAGCGGGTCCGAGGTCCCTTGCGGAAGGCCCCCGAGCTCGGCCAGCGCGAGATCCGGTGCCCCGGCCAGGAGGTGGCACTCGGCCGTCCGCAGTCGGGTCGCGAGCACCTCCTGCGGCTCGCCGATCTGCTCGTACAGCCGCCTCGCCTCGGCCAGTTGGCTCAGCGCTTCGGCAGGTCTTCCGCGGAGAGCCTCGTGCCGCCCGAGCAGGCCGAGGACGAAGGCAGTGTGCCCGGGGGCAGCCGAAGCCCTGCCGGCCCGCAGGGCCGACCGGAGAAGGGGCTCGGCCTGTTCGAGCCGCCCCTGCTCCAGGAGGATCTCGGCCTCGTTGGCCTGCGCGAGCGCGGCCGCCCAGAGGTCACCTGCCTCGGTGAACGCGGCGCGGCACTGCTGGTAGGCCTGCCGGGCGCCGTCCCAGTCATCGGCGTACCAGGCCCGGATGCCGAGCTCGTTGAGGCACCGGCCGAGCTGCCATGGGCGGTTCCCGAGCTCCTGGAGCACGTCGAGCGCCTGCCGCACGTGCGCGCCGTCGCCTCGTCCGAGCATCAGCTCGCTGACGTCGAGCCAGACGAGTGCCTCGGCCGCGACGTCCAGCGCGTCGGCCTCCGTGGCCAGTCGCACCGCCGCCCCGCTGTCCCGTGCAGCATCGGCGTGCCGCCCCTGCCAGTGCCGG
>JAOPVZ010000072.1 GCA_025965935.1 Frankiales bacterium | reverse complement strand
GTCGCTGTGCGTGGCTTCCACCGGTTCGCCGTTCGGGAAGGGCTGACCGCCGTGGACCCCGCCACGGACGTGAAGCCGCCGCAGCCGCCACGACGCCTGCCCAAGGCGATCTCCGTCGCGCAGGTGTCCGCCCTGCTGGGCGCAGCGAGCACCGGCGACACGCCCCTGTCGTCGCGGGACGTCGCTCTGCTGGAGCTGCTCTACGGGACCGGCGCCCGGATCTCCGAGGTCGTGGGCCTCGCCGTGGACGACCTCGGTCGCGGAGACGGCCTCGTGCGGCTGGCCGGCAAAGGAGGAAAGCAGCGCATCGTGCCGGTCGGGTCCTACGCGCTGCGTGCCGTCGACGCCTACCTCGTCCGTGGGCGGCCCGCGCTCGCAGCGACCGGTCGAGGCGGTCCGGCGCTGTTCCTCAACGCCCGTGGCGGGCCGCTGTCCCGCCAGAGTGCGTGGGCCGTCCTGCGCGCCGCAGCCGGGCGCGCCGGTCTGACCGCCAAGGTCTCGCCGCACACTCTCCGGCACTCCTTCGCCACCCACCTCCTCGACGGGGGAGCGGACGTGCGCGTCGTGCAGGAGCTGCTCGGGCACGCCTCGGTCACCACGACGCAGATCTACACGCTGGTCACGGTCGACCAGCTCCGCGAGGTCTACGCGGGAGCGCATCCGCGAGCCTTGGGCTGACCGACCGTCTCGTACCGCGGCCGATCGCGCTGGCGGGGCTTGTCCACAGGGTCACGGCCGGTGTCCCCGGGTGTCGGGTGGTTGTCCACAGGGTCTGCGGCGTGTCGTCCCCAATTCCGTGCACGACGTTGTAATGGGGCCGTCCGGCCACGTAGAGTCCCGCCGCATCGTCAAGGCGAGAAGTCGGGACGGCACGAAATCATCAGAGAGGTTCGGCCACTTGTGAGTATGTCGACAAAGCCCGCCCTCGAGCCTGGCATGACCGGCCCTACCGGACGGCCGTTGCCGTACCTGCCGACGCCGCCGACGCTCGACCGGCACGGGCCGGCCCGGGTCCTCGCCATGTGCAACCAGAAGGGTGGGGTCGGCAAGACCACCTCCACCATCAACCTCGGCGCCGCCCTCGCGGAGCTCGGCCGCCGGGTGCTGCTCGTCGACCTCGACCCACAGGGCGCCCTGGGCGTCGGACTGGGCGTGAACCCGCTTCAGCTCGACCGGACGGTCTACAACCTGCTCATGGAGCAGGACGTCACCGTCGACGACGTGATGCTCAAGACCAACGTGCCGGGCATGGACCTGCTGCCGAGCAACATCGACCTCTCGGCGGCTGAGGTCCAGCTCGTCAACGAGGTGGCCCGCGAGCAGACGCTGGTGCGTGCGCTGTCGCCCGTGCTGGACGACTACGACGTGATCCTCCTCGACTGCCAGCCGTCACTGGGGTTGCTGACGGTCAACGCCTTGACGGCCGCCCAGGGGGTCATCATCCCGCTCGAGTGCGAGTTCTTCGCCCTCCGCGGTGTGGCCCTCCTCATCCAGACCATCGAGAAGATCCGGGAGCGGCTCAACCCTCAACTTGAGCTTGAGGGGATTCTCGCGACGATGTACGACGCTCGCACCCTGCATGGACGCGAGGTGCTCGCACGGGTCGTCGAGGCCTTCGGCGACCGGGTGTTCCACACCGTCATCAACCGCACGGTGCGCTTTCCGGAGACGACCGTCGCCGGCGAGCCGATCACGTCCTACGCGTCGAACTCGACCGGCGCGACCGCCTACCGTGACCTCGCCAAGGAGGTGCTCTCCCGATGAGCCGTCGCATCGCTCTGCCCGGGGCAGACGAGCTGTTCCGCTCGACCGGGGACTCCGCGCGCCCAGCCGCCGAGGAGCCCAGCCGACCGGCCGCGCTCACCGTGGCCCCTTACGCCGAGCCCGCGGCTCCTTCCTCACCCCTGCCGCCGCCCATGCGGTCGCCCGTCCCGCCGCCGGCTGCCCCGGCGGATGGCACCGACGACCACGACGGGCTCGATGAGGCCTCGAGCGCTGTGCGGTCGGCCAGCCGGCGTCGTCCGCGCGCTCTGGCGGACCGCCGCCCCAGTGGCCGTGAGAGCCACGACGAGAAGATCACCGTCTACCTGTCGGCCGACGAGCTGATGGATCTCGAGCACGCCCGGTTGGCACTCCGCGGCGACCACGGGCTGCCGGTCGACCGCGGACGCGTGGTGCGCGAGGCGCTGGCCGTGGTGCTGGCCGACTTCGAGGCAAAGGGCGACGCCAGCATCCTGGTGCGCCGCCTCCGGGGCCGCTGACGTGCTCTACGCCCTCGGGCGCCCTGCGAGCTTCCTGGTTCTTGCCGTGTCGTTCGTCGTCGGGGTCACACTCCACTCCTGGGTGCAGTCGCTCGTCGCCTCGGCGATGGGTGACCGACGGCCTAGCCAAGAACACCGGACTTCGTCCAACCCTCGATATCACCTTGATCCTTTCGGAACGGTCGGAGCGCTCATCGGCGGTCTCGGCTGGGCACACCCGATTGAGCTCTCCCGGCGCGACCGCAGGCGCACGGTGGTCGTCGCGCTCGTGGGCCCGCTGGTCAACATCGTGCTCGGGATCGGGCTGCTCATCCTGTGGCGGAGCACGGCGAGCAGCACCGGGATCTCCCATGTGCTGGCTCAGGACTTCGGTGGCGCGGGCGCCGGCTACGTGCTGCAGCACGGGGTTCCGATGGGGAACGACGGGCTTGGGCTCGGCCTGCTGCTGGCGGGGGCGTCGCAGCTCTACCTCGGCGTCCTGAGCCTGGTTCCGCTGCCCCCGCTGGACGGTGGACGGCTGCTGTTCGCACTCGGTCCGCACTCACTGGGGTGGCAAAGGGCTCGGCACTACCTCGTGGACCAGAACGTCGGGCTCGTCGTCGTGCTGCTCCTGCTCGTGCTGCCCCTCGGGGGTCAGCTGCTGCTCCTGCAGGTGCTCGACAGCCTGCTCGCGCCGTTGCTGAGAGTCTTGCTAGGTGTCTGAACAGCAAGGACCTGCCCTCGAACCGGGCGCCGCCGGCACTCCCGCTGCGCCTCCGGCCCTGTCCGCCCCGCAGGGGGGCGTGCCGCATGCGGAGCGAAACGCCGCGCCCGCCTCCACCGGTGTAGACGAGGGCTTCCAGGTGCGTCTGGACGTGTTCGAGGGGCCGTTCGACCTGCTTCTGGGACTGATCAGCAAGCACCAGCTGGACGTCACCGAGGTGGCGCTGTCCAAGGTCACCGACGACTTCATCGCCCACATCCGTGCGCTCGGTGCCGGTTGGGACCTGGGTCAGGCCACTGAGTTCCTGGTCGTGGCAGCGACCCTCCTGGACCTCAAGGCCGCTCGGCTGCTGCCCGGCGCTGAGGTCGAGGACGAGGAGGACCTCGCCCTGCTCGAGGCTCGCGACCTGCTGTTCGCCCGGTTGCTGCAGTACCGCGCCTACAAGCAGGCGGCCGCGCACCTGGGGGGTCTGCTGGCCGCGGAGGCCAGGCGCTATCCCCGCCAGGTGACCCTGGAGCCCCGCTACGCGGGCCTGCTGCCCGAGGTGCTCCTCGGCCTGGGTGCGGCCGAGTTCGCCGCGATGGCAGCGAAGGCCCTCACACCTCGGCCGGAGGAGCTCGTCGCGGTGGACCACGTCCACGGCGGCACGGTGTCGGTGCGGGAGCAGACGGCGCTGCTGCACGAGCGCCTACGCCGGTCGGGGAGCGCCAGCTTCAGGCACCTGACGGCCGACTGCGCAGGCACGCTCGAGGTGGTGGCGCGCTTCCTGGGGCTGCTCGAGCTGTACCGCGAGGGGCTGGTCGCGTTCGAGCAGGCCGAAGCGCTGTCCGAGCTGCACGTCCGCTGGACGGGGCCCACCGGGGAGCCTCGCGAGGACGACGTGCCCCTCGCCGCCAGCGCCGCCGGTGCTGAGTGGGACGATCCTGTTGTCGTGCTGCCTGACGCCCGTCGGGAGCCGGAGACTGAGTCCGGGGTGCGAACGCCTGTGGAAGATGGGCGGCGAGACACGCGAGAACCGGACGTGGTCGTTCTGCCCGACCGACCATCTGCCCCCACGGCCGCCTACGGACAGGACGCACCAGCCTCCACAGAGGCCTCAGACGGACCAGCCGAGCCAGTACCCGACGACCAGGAGGACGACGCCCCGTGAGCGCCGATGAGGAGCTGCACGACAACGGCGCGGACGAGCGTCCGAGCGACGCGCCTGACCTGAGCAGCAACGAGGTCCACCCGGACGCCTCCGAAGCGCACGCGGACGAGGAAGCGAGGGAGTCCCTCGTCGACCCGGTGGCCTCTGGACCCGTGCCAGGCACGCTGCCGGTAGGGGACCTGCCACCGCTGCCCGCTGCGCTGGAGGCGGTGCTGCTGGTCACGGACGAGCCGGTGCCTGCGGTCACGCTGGCTCAGGTGGTCGAGCGCCCCACGGGCGAGGTCGAGGAGGTGCTCGACGCCCTGGCGCGCGAGTACACGGAGGACGGGCGTGGGTTCGAGCTGCGCCAGGTCGCGGGCGGGTGGCGCCTCTACACGCGTGCCGACTGCGCTCCGTACGTCGAGAGGTTCGTCCTGGACGGCCAGCAGGCGCGGCTGACCCAGGCCGCGCTGGAGACTCTGGCTGTCATCGCCTACCGGCAGCCGGTCACCCGGCAGCGGGTCAGCGCGGTGCGCGGGGTGAACGTGGACGGTGTGGTCCGAACGCTCGTGGCCCGAGGTCTCGTGACAGAGGCCGGCCCGGACGAGGAGACCGGAGCGACCCGGTACCGGACCACCAACTACTTGCTTGAGCGGCTGGGGCTCCAGTCCCTCGAGGAGCTGCCCTCCTTGGCTCCGCTATTGCCTGAGCTGGATGATGTCACTTCCGACTCGTCCTCGATGTGAGGTCGAGACATGACAGATGATGGTGTGCGCCTGCAGAAGGTCCTTGCGGGAGCTGGAGTGGGCTCCCGACGGGCGTGCGAGGAGCTGATCGCTGCCGGCCGTGTCAGCGTGGACGGTGAGGTCGTGCGCGAGCAGGGCCGTCGCGTCGACCCCGAGACCGTGGTCGTGCACGTCGACGGGATGCGGGTCACGACGGCCAGCAACCGGATCTACCTCGCGCTGAACAAGCCCAGGGGGATGGTCTCGGCGATGTCCGACCCTGAGGGCCGACCCACTGTGGGCGACCTTGTCGCGGACCGGCGGGAGCGCCTGTTCCATGTGGGACGCCTCGACGCGGACACCGAGGGGCTGCTGCTGCTGACCAACGACGGCGAGCTCGCGCACCGCCTGTCGCACCCGTCGTTCAACGTTCCCAAGACCTACCTCGCGCAGATCATCGGGCCTGTCCAGCGCGACGTCGGCAAGCGGTTGCGAGCTGGCGTCCTGCTCGAGGACGGTCCCGTGAAGGTGGACAGCTTCCGCCTGATCGACAGCGCCGCGAACAAGGTCCTGGTCGAGGTGGTGCTCCACGAGGGGCGCAAGCACATCGTGCGTCGCCTCCTCGCGGAGGTAGGGCACCCCGTTCAGTCGCTCGTGCGTACCGCTATCGGCCCCGTGCAGCTGGGGTCGCAGCGGGCGGGACGGCTGCGCGCGCTCACGCCTCACGAGGTGGCCTCGCTGTACGCCGTCGTCGGCATGTAGTCACTGCCCGCGCGAGCGGCAGGCCCTTGACGAGGTCCGGCGCCGCCGGCGGTGCGGAGACGTTTTCCGCTCTCAGAGCTTCTCTCGCAAGATCGCGACACCGTTGGCACGGGTCCGGAACCCGTGTCCGGGCCCGCGCCAGCCGCCCATTGCAAGGGCGGCTCGCTGCCGATCGGCCCGCGATAGGGGACACCTACCGCGCCCGCGGTCGCTCCCATAGGCAGCTGTCACCCCGACCCGCCCGGCGTAGTGGGTCCCGCCGGTCGATCAGAGGACTCCCGAAGCTGCAGGTGAACATGCCGGTGCCGGTGGTGAGCGGCTCCCCAGGACGTGCGGTGGCGTGGAGACCGGGCCGGTCATCTGGGCTGCGGCCCGTGGCCGGGTGCCACTGACACCTCCTCGCGAGGTTGGTCGACCGGGCCAGCCGCCAAGGCACCTCGTCGCGGTGCGGCGCCTGGACCAGGCGCCGGCGGACGGGTGCGGCGCCTAGGCCTAGGGGCCGGCGGACGACGTCCGGCGCCTAGGTCCAGGGCCCCGCGCTGCTTCAGAGTGGGGCGACCTCGCGACTTCGCGCTTCGGCGGTGTGAAGAGAAACCACTAAGACACTGTGCAGTTCTCAGGGCAAAGTCATCTATCGAGATGTCGACAGGACGATGTAAGCGCGGGGCCGCTTTGCTCTGGGCAACCGGAGATGATTGCCCCGAGGTCTCGCTGCGGTAAGTCGATATAGCGAGAGCAAGAGCAAACGGGCGGATCCGGTTGGCATCGCCATATCGACATAGCGGTTCAGCATTCTCTCCGTCTAACGACGAACCGCTATGAGTACGTCTCTTCGAAGCGCTTGGACAACACGCCGGTTCGGACCTTTCACGCCATGACGCCAGATGGATAGGGTGACCACTTCGTCAAGCAAGGAGTCAGGGTGTCGGTGCGTGCGCTTCGTGGTGCCATCCAGGTCTCCACGGACACCCGCGACGACGTCCTCCAGGCGACCACCGAGCTCCTGGCGGCCGTTCTGGAGCGCAACGCCTTGGTCCCCGACGACCTCATTTCGGTGATCTTCACGGCGACGCCCGACCTACGGTCGGAGTTCCCCGCCTACGCCGCTCGCCAGATGGGCATCACAGACGTGCCCCTGCTCTGCGCGGGGGAGATCGATGTCCCAGGAGCCATGCCGCGGGTGCTCCGGCTGCTCGCGCACGTGGAGACGGACAAGCCCCGCGCCGACCTCCGGCACGTGTACCTCAAGGGAGCTGCGCAGCTCCGTACGGACCTGCCGATCTGATGGCGGACGTCTTGGTGATGGGGTGCGGCCTCATCGGGGCCAGCGTGGGTCTGGCCCTGCGCGGGGCCGGCTGGGATGTCGTGCTGGACGACCAGAACCCATCGGTGGTGGGGGAGGCAGTTCGTCGCGGGGCGGGACGCCCCTGGGAGGAAGCAGAGTCGGCGGAGATCGCGCTCGTTGCCGTCCCGCCGCGGATGACAGCCGAGGCCCTACTCGCACTTCAAAGACTTGACGTCGCTGCGACCTACACACATGTTGCTTCAGTTCAGTCTCACGTTCAGCACGAGGTTGAGGCGCGGAGTTCGAATCCGTCGGTAGTAGTTGGAAGCCATCCGCTGGCAGGGCGGGAGCTCTCCGGCCCTCGGGCGGCCACCGGTGACCTGTTCGTCGGGCGACCGTGGGCACTGTGTCCGACAGCCGGCAACAGCCCGCCGGCGATCGAGGAGGTCCGGCGTCTCATCGCAGCGTGTGGCGCCGACGTCGTCGAGCTCTCCTCAGCCGCCCATGACGCTGCTGTCGCGCTTCTCAGCCACCTCCCGCAGGTGGCCTCGAGCGCCCTTGCTGCGGGCCTGGCTGGTTCGGCAGGAGCCGCGCAGGGTGGCACGAGCGGCATGACGGTGGACGCCAGCCGGTTTCGCCTGGCTGGCGCCGGCCTGGTCGACACCACCCGGCTGGCCGCCAGCGACCCGGATCTCTGGGTTCAGATCTTGGAGCTGAACGCCGGGGAGGTCGCGCCAGTCGTCACGGCCCTCGGTGAGCGTCTCCTGGCTGCGGGGAGCGCGCTGTCGAGCCTGGGTGGCACGCCGAGTCCGTCCGAGGCGGCCACGGCCGTGGCGGTGCTCCGGGACCTGCTGCGCGACGGCAACACCGGCCGGGCGCTCGTCCCTGTGAAGCGGGGAGTGCGCTCGGATGCGTTCGCGCCGCTGAGGGTGACCGTGTCTGACGAGCCGGGACGCCTGGCAGCGCTGCTCACAGACGCAGGCACCGCGGGAGTGAACGTCGAGGACGTGCACGTCGAGCACGTGCCGGGTCGGCCCTCGGGTGTGATCGAGCTGCTCGTCCGGTTGGACGACGTCCAGCCGCTCGCCAAGGAGCTACAGGCCCTCGGTTGGTCGGTTCAGCAGCCGGACTGACCCGTGCTCGAGCGCTATGTCAGCTTAGAGCCTTGTCGACACCGCCAGCGGCATTGGCGACGAATGCACCCGGTTTACGGAGGCCCAGAACGACAAGTCGACTTACGGCGGGCCGGCTGTGCGGTTCGTCCGCACCGGCGGCGCACGGGACGGTGCGGCGCCAAGCGCGACGGATCTCCGAAAGCAGCCCGCCCGGCAGAACCCGGCCCCGACGGCCGGCCTGACCGGCGCAGTGCCGTGTCGACAGATCGACGCGGCTCACCCTCCGCTGGCCGCTGGAAGGGTGCTGCCGACCTAGGTCCCACGCGAGCGACGACCTGAACACGGCCTGGGCGCCGACTAGGCTCTCGACGTCGCCGGTGCGATGTCGGCAGGCACCTCGCCTGCCGAGCGAGTTGCCTGTGGGACGAGCCGAGCCCGAGCAGGTCTGCCCGTGCGAAGGCGCGGGCGAACGGTGGGAGCAGGGACGTGAGCAGGTCCGATCGGCTGGGCACAGGCCCGCTCGGGACCGAGCCGTCATCAGCTCCTTCCGGAGCTCGGCTCGACGTCCCGGCCGCGAACGACCTGGTGAAGGTCGTGGCGCTCGACGGACCTGCCGGCACGGGCAAGAGCACCGTCGCACGTCTGACCGCGGCGCGGCTCGGCTGGCGCTTCGTCGACACGGGAGCGACCTACCGGGCGGTGACGCTTGCGGTGCTGCGCGCTGGGGCCGACCCCGAAGACGCGGAGTCCTGCCGGGCCATCGCGCAAGCGGCGGAGATCCAGCTGCGGACGAGCACCACCGCCCCTGGGGTGGTGCTCGACGGCGAGGACGTGACAGCCGCCATTCGCACCGCTCCGGTCACCGCAGCCGTCAGCGCCGTGAGCTCGCACCCAGCGGTGCGCGCTCTCCTCATCGACCTGCAGCGCGGCGCCATCGGCCTGCAGGGGGCAGTGGTCGAGGGCCGGGACATCGCGACGGTGGTGGCACCACGAGCCGCAGTGAAGGTCTACCTGGATGCGCGCCCTGAGGTCCGCGCTGCCCGGCGCGCCGGAGAGGCCGGGGAGTCGGCGGGTCGCAGCGAGATCGAAGCGGCGATCATGGCTCGTGACAGGCGGGACAACCAGACAAACACCTTGCGTGCGTCTGGAGGTGCGCTTCACCTAGATACGTCAGAGCTGTCGATCGACCAGGTAGTCGCCGCGCTGGTAGAGCTTGTCCGCGCGGCCGGACTTGCGGAGGCGTCGCCATGACGGCCCCTGCTGACGGTGCTGCGCACGACCTCCCTGCCGACGTGTGGCGGACCGCCACCGGTCGCCGCAAGCCATGGCTCGTCGTGGCGCTGCGCCCGTGTGGCCGGCTCCTGTTCCGAGGTGCGTTCCGCCTCACCGTGCGCGGCACGGAGAACGTGCCGACGTGCGGTGCGGTGCTCCTCGCCGGCAATCACACCGGCTTCCTGGATGGGCCGCTCGTCTGGGCCTTCAGTCCCCGCTCCGCGACCTTCCTGGCCAAGTCAGAGCTGTTCGTCGGGCCGCTGGCGCGCGCGCTGGGCTGGCTCGGCCAGGTACCGGTGCACCGCGGCCGGCCGGACCGCACGGCGTTGCGCACGGCACTGGGCGTCCTGGGAGACGGGGGCGCCATGGGAGTGTTCCCGGAGGGCACCCGCGGCGCCGGTGTCCTCGAGTCGGTGTCGGACGGACTCGGCTGGCTGGCCCTCAAGAGCCAGGTCCCCGTCGTACCGATCGCTGTGCTCGGCACCGCTGAGGCGATGCCGAGGGGTGAGAGGCCTCGGTTGCGGGCGCCGGTGACGCTGGCCTTCGGCCCTCCGGTGACCCTGACCACCACTGGGGACCCGCGGGCCCGTCGCACCGTCCGGGCGGCCGCCGAGGAGCTCCGCCTGGCCCTGCTTCGCCACCTCGAGGCCAGCTCGCGGGGCGATTTCGCGAGCAGCACAGCCGCCAGACCTGAGGCCGGCACCGGCCTTCCCACGGGGGTCCGCACCGATGCGGGCCTTCCCGCCGTACAGGAGAAGGACGCGTGAGCGACCCCCGTCAGAACCCCGACCAGCCCGTCCTCGCCGTTGTCGGCCGCCCGAATGTCGGCAAGTCGACGCTGGTGAACCGGATCATCGGGCGGCGCGAGGCGGTCGTCGAGGACGTCCCGGGCGTGACGCGCGACCGGGTGGCGTACGACGCCGTCTGGCGAGGGCGGCGCTTCACGGTCGTCGACACCGGCGGCTGGGACCCGGATGCCGTGGGGCTGCAGGTGGCGGTCAGCGCCCAGGCCGAGGTCGCGGTCGCAGCCGCCGACGCCGTGCTGTTCGTGGTGGACAACACGGTCGGCGCGACGGACGCGGACGAGGCCGTGATCAAGGTGCTGCGCAAGGCGAAGAAGCCGGTCGTCCTGGCCGCGAACAAGGTCGACGACGAGCGTGGCGAGGCCGACGCCGCGTACCTGTGGAGCCTGGGCCTGGGCGAACCCCGCGTGGTGAGCGCCCTGCACGGGCGCGGCTCGGGTGACCTGCTGGACGCCATCCTGGACGCGCTTCCCGAGTCGCCGGCAGAGCGCTTCGACGAGGAGGAGGGTCCCCGTCGGGTCGCACTGCTGGGGCGTCCCAACGTCGGCAAGTCGAGCCTGCTGAACCGGCTCTCCGGCGAGTCGCGCGTCCTGGTCGACAGCGTGGCCGGCACGACCCGCGACCCGGTCGACAGCCTTGTGGAAGTCGGCGGAGAGATTTGGCAGTTTGTCGATACTGCGGGCCTGCGTCGGCGCGTGAGCCACGCATCCGGCGCGGAGTACTACTCGAGCCTGCGCACGCAGAGCGCCCTGGATGCCGCCGAGGTCGCCATCGTGCTGCTCGACGCCAGCGAGCCGATCAGCGAGCAGGACCAGCGCGTGATCAGCATGGTCGTGGACGCCGGCCGGGCGCTGGTCATCGCCTTCAACAAGTGGGACCTGGTCGACGAGGACCGGCGCTTCGCCATCGCCAAGGAGATCGACCGCGAGCTGGCCCGGGTGCAGTGGGCCCCCCAGCTCAACGTGTCCGCGCTGACCGGTCGCTCGACGGACAAGATCGCGAAGCACCTGCACCAGGCACTGGAGGGCTGGGAGACCCGCATCCCGACCGCGAAGCTGAACGCCTGGATCGCCGACCTGGTCGCCCAGACCCCGCCCCCCGTGCGCGGTGGCAAGCAGCCGAAGGTGCTGTTCGCCACGCAGGCCGCCGTTCGCCCACCCCGCTTCGTGCTCTTCACAAGCGGCTTCCTCGAGGCCGGCTACCGCCGCTTCATCGAGCGGCGGCTCCGCGAGGACTTCGGCTTCGCCGGTACGCCCATCGAGGTGGCCGTGAAGGTGCGCGAGAAGCAGAAGAAGGGCTAGCGGCTGGACTGCTAGTGTTCGCGGGCTCCCTGCGGGGACGCGGGCTGTGGCGCAGCTTGGTAGCGCACTAGACTGGGGGTCTAGGGGTCGCAGGTTCAAATCCTGTCAGCCCGACTGTGGATTTCACGCAGTTGGTGGTCATTAGGCACTCCGATGTCGCAGGTCGGTCGTACACCTGAGCCATGAAATCTCTGGTCGTGGCCCGTCAGCACGTGAGACGGGCGGGGGCGCATCTTGTGGCTGCGGTGTACGCCGTGTCAGGCCACCACGTCTCGTGGCCGCTCGAGCCGGCGCCGTACGACCTCCTGGTGGACTCGGGTGATGGCACGGCGCTGCGAGTGCAGGTCAAGACCTGCACCAGTCAGCAGGCGGGTGCTTGGGTCTGCTGGATCACTCGGAGCGAGTACGTCGGCGGCGCGGCAGGCAAGCGGCGCGCCGTCTATCCCGCGGATTCCCTCGACGTACTGGCGGTCGTTGACGGTGACCTGCAGGTCTACCTGCTGCCGTTCTCGCTGGTCGCTCAGCAGAGAACAGTGACAGTCCGGGCTTATGAGGCCTATCGGGTTGGTGGGCTCAGCCTCGCCGGTGGTCCACCGAGGTCGTAGGGTCGCGGCGTGACCACAGCGGCGCCGGACCGGATCTGGACGGTGCCGAATGCCCTGTCGGCACTGCGGCTGGCCGGTGTACCGGTGTTCCTCTACCTGGTCCTGGGGCCGCACGAGGACGGCTGGGCGATCCTGCTCCTGATGGCGGCCGGCATCAGCGATTACCTCGACGGCAAGATCGCGCGGCGGTTCCACCAGTTCAGCCGGCTCGGGCAGCTGCTCGATCCGGCCGCAGACCGGCTCTACATCGTGTCCACGCTGGTGGCGCTGGTCGCCCGGGACGGCCTCCCGCTGTGGTGGGCCGCGGTGCTCGTGGGGCGTGACCTGGCGCTGCTGCCAACGTTGCCGCTGCTCAAACGGCACGGCTACGGGCCGCTGCCGGTGCACTTCCTCGGCAAGGCAGCGACGTTCAACCTGCTCTACGCCTTCCCGATGCTGCTGGCGGCGCTGCCCGGCCGATCGGACTGGGTCGCCACCGTGTTCCGGCCACTGGGTTGGGCGTTCGCGGCGTGGGGGAGCGTGCTGTACGTGTGGGCCGGGGTCCTCTACGTGGTCCAGGTCCGCCAGCTCGTCCTGGCGGACCGCGATGTGGGCTTGCGCGTCTAGGAGCCAGGGATGCGCGCGGTCGTGATGGCAGGAGGCGAGGGCACTCGACTGCGGCCGATGACGGCCAACCAGCCCAAGCCGCTGCTACCGGTGGTCAACCGGCCGATCATGGAGCACGTGCTGCGGCTGCTGCGGCGGCACGGCTTCGACGAGACGGTCGTCACCGTCCAGTTCCTCGCGTCGCTGGTGCGCACGTACTTCGGCGACGGGGACGAGCTCGGGATGCACCTGTCGTACGCGACCGAGGAAACTCCGCTCGGCACCGCCGGCTCGGTGAAGAACGCCGAGGACGCGCTGCACGACGACGCCTTCGTCGTCATCTCCGGCGACGCCCTGACCGACATCGACCTCGGCGAGCTCGTCGCGGCACACCGCCAGCGTGGCGCGCTCGTGACGGTCTGCCTCAAGCGGGTCCCGAACCCGTTGGAGTTCGGCATCGTCATCTCCGACGAGGAGGACCGGGTCGAGCGCTTCCTCGAGAAGCCCACCTGGGGGCAGGTGTTCAGCGACACCGTCAACACCGGCATCTACGTGATGGAGCCCGAGATCTTCGACTTCGTCGCTGCCGGGGAGACCGTGGACTGGTCGGGTGACGTGTTCCCAGCGCTGCTCGAGGCCGGCGCGCCGGTGTACGGCTACGTGGCCGACGGGTACTGGGAAGACATCGGAACGCACGAGAGCTACCTACGAGCGCAGGCAGATGTGCTCAACCGTCAAGTCGACGTCGAGATGGCTGCGTTCGAGGTGTCTCCCGGCGTGTGGGTGGGTGAGGGCGCCGAGGTGGATCCGGACGCGATCATCAAGGGGCCGGTGTTCATCGGCGACTACGCCCAGGTCGAGGGCGGCGCCGAGCTGCGCGAGTTCACCGTGCTCGGGGACAACGTGATCGTGAAGAGCGGGGCCTTCCTGCACCGGGCCGTGGTGCACGACAACGCCTTCATCGGCCCGCACGCGAACCTGCGCGGCTGCGTCATCGGCAAGAGCACGGATGTGATGCGGGGCGCCCGCATCGACGAGGGCGCCGTGATCGGCGACGAGTGCGTCGTGGAGGAGGAGGCGCTCATCCACGACAGCGTCAAGGTCTACCCGTTCAAGACCATCGAGGCCGGCGCCGTCGTCAACACCAGCGTGATCTGGGAGTCGCGCGGCTCGAGCTCGCTGTTCGGACCGCGCGGCGTGTGCGGCCTGGTGAACGTCGAGATCACACCCGAGTACGTCGTCCGGCTGGCCTCCGCGTTCGCTACGACGCTCAAGAAGGGCAGCGTCGTCACCACCAGCAGGGACGCCTCCCGAGCCGCCCGCGCGTTCAAGCGGGCGGTCATCGCCGCGCTCACCGCCTCGGCGATCGATGTCGTGGACCTCGAGGTCGTCCCGCTCCCGGTCGCGCGGTACGAGACCGGGCGCAGCGCTGCAAGCGGCGGCGTGACCCTGCGGACGTCCCCTGGGGACCCGCAGTCGATCGACATCCTGTTCACCGACGACCGCGGTGCCGACCTCTCCCAGGCGCAGCAGCGCCGGATCGAGCGCACCTTCAGCCGGCAGGAGTTCCGGCGGGCGTTCCCCGGCGAGATCGCCGAGCTGAGCTTCCCCTCACGGCTGCTCGACTCCTACTCGCAGGACCTGCTGGCCGCCATCGACACCCGCGGGGTGGCCGAAGCGGGGCTGAAGGTCGTGGTGGACGCCGCGGGCGGCGCGGCCGCGCTGGTGCTGCCGAACCTGCTGGGACGCCTCGGCGTGGACGTGCTCACGGTGAACAACCGCCTGGACGACATCACGACCACCGAGACGCTCGCCGTCCACCTGCAGGCGGTGCACCGCCTGGGCGACCTGGTGTCGAGCTCGAGAGCGGCGTTCGGCGTGCGGTTCGACCACGTGGGGGAGCGACTGTCCCTCGTCGACGACCGCGGCCAGCTGGTCCACGACGACCGGGCACTTCTGGTGCTGCTCGACCTGATCGCGGCCGAGCGGGGTCACGGAGCAGCAATGGCCCTGCCGGTCACGACCACGCGGGTCGCCGAGGAGGTGGCCCGCTTCCACGGCGCCGAGATCCAGTGGACGTCGACGTCGCCCGGGGACCTGTCCGGTTGCGCCGGCGAGCCGGGGGTGGTCTTCGCGGCGGACGGCGGTGGCGGGTTCATCTTCCCCGACTTCAGCACCGCCGTCGACGGGATCGCCGCCTTCGCCGCGCTGGTCGGGCTGGTGGCCCGCACCCAACTGTCGCTGTCGCAGATCGACCAGCGCATCCCGCACGCCCACGTCGTCCGCCGCTCCGTGGCCACGCCGTGGGCGGCGAAGGGCACCGTCATGCGCCGCGTCGTCGAGGCCGCCGGCGACCGTGAGCTCGACACGACGGACGGCGTCCGGGTCGTCGAGCCCGACGGCAGCTGGGCGCTCGTGCTTCCGGACCCCACACAGGCGCTGACCCACCTCTGGGCGGAGGGGCGCGATGCCGTCACTGCGGGAGCGCTGCTGACCGGATGGGCCGCGGTCGTCGAGGGCGCAGTCCCGTCCGACGCCTGAGCGGCAGCCGCCACGACGTACCGGTTGGGCTGCCACCACCGAGCGCAGGTGTGGGGCAGGATGGGGACATGCCGGACCCCGCAGCCACGCCCAGGCGTGTCGATGGGTCGATGAGCCTCCTTGTCGACATGACGGAGGCGGCGCTGGACCCCGCGTACGCGGACGCAGCACGCCGCAGGTCGGAGCGCCTGACTCGGCCGGAGCGCCCGAACGGCAGCGGGCGGCGGACGCCGCTGCTGCGTGCCGTGACCCTGCTGACGCTGCTCGGCGTCCTGACCGGGGTCGCCGCCGCCCAGGTGCGGCGCAGCGCGGACGCGGCCGGTGCAGTCCGGCGCTCCCTGGTGGCCGACGTGCAGCGCCAGACGAAGGAGACCGACCAGCTCGCGGCGCAGGCCGATGCCCTGCGCGCTCAGGTGGCCCAGGCACGCGACAAGGGCCTGGGCGACGATGCCAGCGGACGGGCGTTGGCCGCCCGCGTCGCCGCGCTGGAGCTCGCGACCGGGCAGACCGGGGTCAAGGGCCCCGGCCTGGTGGTCACCCTCAACGACGCCCAGAACGCCAACAGCGGCGTCGGCAACGGCCGCGGCGGTCAGCTCGGCGACGACCGGATCTATGACCGGGACTTGCAGGACGTGGCGAACGCCCTGTGGGCGGCAGGGGCCGAGGCGATCAGCATCAACGGGCAGCGCTTGACGACGCTGACGGCGATCCGGTCCGCGGGCGAGTCGGTCCTGGTGGACTTCCGGCCGCTCTCACCGCCGTACCGGCTGTCGGCCGTGGGCGACGTGGACGCGATGGAGCCAGCGTTCGCAGACAGCGCGACCGCCCGGAGGTTCACCACGTACACGTCCCTCTACGGCCTGGGCTTCAGCGTGCGGCGGAACGCGGACCTGAGCCTGCCGGCGGCCGCCCCGCCCGAGCTGCACGCCGCCCGTGACGCGAACACCACCACAGGAGGCAGCCCGTGATCCCCGCCCTGGCCCTCGCGTTCGGCGTCGTCCTGGGCGTCCTGATGCACCCGACGGTGCCTGACGCGCTGCAGCCCTACCTGCCGATCGCCGTCGTGGCGGCGCTGGATGCCGTGTTCGGGGCAGTGCGGGCACAGCTCGACGGCATCTTCGACGACCGGGTGTTCGTGGTCTCGTTCGTCAGCAACGTCCTGGTCGCCGGTCTCGTCGTCTTCCTCGGCGACCAGCTCGGGGTCGGCGGGCAGCTGTCGACCGGCGTGGTCGTCGTCCTGGGCATCCGGATCTTCACCAACGCGGCCGCCATCCGGCGGCACGTCTTCCGGGCCTGACGTGGCTCGACTGCGCGGAGTGCTGCGCCCCCGGGCCCGCCGGGTGGACGTCCTCGTCGGCCTGCTGCTCGGCCTGCTCGGGTTCGCCTTGGTCGTGCAGGTGCGGTCGACGCAGAAGGTGGGCGTGCTCGCGAACGCCCGCCAAGAGGACCTCGTCCAGATCCTCGACGAGCTGTCCAACCGCAGCGACCGGCTGCGCCAGGAGGTCACCACGCTCACGACCACCAAGGAGCGACTCACGACGGGCACCGGCGCGACCGAGGCGGCGCTCGCGGAGGCCCGTCGACGGACCCAGCAGCTCGGCATCCTCGCCGGGACCGTCCCGGCCACCGGTCCGGGCGTGCAGGTCCGCATCACGGATCCGAAGGACGAGGTCAGCGCCTCCGTGCTGCTCGACGTCCTGGAGGAGCTGCGCAACGCGGGTGCGGAGGCTGTCGAGCTCGAGGGCACCTCGGACGCAGGGGGGATCCTCGCTGTACGAGTCGTGGCCCAGACCTCGCTGGAGGACACCAGCACCGGCATCGTCGTCGACGGGAACCACCTGGTCGCGCCGTTCCGGTTCACGGCCCTCGGCGACCCGGGGACCCTCGCCGGCGCGATGGCGATCCCCGGCGGCGTCGAGGACGCGGTCCAGCAGCAGGGCGGTACGACGCAGGTGACCCGCTCGGACCGGCTGCGGGTGGGCGCCTTGCGAGCGCTCTCGGCGCCTCGTTACGCTCGGCCCGATTCTTGACCCCACGAACGTGACCCCCCGAACGTGACCGCCCGACCGGAAGAGGCCGTGTTGAACCCCGCCGACGTGAAGTACACCGCTGAGCACGAGTGGGTGAAGGCGGTCGGGGACCACCTCCGCATCGGGATCACCGACTACGCCCAGGAGGCCCTGGGCGACATCGTCTTCGTGACGCTCCCGACGATCGGCACCGAGGTGAGCGCCGGTCAGAGCATGGGTGAGGTCGAGTCGACGAAGAGCGTCTCGGACGTCTACGCGCCCCTGGCCGGGAGCATCACCTCGCGCAACGACGCCCTCGACGCCAACCCGGAGCTGGTGAACAGCGACCCGTACGGTGAGGGCTGGATGGTGGAGATCGCCCCGGCCGGTGGTGTCGACGCTGCCCTGGCCGCGCCGGAGCTGCTGGACGCGGCGGCGTACGAGGCCCTCACCGGCCAGTGAGGCGCCAGACCGACTCGACCTCGGGTCGAGGGTGCGGTTCTGCCCACTGTCGACCGCCGGTTGACCCTGAGCACGGCCGCCACTAGTTTCCCGGTTGCGCCCGCCAGGGCTCGGTGCGACCGCTCCGCGGTTCGACAGGCCGGCTGGGAGCACCAGCAAGCAGACGCCCTCGTGGGCGCGCGCTTGCACCTGCGCTCGGCACCTGAGGAGGCGGCGACACCGTGTTCTGCACCCAGTGCGGCCAGCAGAACCCCGACGACAGCCGCTTCTGCGCGCGCTGCGGGGCTCCGACCGGCCGACCCGGCCAGGGAGCTCAGGGTTCCGGGCAGGAAGGCGGCGTGGAGACCACGTCGACGATCTCCCTGTCCGCTCTTGAGGGCGCGCTCGACGGGGCCGCAGCGGAGGTCGAGACCACCGACGAGCACGAGTCCGGCGTCGCGGAGGCCCTGCCACCGGGCTCGGCACTGCTCGTCGTCAAGCGCGGGCCCAATGCCGGATCCCGGTTCCTGCTCGACGCCGACGTGACGACCGCGGGGCGGCATCCGGACAGCGACATCTTCCTCGACGACATCACCGTGTCGCGGCGGCACGCCGAGTTCGTCCGCGACGGCGGCGGGTTCGTCGTGCGCGACGTCGGGAGCCTCAACGGCACCTACCTCAACCGAGAGCGGATCGAGACCGCGACGCTGGCCGGCGGCGACGAGGTCCAGATCGGCAAGTACCGGCTGGTGTTCCTCACCGGCGCACGGCCGAGCGAGGAGAGGCACTGAGGTGGCCGTTCCCCACACTGCGGGCATGCCCTCCCGGGCGTTCATGAGCATCGGCGAGGTCCTGGGCCAGCTCCGCCCGGAGTACCCCGACGTGACGATCTCCAAGATCCGGTTCCTCGAGGACGAGGGGCTCATCAAGCCGGAGCGGACCTCCTCCGGTTATCGCAAGTTCTCCCGGGAGGACGTGAGCCGGCTCCGGTACGTGCTGTCCGCCCAGCGGGACCACTACCTGCCGCTCCGGGTGATCAAGGAGCACCTCGACGCGATCGACCGCGGCCTCGAGCCGCCGTCGACAGGCAGCACCGGCCCCAAGGTGCCCCGGGCGCTGGTCGCCGCCGAGGGGATGCCGGGTCCGGAGGCGTTCCGCCCTGACGCCAGCGAGGTGCGGCTCTCGCGTCGCGAGCTGCTGGACGCCGCCGGTCTCGAGGCGGCGCAGCTCGAGCAGCTCGAGCAGTTCGGGCTGGTGAGCCCGCGCTCGGGCAGCAGCCACTACGACGGTGACGCGCTGGTGGTCGCCAAGACGGTGGCCGAGATGGCCCGCTTCGGGATCGAGGCTCGGCACCTGCGGCCGTTCAAGTCCGCAGCGGAGCGCGAGATCGGCCTCGTCGAGCAGGTCGTGACTCCGCTCGTCCGGCAGCGCAACCCGGAGGCCCGGGCTCGGGCAGACGAGGTCGCGCGCGAGCTGGCGGCGCTGTCGGTGAAGCTGCACGCGACCCTCGTCAAGGCCGGCCTCGCACCCGGCCTGCGTCGCTGATCCACCCCTGACCCACCCCTGACCCACCGCTGATCCCACCGCTGATCCCACCCGTCGGCCATGACCCGCTGTGGCCGCTGACGATCCTCGGCACGCGGAGTAAGGTCAGGGCATGAGCGAGCCCGACGGCACTGCCACGACCGAGTTGACCGTGGTCGGGGTCCGGGTCGAGCTCCCCAGCCAGCAGCCGATCGTGCTGCTGAAGGAAGCCGGCGGCGACCGCTACCTGCCGATCTGGATCGGCGCCGTCGAAGCTACCGCGATCGCGTTCGCGCAGCAGGGCGTGATCACCCAGCGGCCGATGACGCACGACCTCCTGAAGGACCTGCTCGAGGCTCTCGATCGGCCCCTGCAGTCGGTGACGATCAGCGATCTGCGGGACGGGGTCTTCTACGCCGAGCTTGCGTTCGACGGCGGCGTGACGGTGAGCGCCCGGCCGAGCGACGCCATCGCCCTGGCGATGCGGACCGGCACGGTCATCCGGGGCGAGGAGGCTGTGCTCGCCGAGGCCGGCATCGCCATCCCGGACGAGCAGGAGGACGAGGTCGAGCGCTTCCGCGAGTTCCTCGACACGATCTCTCCTGAGGACTTCGAGAAGGACGCCTGAAGCTCACCCTCGACCTGAGGTGGAGGCTTGGGACGCGCCGCCGAGGTCGTTGACCCTGAGGTCGAGGGTTCCTAGCGTCCCCGAGAGCACGACTCCCGCAGCACGGGCCGGTACGACGAGAGCGGAGCACCTGGTGGACGCGCACGAGCCTGACACCACGAGCGGCAGCCACCCCGTGACTCTCCAGGGAACCCTGTTCGACGACCTGCCGGCCGAGGAGCGCCCGGGTGGGCACGTCGAGGACATCGGCTACCGGGGACCGACGGCGTGCAGCGCCGCGGGGATCACCTACCGGCAGCTGGACTACTGGGCTCGCACCGGTCTGGTGGAGCCCACCGTCCGGGAGGCGTCCGGCTCGGGCACCCAGCGGCTCTACGCGTTCCGCGACATCCTCGTCCTCAAGGTCGTCAAGAAGCTGCTCGACGCCGGGGTCTCGCTGCCCAACATCCGCACGGCGATCGGCACGCTGCGCCACCGCGGTGTGGACGACCTCGCGCAGGTCACCCTCATCAGTGACGGCACCACGGTCTACGAGTGCACCAGTACCGACGAGATGGTCGACCTGCTGCAGGGCGGCCAGGCGGTCTTCGCGATCGCGGTCGGCCGGCAGGTCCGCGACGTCGAGGGCACCCTCGCCTCGCTCCCGGGTGAGCGGGCGCACCGCGACACGGCGGACGCGGTGGCTGCCGCCGAGCACGGGCACCCCGGTGACGAGCTGGCCAGCCGCCGCAAGCGCCGCACCAGCGCCTGACAGCACCGCCGGGCACGCCGGCCAGGTGTGACGGTGGAGACGTGCCCTGCGACGTGCACCGAGACGTCCACTCCGAGATCGCCCGTGTTGGCAGGTGTCGCGCGCTGCCTGCGCTGTTACGCTCCTGACAGCCGATCACCCCTGCGGGAGAGTCCCTGCGCAGCCAGCGCCGGGCGCCGAAGGAGCATTCTCTCCCCGACAACCTCTCAGGCCAGCGGACCGCTCGGGGTGGGCGACTCTGGAAAGCAGGGCCCGCGCTGTCATGGCAGTGGCGGCAGGGACCTCGCCGACGGTGCAAGCCGATCGTTGTCATGGCAGTGGCAGCGGGCGGTGAAGCTCTCAGGCTCCATGACAGAGGGGGAGGGTCCGCGTCAGCATGCCCTCAGGAGCCCCCCATGAGCCAGACCCTCAAGGACCTCGAGTCCGCGAGCCCGTTCGCCACCCGGCACATCGGGCCGTCCGAGGACGAGGTCGCGAAGATGCTCGCGGTCGTCGGCCATGGCTCGTTGCAGGAGCTGGCCATGACGGCCGTCCCGGAGGCGATCCGGGCGACGGAGCGCCTGCAGCTGCCGGCCGCGGCCAGTGAACCCGAGGCGATCGCCGAGCTCCGCGTCCTGGCCAGCCAGAACACCGTGCAGGTCCCCATGCTCGGGCTCGGCTACTCAGGCACGCACACGCCGCCGGTCGTGCTGCGCAACGTGCTGGAGAACCCGGCCTGGTACACCGCCTACACCCCCTACCAACCCGAGATCAGCCAGGGCCGCCTGGAGGCGCTGCTGAACTTCCAGACCATGGTCGCCGACCTCACGGGGCTGCCCACCTCCAACGCCAGCCTGCTCGACGAGGGCACGGCGGCCGCGGAGGCCATGACGCTGTGCCGCCGCCAGTCGAAGGCGCCGGCCGACGCGGTGTTCGCCATCGACGCCGACTGCCACCCCCAGACCATCGCGGTGGTCCGGACCCGGGCGTTCCCGCTGGGGATCACCGTCCAGGAGGTCGACCTGTCGACAAGTCTGCCTGACAACATCTTCGGACTGCTCGTGCAGTACCCCGGCACGACCGGACGGATCCGGGAGCTCGCACCGCTCGCCGAGCAGGCCCACGCGCAGGGGGCGCTGCTGGTGGTGGCGGCCGACCTGCTCGCCCTGACGCTGCTGGAGAGCCCCGGCGACGCCGGCGCGGACGTCGCGGTCGGCACCAGCCAGCGCTTCGGCGTCCCGCTCGGGTACGGCGGCCCGCACGCCGGCTACATGTCAGTCCGCGCCGGGCTCGAGCGGGCCATCCCCGGCCGACTGGTCGGAGTGAGCGTCGACGCCGACGGTCACAAGGCCTACCGCCTGGCGCTGCAGACCCGCGAGCAGCACATCCGCCGGGAGAAGGCGACCTCCAACATCTGCACCGCTCAGGTGCTGCTGGCCGTCATCGCCGGGATGTACGCCGTGTGGCACGGCCCGGACGGCCTCACCACGATCGCTCGGCGGACGCACCGCTACGCCGCGCTGCTGGCCGGCGCGCTCGGGGCCACGGGCAGCTTCTTCGACACCATCACGGTGACGACCCCGGAGGCTCGCGAGGTCGTGGAGCGCGCTCGCCGCAGCGGCGTGGACCTGCGGCTGGTCGACGACCAGACGGTCGGCGTCAGCACCGACGAGACGACCACCCGGGCGCACCTGGACGTGGTCGTCGCCGCGTTCGGTCTCGAGCAGCAGGACTGGGACGCCCTCGACAGCAGCACGCCGGACGCGCTGCCCGCGGCTCTCCGCCGTACCAGCCCGTTCCTCACCCACGAGGTGTTCTCCAGCCACCACAGCGAGACGGCACTGCTGCGCTACCTGCGGCGGCTCGCCGACAAGGATCTCGCTCTGGACCGCAGCATGATCCCGCTCGGCTCGTGCACGATGAAGCTGAACGCGACGACCGAGATGGAGCCGATCACCTGGCCGGAGTTCGGGGCGCTGCACCCGTTCACGCCGACCCAGCACGCCCGCGGCTACCGGCAGCTGGTCACCGACCTCGAGGGCTGGCTGTGCGAGGTCACCGGCTACGACGCGGTGAGCCTGCAGCCCAACGCGGGATCGCAGGGCGAGCTCGCCGGGCTCCTCGCGATCCACAGCTACCACCGGGCGAACGGTCACGCCGAGCGCGACGTCTGCCTCATCCCCGCGTCCGCGCACGGCACCAACGCGGCCTCCGCCGTGATGGCCGGCCTGAAGGTGGTCGTGGTCGCCACCACGCCGAGCGGCGACGTGGACGTGCAGGACCTCAAGGCCAAGATCGCCGAGCACGCCGCCGACCTGGCCGCGATCATGATCACCTACCCGAGCACGCACGGCGTGTTCGAGCAGCAGATCACCGAGATCTGCGGGCTGGTGCACGAGGCCGGGGGACAGGTCTACGTCGACGGCGCCAACCTCAACGCGCTCGTCGGGTTGGCCAGGCCCGGCAAGTTCGGTGCGGACGTCAGCCACCTCAACCTCCACAAGACGTTCTGCATCCCGCACGGCGGCGGCGGTCCCGGGGTGGGCCCGGTCGCGGTCCGCAGCCACCTGGCGCCGTACCTGCCGAACCACCCGCTCAACGACGAGTGCGGGCCGGCGACCGGTCCCGGCCCGATCAGCGCCGCGCCGTACGGCAGCGCCGGCATCCTGCCCATCAGCTGGGCGTACGTCCGGATGATGGGCGCCGAGGGGCTGACCCGGGCGACCCAGGTAGCCGTGCTGTCCGCCAACTACATCGCCGCGCGCCTGCAGCCGCACTACCCGGTGCTCTACACCGGCCGTGGCGGGCTGGTCGCGCACGAGTGCATCGTCGACCTCCGCCAGATCACCAAGGAAACCGGTGTGAGCGTCGATGACGTCGCCAAGCGGCTCATCGACTACGGCTTCCACGCCCCGACCATGAGCTTCCCGGTCGCCGGCACGCTGATGATCGAGCCCACGGAGAGCGAGGACCTTGCCGAGATCGACCGGTTCTGCGACGCGATGATCGCGATCAAGGCCGAGATCGACGACGTCGACGGGGAGGGTCGGGCGATCCTGGCCGGTGCGCCGCACACGGCAGCCAGCGTGGTCGGGGCCCTGCCGTACGAGCGGGAGCGCGCTGCGTTCCCGGCCGGTGTGGTGAGGTCGAGCAAGTACTGGCCGCCGGTACGGCGGATCGACGGGGCCTACGGCGACCGGAACTTGGTCTGCTCGTGCCCACCGATCGACGAGCTCGCAGACTGAGCACGGGCGCGGCCGCGGGGCCGGCCCGACTCACAGGGCGGAACGGGGCGAAGCGGTCAGGCCACGCGCCGGCACAGCGGCCGGTGCGGCGCCACCACCTGGCGGTCGGGGAGGAGCTCACCGGTGTCGTCGAAGACGACGACGCCGTTGCACAGGAGGTTCCAGCCCTGCTCGGGGTGCGCGCTCACGACGCGCGCCGCGTCGTGGTCAGCGGCGTCGGCCGGCGGGCAGTGGGGGTAGTGCTGGCACTTCATCTTGCTTCGTCTTCTTCGTCTCGGTGGTGCCGGCTGGGTCGCTCTCGCGTTGTTGCCTTCGTGGCCGGGGTGTTCGTTCCTACTTGGTGTGTCCGTTGTCACAACCCCGTTGCTGAAGTTGTCGGCTGTATCAGGATCCCACTGAAGGCAACGACCGTCAGGCAGTTCGGGTAACGCGCTGTGCACACGCCCCCCGGTCGACCCGCGGCATGGCGCACCGGGCTCATCGAGCTCGAGCGCCTCGAGAGCCAGGACCCGGCCGAGCTCGAGGGGTTCCTCGGCTCGCACGGGCTCGCCGGTGAGCCGGCGACGCAGCGGGGGGACACCGCGGTGGCCCTGCTGCTCGGTGCGGTGGGCTGCGCGCAGCTGGGTGCGGTGCCGCGCGGCCGCCCGAGCCCGGTCGCGGTGCCCGAGGTCGTCGCGGTCGCCTACCACCGGGGACCGGCCGACGCCCCGCCGGTCGGCGGCGCCCACGTGGGGGAGTGGGTCACCAGCTGGACCGACAGCGAGCACGCAGCCGCGGTCGAGGTTGTCCGGCGGGCGATCGCCCGGGGCGACGTCTACCAGGCGAACGTCGTCGGTCATCGGCAGGCACCGTTCCGCGGCGACCCGCTGGCCTTGGCGGCGGCGGTCGCAGGACTGCCGGGAGCCCGGTACGCCGGTTGGCTCGGCGGTGAGGACTGGGTCGTGGCCAGCGCGTCGCCCGAGCAGCTCGTCCGCGTGGACGGCGACCGGATCAGCACGGTGCCGATCAAGGGCACCGCCCGCGAACGGGACGCGCTCCTGCACAGCGACAAGGACCGGGCGGAGCACGTCATGATCGTCGATCTCGAGCGCAACGACCTGGCGCGGGTGACCCGGGCGGGGTCGGTCGAGGTGGAGGAGCTGTACGCGACGAGCGACTGGGCCGGGCTGTGGCACGCGTCCTCGACGGTCGCCGGCCGGCTCGCGGACGGCGTGACCGTGCTGGACGTGCTGCGGGCCGTGGTGCCGGGCGGCTCGGTCACCGGCGCCCCGAAGCATGCCGCCTGCCGGCTGCTGGCGGACCTGGAGCCGGTGGGTCGGGGCGTCAGCATGGGGGCGCTGGGCTTCCTCTGGCCTGGCGGTGTCGACCTCGGGCTGAGCATCAGGACGATCGCGGCGGCGGACGGGCAGGTCCACCTGTGGGCGGGTGGCGGCATCACCTGGGGGAGCGACCCTGAGAGTGAGGTGCGGGAGGCCCACGCCAAGGCCGAGCCGGTTCTCGCGGCGCTGGCTCAGGTGCGGCCGTCCTCCTCCTGAGCGCGGTGGAGGGTGTCCGAGCGCGGCGCCCAGGTGGCGCGCAGGACGGCGAAGCCGGCGGCCTCGTAGGCGTCGCAGACGTCAGGATCGTCGTCCACCACGACCGCCACCGTCCGTCCGTCGGCCAGCTCCTCCAGCAGCCGTAGCTTCGCCTGCGCGGCCGGCCGGTGGTCGCCGCTGCGCCGCATCATGAGCTGCCCTGCCGGCAACCGGTGGGCCTGCAGCCAGTCCTCGGTGTCGGCGCGGCACCACTCCGGACGGCCGGTCACGTAAGCGAGGTCGCAGTCGTGGGCAGCCTCGAGAGCGAGGGCCCGACCCTCCTCGTGCACGCCGTCTCGCGGTGCGGCGCCGAAGAAGCCGCCCCAGTCCTTGCGCCTGCCTTCCAGGTGGTGGACGCGGTGCCGGACGTCGGCCAGCACCCCGTCGATGTCGAAGACCGCCAGCGGACGCACGTCCGAGAACCTAGGCGACCCGCGGGCGGCGACGGGCTCAGCCGGCGGCGCCGAGGGCCTTGCGCGCCACCTGCTCGACGTCGGCCAGCCCGACGCGCAGCCCGTCGAGCTCGGTCGTGATGTCTTCGAGGTCCTGGGTTGTCGGGTCGAGCTGGCCGACGGCGTTGGCGGTCGCGGACAGCTCGGCGACCCGCGCCACCAGCCCCTCGAGCCCGAGGGCGGAGGCCTGCAACCGGCCGTCGAGCGCCTGGCCGGCCTGCTGCAGCCGGTCACGGACCGCGAGCCGGTCCCGCGAGGCCTGGTAGGACTGCTGCGCCGAGGCGTCACCCGGGGAGGCGGACGCGGCGGCCTGGAGTCGGGCGGCCTCGGCCTCGAGACCGGGCGCGTCGACGCGACCCATCGCTGCCATGACCGCCGCCGACTGGCCTCCGAGCCGCTGCATGTCGTTGAGGATGCTTCGCGCCTCGTCGGCGGCGTGCCGGACCGCGAGATCGGTGGCGGTAGCGGTGCCGGCCTGCCGGGCCATGTCCTCCAGGCTGCGGGTCGCGGCGTCCGCCCGCTTGAGCCAGGCGAAGGCCGGCGTCCCGTACCGCGGCCGCGCCGGCGCGGGCTGCTCCGGCGGGCGGTCGCCGCCGGTCAACGCGCCGACGGCCACCTTCACGCCGTACACGGCTGCACCGATCCCGATGCCGAGCGCGACGGGAGGTACCCCCGCGGCGATCACGCCAGCAGCGGCCCAGGACACGCCGCCGGCGATGCCGGCCAGGAGCGCCCCCCACGGGTCGCGGAGCTCGTCGCGCAGCCTGCTCATCGCATCAGAAGTTCGAGAGGACCGATGTGAAGACCTTGTCGATCGAGGCGGGATCGGAGGCGTTGTACGCCGCACCACGGGCCGACTCCGCGATCTTGGTCAGGGTGGGGAGGTCGGCATCGCGGCCGTACCCGATCGGGAAGAACCGGACGGACCGCGAGGTGTCCTCGGGGGAGAGCTTGCGCAACAGCCCGGCGAGGTCGTGGTTGTCGTCCTCGTTCTTGCCGTCGGTCAGGAACACGACGGCGCTGATGGCGTCGCCCGAGACGCTGCTTGCCATGGCGTCGTAGGCGCCGCCGGCGCTCGTGTAGAGCGCGGTCCCACCCTTGGGGGAGAGGGCGGAGATCGCCGAGCGGAGCCGCGCCTTGTTGGCACCGATCCGCTCGAACGGCACCAGCTTGCGGTAAGGCGCCGGGTCGCCGGCGGCGCGCGACGAGAACGACCACAGCGACACGTCGTCGTTGGGGCCGAACTGGTCGAGTGCGTGCAGCGCGGCGGTCTTGGCGGTGTCCAGCTTGCTGCTGCCGTTGCCCGCGTCGTCGCCCATGGACCCGGAGGTGTCGATGACCAGCAGCACCCGGGCCGGCTTGCGCTGCTGGTTCCACAGGGCCTCGACCCGCGCGAGGACGTTGGGCGCCGGGGGAGTCAGGACCAGGGTCGGCTGACTGGGCAGCAGCCCGTTGTCCTGCGTGATGAGCTCTCCTGGCCGGTTGTTGCTGCTGCGGAAGGCCGCCGCCGCGAACCGCTTCTGCGCGCCGCTGCCGCGCAGCTCGCTGAGGAACGCCTGCGCCGCCTTGCGCACCTTGTCGCTCACCCAGTCAGCCTGCAGTACGGCGTAGGGGGAGTCGCTGAGGAGGGTTCCTTCCTTGGGATAGATCGCCACCAGCGGGATGCGCGGCTTGGGGTGGCGGCCCAGCGTGGTGGGGTCACCTGTCGGGTTGCCCTGGTTGTAGTCCCAGACCGACTTCTCCTCGACGGCAACGGCGCTGATGTAGCCGAGGCCCTGCCCGCGGTCGTCGGCCTGCTGCAGGTTCGACAGGAAGGTCAAGGTGGTGTCGCCGTAGTGCACGACGGCGCCCTCGACGGCGCGGGCGTACGCCTGCACCTTCGGGTCCTTGAGGTTGTCGAGTGTCAGGTCGCTCGAGGTGCCCGTCGCCGCCACGTAGGTGCCGACGGTGGCGTGCAGGCCCGAGGTCGAGAAGTTGGGGTTGGTCTTGCCGAGGGTGAACGCGCCGTAGGGCTGACCGATGCTGGCCCAGCCCTTCGGGTCCTGCGCGAGCCGGTAGACGTCGCCCCAGCCCAGCGCCTTGCGCGGCCAGCCCAGCGCCACTGCCATCGGCTTCGGCATCGCGATGACGAGCGGGGTGTTGGCGACCGAGGGGAGCTGGCCGCTCGCGATCAGGTCGGGCTTGTCGACGGCGGTCGTCTTCTGCCGGAGCAGCTGCGTCCAGGAGGAGGAGGCGGGGGACCAGACGTCGGGCCGCGGGCCGTCGACGGCCTCGTCCCAGCCCCGGGCCAGCGCATCCGCGGCGCCGCCGCTGGCCTTGCTGACGACCGCCACCTGGGCGCACTGACCGTCGACCTTGGTGCCGTTCCAGTTCTTCGCGATCTGGGTCAGCAGCGCGGCCTTCTCCGACGACGCCGTCAGGTGCACCGTCGTGCAGCCCTGGGTCAGTGGCGCGGGCCCGGAGTCCTTGCTGCTGCCACCTCCGGTCAGCAGCTTGACGCCGACGATCAGGGCCAGGCCGACGAGACCCGCGACGAACAGCGGAGCTCGTCTTGTGCCCTGCGCCACTGGATCCCTCGCCTGCGTCGTCGTGGGTGTCGCCGGATGTCTCCCGGGATGTCTCCCCGGATGTCAGAGCATCCTCACACCTCGCGGGCCCGTGGTGCAGTCAGGGGCGCGCCAGCGCTCAGGCCGCGTCGACCTCGAGGACCTCGACGTCGACGTGCTGCGGGTAGAACGCCAGGTGGTCCTGGATCTCGGCGACCGCCGGGTACGGCGCCTCGTAGCTCCAGACCGCGTTCGGGACGTCCGGCAGGCTGAAGTAGGCGGCGTCACCCTTGAACGGGCAGTACGTGGTGTGCTGGCTGCGCTCGAGGAGGCTCAGCTCGACGTCCTTGCGCGGCACGTACTGCACGGCCGGGTAGCTGGCCTCCTGCAGGGTCAGCGCGTCGCGGGTGTCGACCACGACGGCGTCGCCGCGGCGGATGACGACCCGCCCTCCGGTGCGCCGGACGGTGATCGGGTGCTCATCGGAGGGCTGCAGGACCTTGCGCTCTGTCACGTCGGCTCCTTGGGAGGGGGTGCTTCTCGTGACAACCGCTCTTCTCGACCGGTGTTCCCGGGGGAGCCGTCCCGAGCGCCTATCTGACATAATGTCGATTATCGGCGTCAGGTACGAGCACCGCCAGCACTGCGATCAGCGGAAGTGCCCCGAGTCCCAGCCCGGACCCGTACGCGCTGACCGCGTATGCCGCCCACAACCAGCCGAACTGCCGTCCCAACGACCGCCTGGACGGCGCGGCCATCCGTAACCATCAGTTGCGCATGCCGGAGTCGACGGCTAGCCTGACTCGCAACCCAACGTTGCGGAAGGTACCACCATGGAGTACGGGATCATCGAGCGCGAGTTCCACATCGACGCCTCGCCGGAGGTGGTGTTCGAGGTGATCAGCACCCCCGCGCACATCCGCGAGTGGTGGAACGCGGAGGCGGATCTGGCGCCAGTGGCCGGCGCGACGGGTGAGCTGGTGTGGGGTGACCCGTGCCGCGAAGACGCTCATGTCGCTCGGCTCACGGTCGTCGAGGCGGAACGGCCGCGGCTCTTCTCCTTCCGGTGGGTGTATGCCGACGATGCGCAGCCGACCTCGGGCAACTCGCTGCTGGTGACCATGACGCTCGTCCCGACGGGCGAAGGGACGACGGTGCGGCTGACGGAGACCGGGTTCCGCGAGCGGGGCTGGGAGGCGGCCGTCCTCGAGCAGCAGTACAACGAGCACGTCGTCGGTTGGGACACCCACTTCGCCGGCGGCCTGCGCACGTACCTCACGAAGTTGGTCACCGCGCCATGACCGCGGCCGTCGACGACGAGCTCTGGTCGGCGATCGGCGACCCGACCCGCCGACGAGTGCTCGATCTCCTGCTGGCCGGCGGGGGCCCCACCGCGACCGCGCTCAGCGAGCACCTTCCGGTGACGCGGCAAGCCGTCGCGAAGCATCTCGCCGTCCTCGACCGGGTGGGTCTCGTGCATCCGACACCGTCCGGCCGCGAGATCCGCTACGAGGTCGACCAGGCACAGCTTGCGCGCGCGGTCGCCCAGCTCGCCTCAGTGGGATCCGCCTGGGACGCGCGCTTGCGGCGCATCAAGCGGATCGCGGAAGCCATCCAGCGCGCAAAGCCGGAGTGACACGCGTCATGGACACCACAGCACTGCAAGCCGCCTACGACCAGCTGCTCGACGCCGCTGCCTCCCCTGAGCTCGGCGAGGCGGCCGACGGTGGCTGGAACGCGGACCAGCTGCTGGCACACCTGCTCAGCATCGATGCCGGGATCACCGCCGTCGCGCTCGGCGTGGTGGCCGGCTCCCGGCCGACGTTCGACAATCGGGTCTCGCTCGACCGCTGGAACCTGGCGCGGATCGTCGCGGAGCACGCCGACCGTGCCGCGCTGATCGACAGCGTCCGGCGGACGACCGAAGTCCTCTGCGATGTCGGCGATCGGCTCACCGACGCTGCCGCGCAGGTGCTCGTGCCCTCGCTCCTGGTCTCGAACGAGGCGGTCGCTGTGGACCAGCCGCTGACGTTGGAGAGCCTGATCGGAGGCCTGGCAGCGGACCACGTGCCGCGGCACACGCAGCAGCTGCTCGAGCTCCGCGTCGCGGGCTGAGCGCGCAGCTGGGAAGCCATCTTTGCTGCCGTGATCCACGGAGAGTTGGCGCGCTGCCAGGCACCTCAGGTACGAGGTGAGTCTCCGTCGATCATGGGGCGGCGGCGCCGTGCTGGACGTCCCAGACGTGGTGCACCGGGTCGTGCACGAGGTACTGGCTGAACGTCGTCACGGTGAAGGCCGCGCCGTCGCTGCGCCGGCCGGGCCGCTGCCAGACGTCTGCTGGCAGCTCCTGGAACCGGCCGGCGAGCACCTCGACCGCCTCGTTGAGCTCGCGGCTGACGACGGACGGCTGCTGCTCGCCGTACCGCTCGGCAACGGCCGTCTCGTCCTGGTCCCAGTTGCCGAACAGCGGGTCGTCCTGCGCAAGCATGAGCTCAAGGCGCACCAGGAAGATCCGGAACACGTCCCGGACGTGGCAGGCGTACTCCAGCGTGGACCAGGTGCTGGGCTGAGGGCGCACGGTGGCATCCGGCAGCGTCAGCGCCGCGGCCAGGTCGGCGGCCGCCTGGCGCAGCCGTGGTGCCACGTCGGCGCGCTCGAGGCTGCCGGCGTCGAAGCCGCAGTCCGGGCAGGGCCGCTCCAAGACCCAGGTCCAGTCCTTGGTGTCAGGAGTGATGCCAGGGGTGATGTCGGGGGTGGACGTCGTCATGGCGGACAGCAGAGCAGCCCGGCTCCCCCGCCGCAGGCGGCAGGAACGCTGACTGACGCGCGATTGCTGCCAATCAGGCGCGGCGCCGCCGAAGCCACAGCGCGGCGCCGCCGAGCAGGAGCGTCCCGGCCGCGGCGAGCAGTGGCGCACCTCCGGTCGCGGCGAGCCCGTTGCCGCCGTTGCCGGTGCCCGTCTTGGTGCCGCCACCGGGCGTGCCGGTGCCAGGAACCGTGACCCTGCCCACGGTCCCGTCGTAGGCCGAGAACAGCGTCTTGCCGGTGAGCTGACGCAGGATCGCGCCGTGGTTGACGAGCTTGTTGGCGGACACGTCCGTGCTCAGGACGCAGTTGTTCTTGGGGTCGATCGTCGGGCCGACGCAGCCGTCGGCGTACCCGACCATGACCCGGCCGGCCTTGTCGATGGTCACCGCATCGAAGTCGAGCAGGTTGCGGCACGGGTTGCTGCCGCCGGAGTTCCAGATGCAGCCGCGTTGGACCGGGTCGTGCGGGGTGGCATCAACCGTCGTCCAGGTGGCGCCGCGGTCGTAGGTGGTCGACATGTAGAGGTGCCAGGCGGCGCCGATGAAGGTGTCGCCGGCCTGGTTCTTGCCGAAGGACGCTGCTTGCGTGGAGCCGGGCGTCGTGGTGCCGAGGAACGCGACGGTGGCGCGGTTGCCGTCGCCGGCCACCACCATGGCGAACTCGCTGTTGCGCACGCCGAGCGGCGTCCCCACATCAACGCTCTTCGCCCAGGTGGTTCCGTGGTCGCGGGAGACGGCGACGCGGGCGTGGCCCGTGCCGTCGCTGTAGCTGACGTACAGCGTGCCGTCGGTGCCGATCCCGACGTAGGGGTCGCTCTCCCCCGCAATGCTGTCCGGGATGGTGCGCACGACCCAGGTGTCACCGCCGTCGCGCGAGACCGCTATGCCCTGCTTGTCGCCGCACTTGGCGTTCGGCAGGTAGACAGTGCCGTCCTTCGGGCTGACCTGCACGTGGCCGTGGATGCCCGAGCACTCAGTCGTCCAGGTCGCGACCGGCGGGTTGAAGGTGAGGCCGCCGTCGTCGCTGCGGGCGCAGGTAGCGCCGCCGAGAACAAGCCCCTGACCTTGCGCGCAGTAGTAGACGGCGTGCGGGTACGACAGCAGCGGCCCCTTGCCCTCCGGGAACTTGCCGCCGCCGAAGGTCTGGTGGTCGAACCCGTTGATGCCCGACCCGCAGCCCTGGGCCGGGACGGCGGTCGTGTCGAAGTCGTCGTCGGTGTAGGCCGAGGCGCTGCACGCGAGGTACAGCTGGCTGACGATGGTGCGGCCGGTCTCGTGGTCGGTGAAGCCGATCGGGTCGAGGCTGATCTTGTTCGACGGATCGGTGATGTCGTCGTTGACGAGCGTCCAGCTCGAGGTGCCCAGCTTGTCATCGAACTTCACGACGTACTCGTCGGTGTTCGAGGTGAACAGGGTGTTGCCGCTCTTCCAGTTCGCGCCGATGCTGGGCTCACCCGCGTTGTCGGACTTGCCCGGTGGAGCCTGGTACTGCCGGTAGGTCGGGGCGACGACCCCCTTGGCGCTCGGGAAGTGCGCCGGCACCACCGTGTAGGCGGTGGCCGAGCCCGTGTACGGCGTACCCGCCGGCGGGTTCTGGAAGGAGCAGACGAGGACCGTGTAGACGCCGCCGACGCGGTCGGTGACGTTGATGCCCTCCTCGGCCTGGCTGCCGTCGCTGGCTGCCACGAGCTTGCCGTCGGGTCCGTAGACGTAGAGGGCCATGTCGTTGGTGGCGTTGTCCCCGACGGTGTCGGCCCACTTGATGCTGAACCGGACGAGCGTGTCGTAGCCCTTGCTGAGACCGGGCGGGAAGCTGACCCGCACGGTGTGCTGGTCGTTGAGCGTGTGGTTGCTCGTGGAGCAGGAGTTCTTCGGGTCGTCCAGGCCGAGCTGGCCGTAGACCAGGCCGTCCTGGTTGTTGTTGAACGGCGCGGTGCCGGACCAGCCGACCGACGTCTTGCCCGGCGTCGCGGGCACCGTCAGCGACGACTGCGCGGCGGCTGCAGAGGCGCCCGGGCTGCCGATCAGCACGGCCACGACCAGGGACGACGTCCCGATCAGGGCGGACAGCAGACGACCACGGGTCACGTGGGACTCCTCGGTACCGGGTGGCGGCGTGCCGATGACGGCGTGCCGACGGTCGGAGGACTCTAGCGTCAGCCTGTTGTCAGAGTGGGGCGAATCCCGTAGATCACTTGTTCCAACGCACGATCTGTACGCCGGAACCGGCCCAGACGGGACGAAGGACCACATGTCCCAGGGACCGTGAGGCGTCGATCATCCAGCCGGCGCCGACGTAGATGCCCACGTGGTCGTCCGGGGCGGCGTAGACGACCAGGTCGCCCACCTCGGCGTTGCGAACCAGCACCCGGTGGGTGCGGTTGTGGATCGCGGGCCGGCTGTCGGGCGAGCCGGCTCCCCCGGCGCGCTGCCACAGGGCGGTCACGAGCGCGGTGTCGGTCCAGGTCGTGACGCCGACCTGCTGGCGGGCCAGAGCGACGAAGCGCTGCATGGTGGCGGTGCTGGGCGCCGGCCGGCTCGGCAGCCCCGCGAGCGGCTGCTTCCCGCGCAGGGCGGGCTCGCGCGGTGAGACCAGCGGAAGGGCCGTGGGGGCGGGCGTCGGCGCAGGCGTCGGGGCAGGCTTGGCAGCCGGCGGGACCGGAAGGGCGGGTGGCGTCCAGGGGCGGACGGCGGGCATCCCGGTGCGCGGGACCCGGCCGAAGCGCACGGTGCCGGTGAACCAGACCGCGCGCTCGACGACGCCCTTGCGCGAGGCCGAGGCGTCGACCATCTGGAGGGCGCCGTGCACCCGTCCGGTCACGAGACCGACGTGGGTCACCGGGTCGCCGAAGAACACCAGGTCGCCGGTCAGGGCCTGCTCGGCCGGGATCGGCACCGCCCAGGCCTGCTGCTGTGCCGAGGTTCGCGGCATCCGGCGGATCCCGCCAGCCTGCGTCCACACCGTGTCGGTCAGCCCGGAGCAGTCGAAGGTGTCGGGGCCCGTGGCGCCCCAGGTGTAGGTGTCGCCGAGGTGCGTCCTCGCGGCCGCGACGACCGCTGCCGCGGGGTCGGGTGCGGCCGCTCCCCCGTGCGCGGCAGCCAGGCTCGTACCCGCGAGACCCAGGCAGCTGAGCAGGACGAGCAGCGCCCGGACTCCGACGTGCGGGCGCCTGGCGCTCGCCTGTGACACGTGTTCCTCCTGTGACAGCCGTGCTGGAAGGGGTGTGCGTTGCCTATGAGGTCGGCACGGCCCCCCGGTAACCTGAGCTTTCCGCCCTGCTTCGCGGCCCGCCTGTCAAGGCGGCACGCCGGGAGGCGCCACGAGTGGTTCGGCGTCCGCGGGGGAATCCTTCTTCGTGTCCGTCCGTTAGGGACGGTGAAGACTCTTGGCACTCATGTGCCGAAGAACGTTCTGTGGTTTCGGAGGCCCTCATGAGTGACCGTGTGCTGCGAGGCAGTCGCCTCGGCTCGGTGAGCTACGAGAGCGACCGCCACACCGAGTTCGCGCCGCGTGCGCTGACCGCGTACGACTGCGCGTCCGGCCACCAGACGACCGTGCCGTTCGCCGCTGAGGCCGACATCCCGCCGACCTGGGAGTGCCGCGTCTGCGGTGCGGAGGCGCTGCGCCGTGACGTCGAGCAGCCCGAGGCGAAGGCCGTGAAGCCTGCCCGGACCCACTGGGACATGCTCCTGGAGCGGCGCACCATCGCCGAGCTGGAAGAGGTCCTGGCCGAGCGGCTCGAGGCGCTGCACCAGCAGCAAGGCGCCGTGAAGGCGCAGCTCAAGGCCCAGCAGGCCGCAGAGCGGGGCAAGACGCGCCGCAAGAGCGCCTGACGCTCGCGCCGACCTGGGGCTGACCCCGTCAGCTACTCGTCGACGATCTCTCCCTCGACCACGTCACCGTCGTCACCGTCTCCCGGACGGCGCGGGCGACGGCGACCCGGCGGCGACGACCCAAGCAGCCGGCGTCCGATCCACCCTGACAGGATCCGCCGCAGCACCGCGCGGCTCGGTGGCAGCACGCAGAGCAGTCCGACCGCGTCCGTGACGAACCCGGGCGCCAGCATCAGTGCCCCGCCGATGACGACCAGCGCGCCGTCGGTGACCTCCTTCGTCGGGACCCGACGCTCGCCGATCGCCTGCTGAAGCGCCTGCCACGCCCGGCGTCCCTCCCGGCGGAACAGCCAGGTGCCGAGCACCGCGTCCGCCACGAGCAGCGCGATGGTCGGGAGCACGCCGATCGCCTCGCCGACCTGCACGATGACGTAGATCTCGACGATCGGGACGACGACGAACAGCAGCAGGAGCAGCAACGGCACTCAGCTCACCTGCCTCGGCTGCTGCGCGGGCAGCCGCTTGCGGGAGCGGCGGCTGGTGATCCCCCACATCGTGACGCGCCACAGCGCCTCGACGACGATGGCGCGGCTCATCTTCGACTCGCCACGCTCCCGCTCGACGAAGGTGATCGGGACCTCGACGACCCGGTGACCGCCCTGCCAGATCTGCCAGGCGAGGTCGACCTGGAAGCAGTAGCCCTGGCTGGCGACGTCATGGGACAGCACCTCGTCGAGCACCGTGCGGCGGTAGGCCCGGTACCCGCCGGTAGCGTCCTTCAGGGGCAGCCCGAGCGCCAGTCGCGTCCAGAGGTTGCCGCCGCGGCTGAGGAGCTCACGCGACCTCGGCCAGTTGACGACCTCACCGCCATCGACCCACCGGCTGCCCAGGACCAGGTCCGCGTTCTCGAGTGCGGCCAGCAGCCGCGGCAGCTGCTCAGGGGCATGCGACCCGTCGGCGTCCATCTCGACGACCACGTCGTAGTCGTGCTCCCGCGCCCAGCCGAAGCCGGCGACGTAGGCAGCCCCGAGCCCTTGCTTGTCGGTGCGGTGCAGCACGTGCACCCAGTCGTGCGCGACCGCCAGCTCGTCGGCGAGCCGGCCGGTGCCGTCCGGGCTGTTGTCGTCGACGACGAGCAGGTTCGCGGCCGGAACGGCGGCGTGCAGCCGGCCGGCGATGAGCTCGAGGTTCTCGATCTCGTTGTACGTGGGGACGATCACCAAGACGGATCCGACGCTCATCGCCGTACCCCGGTGACCACCGCGCCCAGGGCCACCAGTGCCAGGACGAGCTCGGGCCACGCGCCGAGGCGCGAAGCGACGGTGGTACCTGACCGGAGCGGGACCCGCTGCACGGTGATGTCGCGTGTGAACAGCTTGCTGTGGTGGAGCAGCGTTCCGTCGGGAGCGATCACGGCGGACTCCCCGCTGGTCGCCGCGACGATGACCGAGCGGCCCAGCTCCACGGCCCGGAGGCGGCTCATGGCGAGCTGCTGGGAGGTCTCGCCGCTGCGACCGAAGGTCGCGTTGTTGGTCTGCACGACCAACAGCCTGCCGCCTCCGCGCACGGCGTCACGCACCACCCCGTCGTAGGCCACCTCGAAGCAGATGACGTCGGCCAGCCGCACCGGACCCAGCTGCAGCACGCCCGGCCGGGTTCCGCGTGCGAAGTCGTTCGGCACGAGATCGACCTTGCTGGTCACCTTGCGGATCAAGGACCGGTACGGGATGTACTCCCCGAAGGGGACCGGGTGCCGCTTCACGTACGACGCCCCGGCGCCCGTGACGGGGTTCCACACGATGCCGCGGTTGCTCACGAACCGCCCGGGGCCGTCGGTCACGGCACCGACCAGCACCGGCACGCCCACGTCATCGACCGCGGCCTGGATGTCGGCCCTGGCCTGCACGTCGGTGTACGGGTCAACGTCGCTGGCGTTCTCCGGCCAGATGACGACCTGCGGGGCGGGCATCCGACCAGCCCGGACGTCGGCGGCGAGCTGGTGGGTCGCCTGCACGTGGTTGGCGAGGACCTGCGAGACCTGGTCGTCGCGCTCCAGTCCGACCCGCGGCACGTTGCCCTGGACGACGCCCACCGAGAGCGGCTGTCCACCCGTGGGGACCGGGGTAGCGACCGCCAGCACCACCAGGGCCGGCCCGAGCAGCACTGCCCGACCCGGGCTGCGAACCAGGAGCGCTCCCAGCGCTGCCACCCCGAGGGTCACCAGCGGAGCACCTCCCCAGGATGCCAGCGGCGTGAGCGGGGTGTGGCCCTGGCTGAACGCCAGTCGCCCCCACGGGAACCCGCCGAACGGCAGCCGGTCGCGCAGCGCCTCTTCCCCGACCCACACGGTCGCGGCCCACAGCGGCCACGCCGGAAGTCGCAGGACTGCGGTGAGAGCGATGCCCAGCAGCAGCGTGAACAGCGACTCGAGCAGGGTCAGCGCGAACCAGGCCAGCGAGCCGGCGATCGTGCCCGTCCAGACGAGCATCACGCCGAAGAACACCAGGCCGTGCACCCAGCCGAGCAGCGCGCCCTGCCTCAGGGTCCGGCCGCGCAGGGTGTTGGTCAGCAGACCCACGGCCACTGGAGCCAACCACCACAGGTCGTGGGGCGGGAAGGCCAGGTTGAGCAGGAGCCCCGACACGGCCGCGAAGACCGTGGGGACGACGAGGCGGGCCTTCACTGCTCAGACACTAGTGAGACGCGCGGCGCGAGACCTGAGGCCGGCTGGGGGCGCCCGAACGAGCGAAGGCTCGGTGGGCCTTCGGACCAACCCGCCGACGCGTGGAGCGCGCCTTCGTGCTGTTGTCTACTGGCCCACCGAGCCTGTGCCCGGGTCGTTCGCGGTGCTGGTGAAACCCCCCTGGACCCGCCACCGTCCCCCAGAGACCTCCGGAGCCCCGAATCCCCTGCTACGGCTGGACATCCGGGCTTGCGGGTCCGCAGCTGGAGCCTCAGGACGACCGGGCGTGAGCGGGTTGCCCCTGACTAGCGGGGCGAAGATACCGACGGGTCCCAAGGTGTTGTCAACACCTTGCGGCGCGTCCTGCCGAACGCGACCATCCGGTCACGTGACGTGACCTCCGATTGCTCCATTCGGCCCTAGACGACCCCCTTGTCGGCCGGTCATCCGCCGCTGGTCGTGGCCTCGCGACCGGCGACGACCGTCAGCCGGCAGACCGGGTCGGGCGCGTCGAGGTCCGGCAGGCCGGAGACGCCGGAGCGCGCGTCGGTGGACCAGCCTGCGACCGCGTCCGCAGGCGCCTGGACCACCAGCTCGTGCGGCACCTCCCAGACGGCGAAGGTGGCCGGCGAACCGGGAACCAGCTCGCCCTCGGCGTCGCGGCGCGCGGCGCGCCAGCCCCCCCGGGTGTGGGCGCTGAAGGCCGCCCGAGCCGACAGCCCGGAGCCGGGTGTGCGGTGCCGGACGGCTGCCCGCACCGTCCCCCACGGGTCGAGGGACGTGACCGGGCTGTCCGAGCCGAGCGCCAGCGCCACTCCTGCGGCGGCCATCGCTGCGAACGGGTTCATCGCCCGCGCCCGCTCCCACCCCAGCCGTTGGGCGTACATGCCGTCCGGGCCGCCCCAGCGAGCGTCGAAGACGGGCTGCACGCTGGCTACGACACCGAGGTCGGCCAGGACCGCCAGCTGGTCGGCGGAGAGCATCTCGGCGTGCTCGACGCGGTGGCGGGCGGCCCGCACCTCGGCCGGGCCGACGACGTCCGCTGCTGCCCGGAGCCCGCGGACGACCCGGTCGAGGGCCTCGTCGCCGATCGCGTGGAAGCCGGCCTGGAGCGCGGCCCGGGTGCAGGCGACCACGTGGTCGCGCACCTGGTCCGCGTCGAGGTAGGCGTGGCCGCGTCCCTCGCCGTCGAGGTAGTCCTCGTGCAGGCAAGCCGTGCGGCTGCCGAGCGCCCCGTCGACGAACAGGTCGCCGCCGGGTCCGACGGCACCGAGTGCGCGCGCCTTGTCCACGGCGCCCAGCTCGCCCCAGTAGCCGATCCGCTCGACGGTGTGCTCGAGGGCCAGCAGCGCGGTGAAGTCGTCCTCGCCGCTGATGTCCGGTCCGCCGCACTCGTGGACGCAGGCGATCCCGAGCGCGGCGGCCCGGTCGAGCGCGGCACGCTGGGCGGCCCGGCGCTGCGTCGGCGTGACGGACTCCTGTGCCGATCGCCGTACCAGGTGGTGCGCCTGCTGCCGGACCAGCCCGTCCCCCGCCCAGCCCGGCAAGGCGCGGGCCTCGGGACACGTTGCCAGCAGCGCGCTGCTGGCAACTGCCGAGTGGACGTCGGTGCGGCTGAGGTACACGACACCGCCGAAGGACGCGCGGTCGAGCTCTGCCGCCGTCGGCGGTCGGCGCTCCGGCCACCGCGTCTCGTCCCAGCCGGTCCCGAGCACGACTCCCCCGCGAACGCGGCGGCAGTGGTCCGCCAGCAGTCGCAGGGCCTGGGCCAGGGAGGTGGTGCCGGTGAGGTCCAGGCCGGTCAGCGCCAGCCCGGTGCTGGTCGCGTGGACGTGGGCGTCGACGAACGCCGGTGCGAGCCAGGCGTCCTCCAGGTCGACGGTGCGATCGGGGCTGAGGGCGGCCGCCGCACCCTCTTGGCCGACCCACACGATCTCGGGGCCGTCGGTCATCAGCGCGGTGGCGAACGGGTCCGCGGGGCTGCGCACCCGGCCCCGGCGGTACAGCGTGGTCGGCACGTCCGCGACGCTAGCCGGTGGAGAATCGCCCGGCCGAGCCCTCGCAGGCAGGAGGATCTCCGCCTAGGCTGCGGTCTATGACGACGATCGCCTCGGCCCCGCCGGCTGCCGCCGACGTGCACGCGTTGCTCGGGCAGCACCTGCTCGTGGACGGCTTCGACCTGGTCCTCGACCTGGCCGCGTCCCGCGGCTCGCGGCTGGTGGATGCCCGCGACGGGTCGGCCTACCTCGACCTGTTCACCTTCTTCGCCTCCAGCGCGCTCGGCATGAACCACCCCGACCTCGTCGACGACCCGGTCTTCACCGCCGACCTGCTCGAGGCGGCGCGCAACAAGCCCTCGAACTCCGACATCTACACCGTCGCCATGGCGCGGTTCGTCGACACCTTCGCCCGGGTGCTCGGCGACCCGGCCCTGCCGCACCTGTTCTTCGTCGAGGGCGGGGCACTCGCCGTGGAGAACGCGTTGAAGGTGGCCTTCGACTGGAAGAGCCGCTGGAACGAGGCGCACGGCCGGTCACCTGAGCTGGGGACGCGGGTGCTGCACCTGCGCGAGGCCTTCCACGGCCGCAGCGGTTACACGCTCTCGCTGACCAACACCGACCCCGTCAAGGTCGACCGGTTCCCCAAGTTCGACTGGCCGCGGATCTCCGCGCCGTACCTGTCCGACGGGGTCGACGTCGTGGCGCGCGAGACCGACGCGCTGGCCGCCGCGCGGGCCGCCTTCGAGGCGCACCCGCACGACATCGCCTGCTTCGTCATGGAGCCGATCCAGGGCGAGGGCGGTGACCACCACTTCCGGCCGCATTTCCTCCAGGCGATGCAGGCGCTGTGCCGCGAGTTCGACACGCTGTTCGTCCTGGACGAGGTGCAGACCGGGTGCGGCCTCACCGGCACCGCCTGGGCCTACCAGCAGCTGGGTGTGCAACCGGACGTCGTGGCGTTCGGCAAGAAGACGCAGGTGTGCGGGATCATGGCCGGCGGCCGCGTCGACGAGGTGCCGGACAACGTCTTCCGCGTCTCGAGCCGCATCAACTCCACCTGGGGCGGCTCGCTGGTCGACATGGTCCGGGCGCGCCGGGTACTCGAGGTCGTCGAGGCCCAGCACCTCATCGATCGAGCGACGGTCGCCGGTGCCCAGCTCATGACACTGCTCCGTGGCCTGACCGAGCGCTTCGAGATGGTGACCGAGGTGCGCGGACGTGGTCTGATGTGCGCGTTCTCCTTGCCCAGCAAGGAGATCCGCGACGCCGTGCTGGCGTCACTGCGAGAGGACGAACGCGTCCTCCTGCTCGGCTGCGGCACGCGAAGCATCCGGTTCCGCCCTGCACTCACAGTCAGCGAGGACGACCTCGCCGCCGGTGTCGCCGCCCTCCACCGCGTCCTCGAAAGGCTCCCCTCCGCATGACCAGCACCGTGATCTCCTCGTTCGTCGGAGGTGCCCCGGTCGCGGGTGCCGCCGGCACGCTGACCTCGACCAACCCGGCACGCCTCGACGACGTGGTCGCCGAGGTCTCGCTCGCCTCGGTGGAGCAGGTCGTGGAGGCCTTCCGGGTCGCCCGGGCTGCCCAGCGCGCGTGGGCCGAGACGCCGGCCCCCGTCCGGGGTCGGGTCATCGCCCAGGTGGGCCGGCTGGTCGAGGCCAACAAGGAGCCGCTGGCCGCCCTCGTGACCCGCGAGGTCGGCAAGCCACGCGCCGAGGCGCTGGGAGAGGTGCAGGAGATCATCGACACCTGCGACTTCTTCCTCGGTGAGGGCCGCCGGCTCTACGGGCAGACCGTGCCGTCCGAGATGCGCGACAAGCAGCTGTTCACGTTCCGGGTCCCCGTCGGCGTCGCCGGCATCATCACCGCGGGCAACTTCCCGGTCGCCGTGCCGTCCTGGTACCTCGTGCCGGCGCTGCTCTGCGGCAACGCCGTCGTCTGGAAGCCGGCCGAGTACAGCGCCGCGCTGGGCGACG
>JAOPVZ010000036.1 GCA_025965935.1 Frankiales bacterium | reverse complement strand
CGGACCTGAACATCGTCGCCGTCGAGTGTCACGGCGGCGCGCTGCCGCTCGTGCCGGGGCTCCCCGACGACGCCTTCGAGAACGACGGCCAGATCACCAAGCGCGAGGTCCGCGCGGTCGTGCTCTCCCTGCTCGCACCGCAGCCCGATCAGCTGCTGTGGGACGTCGGCGCCGGCACCGGTTCGGTGGGGATCGAGTGGGCGCGCGCGGGCGGCCGGACGGTGGCCGTCGAGAGGGACGCTGAGAAGTCCGCGCGGGTGACGCGCAACGCCAGCGCTCTCGGCGTACCGGCTGTGCAGGTCGTGACAGGCGACGCTCCCGACCTGCTCGGGTCGCTGGAGCGACCGGACGCGGTCTTCGTCGGCGGCGGTGCCACGGCACCGGGTGTGCTCGACGCCTGCTGGGACGCGTTGCCCGCCGGCGGCCGTCTGGTGGCGAACGCGGTGACCGTCGAGTCGGAAGCGCTTCTCCTTGCGTGGCAGGCAAAGCACGGTGGCGAGCTGTTGCGGCTGTCCGTGCAGCGGACCGCGCCGGTCGGGTCGTTCACGGGGTGGAAGCCGATGACGACCGTCACGGTCTGGTCGCTGACGAAGTGACCGTCTTCTTCGTCGGAGCCGGCCCCGGTGCCGCCGACCTGGTCACCGTGCGGGCCCTCCGGCTGCTCGAGAAGGCGCCCGTCGTCGTCTACGCCGGCGCCCTGGTGCCGACAGAGCTGCTCGCCTCCTGCCCACCGGATGCGCGGCTCGTCGACAGCGCCCAGCTCGACCTCGACCAGATCCTCGACGTGCTGCGCGAGTCGCACGCTGCCGGGCTCGACGTGGTGCGGCTGCACTCCGGCGACCCGTCGGTGTTCAGCGCCGTTGCCGAGCAGGCCCGCCGCCTCGACGCCCTCGGCATCCCGTGGCAGATCGTGCCCGGCGTGCCGGCCTTCGCCGCGGCCGCGGCGACGCTCGGTCGCGAGCTGACCGTCCCCGGCATCGGGCAGACCGTGATCCTGAGCCGCATCGCCGTCGACGCCACCCCGATGCCCGACGGCGAGGACCTGGCGACACTGGCGCAGTCCCGCTCGACCCTGGTGCTGCACCTCGCGGTCCAGCACATCTCGCGGGTGGTGGACGAGCTCGTGCCTGCCTACGGGGAGGACTGCCCCGTGGCCGTCGTGGCCCGCGCCTCCCGCCCGGACGAGCTGGTGCTGAAGGGCACGCTCGGCGACATCGCCGACCAGGTCCATGCGGCCGGCGTGAAGCGGACCGCGGTCATCGTCGTCGGTCGGGCCCTCGGCGCCGAGGGCTTCCCGGACAGCCACCTCTACTCGACCGAGCGGTGCCGTTGATCCTCGTCCTCGGGGGTACGGCGGAAGCGCGCGAGCTCGCCTCCCGGGTTCCGGTCCTGAGCTCGCTCGCCGGCCGCGTCCGCGAGCCGGAGCTGCCGGCGGGCGACGTCCGGATCGGCGGGTTCGGCGGCGTCGAGGGGCTCGTGGCCTGGCTGCGGGAGCACCGGCCCGAGGCGGTCGTCGACGCGACGCACCCGTTCGCGGCCCAGATGTCACGGCACGCCGTGGAGGCCTGCCGCGCTGTCGACGTACCGCTGTTGAGACTGCAGCGACCCGGTTGGGCCGAGCAGCCGGGGGACCGGTGGACCCGGGTGCCGTCGCTCGCCGCCGCCGCCGAGGCCGTCGGTGACCGCAGAGCGCTCCTGACCACCGGGCGTCAGGCGGTCGAGCCGTTCCTCGGGCTCCAGCACGTGGTGCTGCGCGCGATCGAGCGACCCGAGGGCATCCCGTCGTCGTGGACCGTCGTGCTGGGCCGGCCGCCGTGGTCGCTCGAGGACGAGCTGGCGCAGATCGCCGAGCACCACGTCGACGTCATGGTCACCAAGGACTCCGGCGGTCCCACCGCGCCCAAGCTGCAGGCCGCCCGCCAAGCCGGTCTCGAGGTGATCGTCGTGGACCGCCCGCCTGTCCTCGCCGCAGACGTCGTCGACACCGTCACCGCCGCCGAAGCCTGGCTCCTCGCTCACTGACCTTCCTGCACTCTCGCGCACCCGCCGGTGACGACGCCGGGCCCGACGAGCGTGCGCATCGTCGCGCCAGGGGTCCCGGCCGCGACAGACTTCAGGAAGCGGTCAGGCCGGGTAGCGGCGGGGGGTGAAGACGGCCTGCGTACCGTCCGGGCGGTCGAGGACCCGGGTGGTCGAGGAGCCGATCAGCACCAGGGTGCGCATGTCGACCAGGTCGGGGTCGAGCTCGCCCAGGGTCGTGACGATGACGCGCTCGGTCGGGCCGCCGACGTCGCGGCCGAGCACCACCACGGTCGCAGGGGACCGGTGCTCGAGGACGATCTCCTGCATCGCGCCGACCTGCCACGGACGGGCCTTGGAGCGCGGGTTGTAGACCGCGATCACCAGGTCGGCCTTGGCCGCCAACGACAGCCGTTCGCTGACGGTCTCCCACGACTTCAGCCGATCGGACAGCGACAGCACGCAGAAGTCGTGCCCGAGGGGGG
>JAOPVZ010000314.1 GCA_025965935.1 Frankiales bacterium | reverse complement strand
CCAGTGCGGTGCCGCTGTTGTGCGACACGATGAGGACGAGCCAGTCCTGCGCCACCCGCTGCGCCCAGGTGCCGGTCTGGCTGATGACCTGGCCGCTGGCGAACAGCCGGTAGTTGCGGACCCGCAGGGAGCGGAAGGTGGGGCTCATCGCGGAGCCCCGGTCTGCTGTTGCGGCAAGGTCACGAGTCGGCGAGCCTCCCCAGGACCGCAGCCGCGCGCCGCAGCACCTCGAGGTCCTCGGCCGGCAGGTCCCGCATCCGCTGCGTGAGCCAGGCGTCGCGCTGCCTGCGATCGGCCTTGATCCTCGCGAGGCCCTCGGTGCTCACGGCGACGAGCACCTGTCGGCCGTCCGTCGGATGCGCGGTGCGCGTGACGAGCCCGGCGTCCTCGAGCTTCGCGAGGAGCCGCGTCATCGACGGCGGCTGCACGCGTTCGTGCGCGGCCAGCTCGCTCGGGGTCAGGGCGCCGTGCCGGGACAGGGTGCCGAGTGCGGCGAGCTGGCTCAGTGACAGCGAGTCGTCGGTGCGCTGGTTGCGCAGCCGGCGCGCGAGCCGCATGACCGTGGTACGCAGCTCTGAGGCGAGTGCGGCGTCGATCGTGGGCATGTCCTTAGCATAGGTCATTACCCGCGCTAATGAAAATCAGGTCAGGGCGCGCTGGATCGGGTCGATCGCGAAGTACACCGCGAAGAGGGCGGCGATCACCCAGAGCAGCACACCCGGGTCCCGGAACCGCCCGGACGCCGCCTTGAGCACGACGTAGGCGATGAAGCCGGCGCCGATGCCGTTGGTGATCGAGTAGGTGAACGGCATCAGCACGATGGTGAGGAACGCGGGGATCGCGATCTCCCAGTCGTCCCAAGGGATGTCCTTCACCTGGGTCAGGAGCAGGAACCCGACGACCACCAGGGCGGGAGTGGCGGCCTGCGACGGCACGATCGTCGTCAGCGGCGTGAGGAACAGCGCGATCACGAACAGCCCGGCCGTCACCAGGTTGGCGAGCCCCGTGCGCGCGCCCTCGCCCACGCCGGACGCGGACTCGATGAAGCAGGTGTTGGACGACGTGGAGGCGGCCCCACCGGCCACGGCCGCGACGCCGTCGACGAGCAGCACCCTGCCGATGCCGGGCAGCTTGCCGTCCTCGGTGAGCAGGCCGGCCTCGTTGCTGACGCCGATGATCGTGCCCATCGCGTCGAAGAAGTCCGACAGGATGAGGGTGAAGACGAAGATGACCGCGGCCATGATGCCGGCGTGCGCGAAGCCGCCGCCGATCGAGAAGTGACCGAGCAGGCCGAAGTCGGGCTTGCCGACGATCTTGTCCGGGATCTTCGGCGTCGTGAGGCCCCAGTTCTTGACGGTCGCGACCTCGTTGATGATGACGGCCAGGATCGTCGCCCCGATGATCCCGAGCAGGATCGCGCCCCGGACCTTGCGGATCATCAGCACCAGGATGAGCAGGAGCCCGAAGGCGAAGACGACGACGGGCCAGCCGTTCAGGCGGCCGACCGAACCGAGCTGGACGGGCACGGCTGCGCCCTTCGGCGTCGTGACGAAGCCGGAGTCCACCAGGCCGATGAAGGCGATGAACAGCCCGATGCCGACGCTGATGGCCTGCTTCAGCGCCATCGGGATGGCGTTGAGGATGGTCTCCCGCAGACCGGTCGCGACGAGGACGATGATCCCGAGGCCCTCGATCACCACGAGGCCCATCGCGTCCGGCCAGGACATGGTCGGCGCGATCGTGAAGGCGACCAGGCTGTTGAGACCGAGGCCGGTCGCGATCGCGATCGGCAGGTTGCCGACCAGCCCCATGATCGCGGTCATCACCGCCGCGACGAGCGCCGTCGAGGTGGTGAGCTGGGCCGTGGAGAGGTGGTGCCCGTACTTGTCGACGCCGCTGCCCAGGATGATGGGGTTCAGCACCACGATGTAGGCCATCGTGAAGAACGTCGCGAAGCCGCCACGCACCTCGCGCTGCACCGAGGAGCCTCGGGCCGAGATCGCGAAGACGCGCTCGAGCAGGGACGGGACGGTGGCGGTCTGAGCTGTCGTCATGAGCCCGCAGGGTGCCAGACGGTTGAGTCGGAGGCGTTAACGTGCACCTCGTGTCCCCGCGCCGTCCTGATCCGCCTCCTCTGGAGACGAACGACGTCACGATCATCGCGGCGGGTACGGCGGCCTGGTTCGTCGCCTTGGTCGTCGTGCTGGTCCTGAAGGTGGCCGGAACGGACATCCACGACTGGTGGCTCTGGATGTGCGCGGCCGGGACCGCGCTCGGTCTGGTCGGCGTCAGGTACTGCGTGCGCCGCCGGAACGCGCTCTCTGGACGCTGACCTCGTCGGGCCGCCGGGGCGGCAGCTCGACCATCGGCGCCAGCGCCTCGGTCAGGTCGCGCACCGCGTTCTCGAGCTCGACGATGCGGCCCTGGTCCCCTCGCAGCTGCTCGCTGATGATGAGGCTGCCGCCGAGGACCGAGAGCAGCACCACCAGGATGCCGGCGCTGGCGAGGAACGGGACCTGTCGGTTCAGCAGCGGCTCCCCGGAGATCCGGTACCAGCCGATACCGCCGACGATCGCGGCCAGGCCGAGGACGCTGAGGCCGACCCAGAGACGGGTGCGCGAGGTGTTCATACGTCCTCCGACAGTGTTGATGCGTGCAACGGACGTGGGGCGGAGCCCGGCGAGGAAGCCGAGCAGGAGCGGGAGGGCCAGCAGCCCGAAGACGACGAAGGCGAAGCTCGAGGCGACGACCGCGGACAGCGTCATGCGGGGGTCCCGAGGTAGGCGGTGCGGAGCCGACCCTGCATGGTGCGGACCGCGTCGCCCTCGGCGGAGGCCACGACCTGTCCCTTCTCGAGGACGTAGGCGCGGTCCGCGAGGTCAAGCGCCAGCACGTTCTGCTCCACGATGAGAACGGCGACGCCGAGGGTGCGGTTCACCTCGGCGATGAGGCTGAAGGCCCGCTCCGTCATGACCGGGGACAGGCCGAGCGAGGCCTCGTCGACGAGCATCAGCCGCGGGGACGCCATGAGCGCCCGGCCCAGCGCCAGCATCTGCTGCTGGCCGCCGGAAAGGGTGCCTGCCTTCTGCTCGCGCCGTTCGTGGAGGATCGGGAAGGTCGCGTAGGCCCGATCGAGCGATTCCGCGACCTGCCGCTTGTCGGCCACCGAGTAGGCGCCGACGGCGAGGTTCTCCGCGACCGTCAGGTCGCGCAGCATGCCGCGGCCCTCAGGGACCATGACGACGCCAGCGGCGACGAGCCGCTCGGGAGCGACGCCGGTGACGGGACGCCCGGCCAGCACCACGGATCCTGACATCGGCTTGAGCAGTCCGGTGATGGTCCGCAGCGTCGTGGTCTTCCCCGCGCCGTTGGACCCCATCAGCGCGACGACCTCGCCCTCCCCCACGGCCAGTGAGACGCCGAAGAGCACCTGCAGCGCGCCGTAGCCGGAGCACAGGTCGTGGACCTCGAGCAGCGTCATGCGAGCACCCCCTCTTCGGGTTGCAGCGTGCCGCGGCCCAGGAAGCTCTCGACCACCCGCGGCTCGGCGGTGACCTCGGCCGGGGTGCCCTCCGCGATGAGCCCGCCCGACTCGAGGCAGTAGCAGTAATCACAGGTCGCGGCGATGAGCGGCACGTGGTGCTCGATCACCACGAGCGTGAGCCCGAGCTCGTCCCGCAGCGCCCGGAACCGGTCGCCCAGGGCGTGCGCCTCCTCCGGCGTCAGACCGGCTGACGCCTCGTCCAGCAGCAGCAGGTCGGGGCCGGAGGCCACGGCCGCGGCGATCTCGACGACCCGCATCGTCCCGTAGGGCAGGTCTCCGAGCCGCTCGCCGGCAAGGTGCTCGAGGCCGAACAGCTCGAGCGCCTGGTCAGCCCGGTGCCGCAGCTCCCGCTCGGTCCCGACTGCGGCCCCGAATCCGAGCATGCCGGTCGCCGCGGGGTAGCAGGCCATCCAGCCCTGGGCGAGAAGGACGTTCTCGCGGACCGTCTCGGCCCGGACCAGACCCATGTCCTGGAACGTCCGGGCCAGACCGCGGGCCGACCGGGAGGCGGCCGGAGCCGGCAGCAGCTCGCGGTCCCGGTACCGGATCGAGCCGGTCGTCGGGGCGAGTCCGGAGACCGCGTTGAAGAACGTCGACTTGCCGGCGCCGTTGGCACCGATCAGCCCCACGATCTCGCTGCGGCGCACCTCCAGGTCGACGTCGGCGAGCGCGACGACACCGCCGTACCGGACCGTCACGCCTCGGGCGACGAGCAACGCGGGCACCGGCAGCCGCTGGGTGAGCGGCCGCGGCACCTCGCGCAGCGAGCGCGCCCGCGCGGCCGCGACCACCGGGTCGGTCTGCTGCGGACGAGGGACCGGCCTGTCCACGCCACCGCTGAGCTGGTCCCGCAGGTCCCTGAGGACGCCGCCGATGCCCTCCGGCTGCAGGACCACAGACAGCACGAGCACGGCCGCCAGGATGACCGGGATCAGCAGCTGCACACCCTGGCCGAAGTGCGGCGCGAGCAGGCCGGGCACCGCCTTGGTGGCGAAGGCGGCGAGCAGGATGCCGACCGGGGACCGGGCGCCACCGACGACGACGATGGCGACCAGCAGCAGTGATTCGCGCAGGATGAACGGCTGGGTGTCGCTCACGCTGGTCTGCTGCAGCGCGAAGAGCGCGCCACCCAGCCCGGTCACGGCACCGCTCACGGCGTAGGCGAACAGCTTCGTCCGTCCGGTCGCGACGCCGAAGGCGGCAGCCCGCTGCTCGACGTCCCGGACGGCGAGCAGCGACCGTCCACCCCTGGTACGACGGAGGCCGGCGAGCACCAGCAGCACCAGGCCTACGAGGGCGACGCCCAGGTAGTACTGGGCGGTGACGCCGGCGAGGTAGCCCGGTGGGTCGAAGGTCTTGCCGACGAACTTGACCTGGTCCCACTTCTGCGGGATCTGCACGGCGAACTGCTGGAAGGCGAGCGAGGCGATCGCGACCTGCAGACCGCGGATGCGCAAGGCAGGGAGACCGACGACGACGGCGGTCACGCTGGTAGCGGCGGCGGCCCCCACGAAGGCCAGCGGCCACGGGACGCCGTGCGTACCGAGCCCCAAGGCGCTGAAGCAGCCGACTCCGTAGAGGGCTGCGTGCGCCAGCGACAGCTGACCGGTCGAGCCGACGAGGACGTCAAGACCCAGCGCCACCAGTGCGATGCACGCCGCGGTGGTGACGATGGCGGTCTGCGGCACGTTCATGAACGTCGGTGCGAGCAGCACCAGGGCGACGAGGGCGAGGCCGCCGATGCGGCCGGGGAGGTCAGGCCGCGACACGGGTGCTCCCGAACAGCCCGCGGGGACGGACGAGCAACGTGAGCAGCACCGCCAGGAAGACGATGCCGGCACTGGTGGTCGGGTCCACTCGCGAGCCGACGACGCCGCTGACCACACCGACGACGAGGCTGCCGAGGACGGCGCCGCCCAGGCTGTCGAGGCCGCCGATGACCGCGCCGGCCAGGGCGCTGAGCAGCGCCGTGGTCAGCGAGAACGGCGTCAGCGAGCCGGTCACGTTGGCGAGCAGCGCCGCGGCGGCACCGGACAGCAGGCCGGCCACTCCCCAGGAGAAGACGTAGACGCGGTTGACCGGAACGCCCAGCAGCCGGGCGACCGTGGGGTCGCTGGTGGTCGCCCGGGTGGCCAGCCCGAAGGAGGTGCGAGTGAGGAACAGCCACAGGCCCAGCGCGACCAGGGCTGCCACGCCCAGCAGCGTCATCTCGGTGACCGTCAGGGTCGCCCCGCCGATCTCGACCGAGCCGTCCCCGACCGGCGACGGCGCCGGGAACGGGTCGAGGCCGTACAGCTCGAGCTCCAGCAGCGCGAGGAAGAGGGCGACCGCCAGCGTCGCCACCAGGCTGTCGAGCGCCGGTCGTCCGAGCAGCGGCCGCATCACCAGCCGCTCGACGACGAGCCCGAGCACCCCGCCGATGAGCATCGCGACGAGCGCGGCGACCCACACCGGCGGCTTGGTGCCGAGCAGGCCGTTGTCGTGCCACCAGAGAGCGGCGTACAGCCCGAAGGCCCCGATCTCCCCGACCGCCAGCGAGAGCACCTTGGTGCCGCTGTAGACGAGCACCACGGCGACCGCGAGCAGCGAGTAGGCCGAGCCGATGGCGAGCCCGACGACGAGCGCGCTGAGCACTAGTACTTCGCCGCGTAGTCGGACTCGGTGGCCCAGACCGAGTTCCCCGAGGCCCCGGAGCCCTTGACCGTCATGACGATCGTGCGGTCGCCGCTGCCGTAGCGCTTGCCGGTGGTGAAGTCGAGCGGCGGCCAGCACATCGCCGCGCCGGTCACGACGTCCTTCGACCCGGTGCGCAGGTTCTGCATCGCGACCCGGAAGCTGTTGCGGCCGAGGTCCGGGCCGGCGTTGTGCAGCGCCGCCGAGATGATCTGCCCGAAGCCCCAGGCGGCGAGGCCGATGTCCTTGTCCTGGCTGGTGTGCCCCGCGGTGTCGATCTTGTTGAAGGTCGCGTAGCGCGGGTCGCTGAGCCCACCCCAGGGGCTGAAGGCCTTGGCCCCGTCCAGCGCCCCGGCAGCAGGTGTCAGCGCGAGGTTGAAGCCCCACGCGATCGAGCTGCTGACCCAGGTCGGGTGGTAGCCGTCGGCCTGGCTCTCCTTGGAGATGTTGATGGCGTTGTTGGGGGCGACGTAGAGCCACACCGACTGCGCACCGTCGGTCTTGAGCTTCTGCGCCTCGGCGAGGAACTGGTTGCCCATGCCGTCGACGACCTCGTTGTGCACGACCTTCAGCCCGATCCGCTTGGCCTCGGCCACGAACGCGTCACGCGCCGGGTACGCAGTCGGGTCGTTCTCACCGACGAAGCCGACCTTCGTGACGTGCAGCCGGTCCTTCATGTAGTCGGCGATCTGCACACCGTTGTGCACCTGGTCGGTGCCGACGTAGAAGCCGTCGTCCGGGATCGCCTGCGCGTGCGGCATCTGGTTGATGAGGTGCGGGATCCCGGCCTTGTGCAGTGCGGTCACGAGCGCGCCCTCGACCGAGATGCGGTCCAGCGACACCGCCGCGAAGATCCCGTCGCTCACGGCGTTCTGGACGGCCGTGCGGGCGCCCGCCTCGGTGCTGCCGGTGTCGTAGATCTTGACGGTCACGTTGCGGCCGTAGATGCCGCCCTTGCTCTTCACGTAGTCCCAGTAGTTCTGGGCCTGGGCGTCGATGGTGGGCGGCACCGGCGCGGCACCGGTCTTGGGCACGAACAGCCCGATCTTGACGGTCGTCTTGGTCACGCCGGTCTGGCTGCCGGCTGGTACGGCGGTGGGCCCCGTCGTCCCGCCGGTGCCGGCGGCGCCGGAGGTTCCGGTGGCGCCTCCCGATGTCGCGCCGCCCGTGGTCGAGCTCCCTCCGGTGGAGCTGGTGCCGCCGCCGGTGGAGAAGCCGGTCGTGCCGCCCGAGCTGCCGCTGACGAGCTGGCCGCCGGTGCTGCCGGAACCCGGTGGGACAGAGACCAGCCCTCCCGTCGTACCGGCTCCGCCGCCCTGGGCGGCCGGAAGGCCGCCTTGCGACACGGCGGTGCTGTCGTTGCCGTCACTGCGGGCGAACCGCGCCGCGCAGCCGGACGTCAGCAGGGCGATGGTGCAGAGCAGTGCGAGGGGTGCTCGCCGCACGGTGGGGGCCTTCCGACGCTGGGGATCAGCTGCCACCCGGGGGTGTGACGCCCATCACTGTAGAGAAACGTGGGCGAATCGGACAGGGAGGTACGGCGGATCAACGCCCTGCGAACGGGGGCGGTCCCAGCGCCACCATCCCGCCGTGCTGCAGTGCGGACGCCATCACCCGGTCGAAGTCGACGGGACCGGTGGTCTGGGAGTCATCGAGCGGCTCGCTGGCGCCGAAGAAGAAGCCCTGACAGCTGCCCGGCGTCTGCAGGCACAGCATCCGCGCCCGCGGGGACGTGACCAGGAAGGCGTGCGGCACCCCGCGCGGGATCATCGCGATGCCGCCCGGCCCGACGGTCAGCTCTTCGCCGTCGAGATGGAGCACGATCTCGCCCTCGAGCATCAGGAACGTCTCGTCGGCATCGGGGTGCTGGTGCAGCGGCGTGCACTTCCCGGTGACGAGGTCGTCCTCGAAGAGCAGGAAGGCACCGTCCGACTGCTCGGAGGTGACCTTCCAGGTGTGGACGCCGCCGCCGTAGAACCAGCGCCGCGCGCCGTCATTCTTCTGGCAGATCACAGCTTCCGTCATGGTCAGCTCCTTTCGTGGGACTTATGTACCATGAAGAGACTGCTGTACCATGAGTGCTGTGTCAACGGCCTATGAGCAGACCGGGCGTGCGAACCAGAAGGGCCGCACCCGGGCGGCGCTGGTCGATGCAGCGCGGGCGCTCGTCGCCCGGGGGGAGGTGCCGACGGTCGACGCCGTGGCGGAGGGCGCCGGGATCTCCCGGACGACGGCCTACCGCTACTTCCCCAACCAGCGCGCACTGCTGGGCGCCGCGCACCCGGAGACGGCAGCGGCGTCGCTGCTCGGGAACGACCCGCCGGATGACGTGGGCGCCCGGCTCGACCGAGTGGTCCAGGAGTTCACCCGGGTCATCGTCGAGACCGAGCAGCAGCAGCGCACCATGCTGAGGTTGTCGCTGGAGGACGCTCCTGCCGACCAAGGGGGACTACCCCTGCGGCAGGGCCGCGCGATCGGGTGGATCACCGAGGCGCTCGAGCCTCTCGCCGGCACCCTCCCCGAGGAGGACCTGCGCCGCCTCGTCCTGGCCGTGCGGAGCGTCAGCGGCATCGAGGCACTGGTGTGGTTGACCGACGTCGCCGGCCTAGGCACCCAGGACGCGGTGGAGCTGATGCGCTGGTCCGCTGCGAGCCTCCTGCGGTCCGCGCTCGACGGGCACCCGCCTACTGCGGGCTCATTAGCTCCAAGGCGTTCTCGCGGAGCACGCGGCGCTGGACTGCGGGGTCGACGTCCTTGAGCTCCACCAGGTAGTCCAGCGGCGAGGGCATGCCCTCGATGTGTGGCCAGTCGGAGCCGAACACGACCCGCTCCGGCCCCATCGTCGCGAGCACCTCATGGACGTCGTCCTCCCAGAACGGGTTGATCCAGACCCGGTCCGTGAACTGCTCGACCGGGTCGACCTTCCAGTACCCAGGCATCTTCCGGTGGGCGCTCGCCAGCCCCTTGAGCAGCCCGGGCAGGAACTGCGCGCCGTTCTCGACGCTGACGACCCGCAGCCGCGGGAAGCGGTCGAAGAGCTGGTCGAAGACCATCGAAGCGAGGAAGTCGTGGATCGACCGCTCCATCGTCAGCTGCGTGATGCGCGGCCGGCCGGCGCCCTTGAACGACGTCGAGAACGAGCCGCCGGCGTACCCGGGCAGGCAGGTGGGCCCGGCGTCGCCGGCGTGCACGACCAGCGGGATGTCGGCCTCCTGCAGCCGCGCCCAGAACGGGTCGAAGGCCTCGTCGCTGGCCGGCAGCTGCCCATCGCAGGTCGTCGGGGCAGCGGCCCGCATCACGACCGACCGGGCGCCCAGACCGACGGCCCGCTCAAGCTCCGCCACCGCAACGTCGACCTCGGCCAGCGAGATGTAGGGCGCCGCCCAGATCCGGTCCTGGTAGCCGTAGCCCCAGTCCTCCTCGACCCAGCGGTTGAAGGCCGACACCATCAACGACACCGCGCCCGGGTCGTCCTTCAGCTCCTCCTCGTAGAGCATCCCGAGGGTCGGGTACAGCCAGATCTGCTCCACCCCCTGGCTGTCCATCGCGGCCAGCCGGGCGTCGCGGTCCCGGTACGCCGGCCGGATCGGCTCCCGCTCGCGCAGGAACTCCAGCGGGTTGCGGCCGTCAGGATTGCCGCGGAAGTAGTCCGCCATGGCGCCGGGGAGGCTCACCGGGTCGAACGTGGGGTTGACGACCGCGTGGTTCACCCGGCCACCGACCACGTGGTACTTGCGGCCGTTGACCTCGCACCACTGGATCACCCGCTCCCCGTGGCGCGGGTCGAGGTGCCGCGTGAACGCGTCGAGCGCCTCGTAGTAGTGGTTGTCCGCATCGATCACGCCGTAGCCCAGGTCCACCGGCCGACGGTAGAACACGTTCTCATCAAGCGGAAGAGCGGTGACCCCGCGCGTAGAGGTACACGCCGACCGCGGCGACGATCAGCGCTGCCAGCGTGGCCAGCGCGATCTTCACCTTCGAGTACGGCCGCTCGCCGATCACCTTGCCGGTGTTGGCGTTGACGTAGACGTGGTACGTGGCCCCCGCGAAGACGTAGGTCGCGAACCACAGCGGCAGCAGCAGCAGCCGGAAGAGCAGGTCCGCGTCGTAGGTGGTCATCGCCTCGACCCGCTGCTCGTCCCCACCGATGTCGGCGCGGCAGTCGTCCTCGATGACCTGGGCCATCTCCTGCTTCGCGTCGGTGAAGCCGGCGTCGGCCATGACGGAGTACCGCGGCACGTCGTACCCGGCCAGGTACTCGGACTCGTAGCCGGTCGCCCCGGCGGTCGACCACGGCCCCAGGTCGTCGAGGGTCTCCCGGTCCGGGACCGTGACGCCCGGCGCCAGGACGTCGACGAACTCGCGCTGCACGCGTCCGGACGTCGGGTACCAGGCGGTGTGCTGAACCTGCCGTGTGCGGGTCTCACCGTTCACCGTGTAGGTCTCGGTCGTGTAGTAGTGCTCACCGCGCTGACCGGTGTAGTCGGTCGTCGTGTTGTCGTCGAACGACCAGTGCGGCAGGTACCCGCCGCGCATCGACTCGGTCGTCCCGACCTTCTTGAACGCGTTGGGCGCGAACCACCGCGAGGACGACCACTCACGGAAGCAGGCCGCGGCCTGCTTGTCGTCGATGGCAAACGGCACGATCCCGTCCGGCGGCTTGAGCTCACCGCCGAGGTCGTCGGTCACGACGATCGCGCCGCGGCACGACTGGCAGCGGCCGGCGAGCGCGGTCGTCGTCTGGCTGCTGCCGCAGTTGCGGCAGGAGACCGTGAACGGCGGCAGCGTCTCGACCGGCGTGTGCGGCTCGTTCGCGTAGGCGACGTAGTCGTGCTTGGTGCTGTCGGTCGAGGCGGTGATCGCGACCGTCGCCCCGCAGTACGGGCAGACCATGCTCGACGTGCCGGGCTTGAACTCGAGCGCGGCTCCGCAGGAGGAGCAGGCGTACTGGTGCTGCCCGGTGGACGCTGCCGTCACGCCGGCGGCAGCGGCGGTGGGGCGGCGGCAGCGAGCTCGGGCACGTCACCGAGCCGCGTCCAGGCGGCCATCCCGGACTTCCAGACCAGCGTGTCCGGCGTGACCCCGGGACGGCCGACGACCTCCGCCGGGGACAGCGGCCCGACCTGCTGACCGTTCTCACCGACGTACCACTGCGTGGTGCCGGGCAGCGGTGGCGGCGCGGTGGCGGCAGCCCCCGGGGGCGGTGCCGGAGCGGGTACGGCGGTGGGCTGCAGCGCGTTGGCCAGCTGGGCGCCCAGGGCCGCGCCGGCACCGATCCCGACACCGGCGCCGGCCACGCCGCTCGGGTTGGACGCAGCCTCGGTGATGGCGGTTGCCGCCTGGTACTTGGTGTAGGTGTCGAGGTCGCCCATGACGCCGATCGAGGTGCGCTTGTCCATCGCCGCCTCGACCTCCGGCGGCAGCGAGACGTTCTCGATGACGAAGCGCGGCATCATCAGGCCGAGGTGCTTGAGGTCCTCGCTGATGATCGGCGCGAGCCGGTCGGCGATCTCGTTCTGGTGGGCGGCGAGGTCGAGGACCGCGACGCCACTCGTCGCGAGCGCCGTGACGGCGCGGGAGACGACCGACTGGCGGATGAACTCGGCGACTTCCTCGGTCTGGAACCGCGGGTCGGTGCCGACCAGCTCACGCAGCAGCACGGCGGGGTCGTCGACCTTGACGGAGTAGGTGCCGAAGGCCCGCACGCGGACCATGCCGAAGTCGGCGTCGCGCATCATGGCAGGGTTCTGGGTGCCCCACTTCTGGTCGGTGAACTGTCGCGTGCTGACGAAGTAGACCTCGGCCTTGAAGGGGCTGTTGAACCCGTACTTCCAGCCCTTGAGGGTCGACAGGATCGGCAGGTTCTTGGTCTCGAGGCTGTACGTCCCCGGCGTGAAGACGTCGGCGATCTGCCCCTCGTTGACGAAGACCGCGACCTGGCTCTCCCGGACGACGAGCTGCGCGCCGTTCTTGATCTCGTTGTCGTACCGGGGGAAGCGCCACACGATGGTGTCGCGGGTGTCATCCGTCCACTCGACGATGTCGACGAACTCGCCCTTGAGCTTGTTGAGGAGACCCATGCTTGAACGGTACTTCTCAGACCGGGTCGAGGTCTGCCTCCGCTGAGCGCTCGCCCAGCCGGATCTCAGCCAGGAGGGCGTGCCGCAGCGTCCAGTCGCCGGCTCGCCAGGCCAGTGCCTGGGCGCGACCTTCCGGTCCGCTGACGTGGTCGACGTCGCCGACCCGGGCCCACGGCACCTCGACCTGGACCCCGCCCGCGGTCGGCACGACCAGCCGTTCGTGCTCGACGAACGGGCCCTCACCGGGCAGGTCCACGTCGTCGAGCACCTCGGACGCGAGTGCCAGGTCCAGCGCCTCGGCGAGCGCCGGCGCATCCGCCAGCGGCACCGGCACCACGGCGTACGGCGAGACCCGGCCGAGCAGGTCGGGGCGGTCCACCACGACCGCGTCGTCGGCGGGCACCACTCGGAGCTCGCCCTCGACGACGGCACGGACGGCGTCCGGCAGCGGCGGGTCCGCCAACCGGGACAGGCTGGCGTGCAGCGCACGCACCTGGTCGCGGCCGAGCTGCCGCGCGGGGTCCGCGAGCCGCTCCAGCAGCAGCTCCGGGTCGACGTCCTCGAGCCGGCGCACAGCACCGATCCGCTCGGCGAGCGGGTGGGCTGTCGGGTCGAGCAGTCCGTGCAGCAGCCGGTCGGCGTCCGGCACTCGCAGTGTCGAAGGCCGCCGGCCGTCGAGGACCGGGTGTCGGCCGAGCCACCAGACGACGTACGGCGTGAGGTGCCGCTCCAGCATGGGCAGCGCCCTGGCCCAGTCCCGGACGAGGTCCATGTCGCGCACGACTGGGCCCGGCTCCTGCCCCGGCCGCAGCGTCGCGAGCCAGGTGTCCACGAGGTCGACCTCCTCGGTCGCGGGCACCTCGACGAAGTCGGCGAGGACGCCGACAGCGGTGAGCACGTCGGCATGGGCGACCCCGTCCGCGACGATGCCGAAGCCGGCCTCCAGGTCCATGACGTCGGCCAGCGGGCTCCCCGGCAGCAGCAGCTCGCCTGCGGGCCGGCTGTCACCGTCGACCGTGGGCAGCGGCAGCTCGGCCAGCCAGGGCAGCTCGCCAGGCCGGAGGCCGGCACCGGCCACCAGGGCCAGCACGGCCTCGATCACGGCGGTGGCGCCGTCGTCCTCCCAGCTCTCCTCGTCGCCGACCCGGTCGACAGCTGCACGGACACGCGGGTCCTCGAGCAGCGCACGCGGCTCGGCAGGCTGGGCGCCGAGCCGCAGCAGCAGGTCGTGCCGGGCCTCCGGCGCGACCACCCGGAAGCCGAGCGGCGTCAGGTCGACGGTGGCGTCCGCGACGAGCAGGCCGCGCGGTGAAGGGGCGAGCGACCCGTCCGTGAGCGGGACCGGTAGCGACCCGAGCTGGTCGACGTCGGGTGGCAGCGCGGCATAGAGCCGACCCCACCACGAAGCCGGCCGGCGGAGGCCGGCGAGCACCTCCGTCAGCTCGGTCAGAGTCATCCGGGGCACCCCCAACCGGCGCAGCGGGATCGCGAGTGCACTGGTGGACCAGGTGTGCGGCAGCACCCCGGGCAGCACGTCGCGCAGCAGGTCGACCAGCTCCGGGCCGGCACCCTCGAGCACTGTTGTCCCGGGCGGCACGCGAGCCGAGAGGGCCTGCAGCACAAGGGATCCCAGGCTGGCGTCGATCTCACCGGCGGCCAGCGGCGGTGGCACGAGCGCCAGCCGGCTGGGGTCGTCAGGGAGCTCGTCGACGAGGTCCGCGAGCGTCACGGCAGCGTGTTGGAGCACCGCGTCGGTGAGCGGGCCTGGTTGCACCCGGCGCCGGTCGGGTCCGAGCGGCAGCGAGGCTGCGAACAGCGCGGGCAGCGACATCGGGTCGTCCGTGGGGGTGGGAGCGCGCACCACGGGAGCGACGCCGTCGGGAAGGGGCTGTGGCAGCCCCTCCTGCACCGGAACGGCCCAGGTGACGGTCCAGTGCGTCTGCCCCTGCTCCTCGACCGGCCGGCCGCGGAGCACCGCCGGGTCCAGCTCGCCCTCACGTGACAGCACCCGCCAGCGCACGCCGCCGACCACCACCTCGTCGCCGTCGACCTGCCGGGTCAGCCGCCTACCGTCGACCTCCACGGACGTCAGTCCCGGCAGCACGAGCAGCAGCGTCGGGTCGATCGCATCCAGCATCGCCCGCACGTCGGCGACCGCCTCGGGGCGGACCTGCACCAGGACCTCGGTGTCGAAGCCGGCTCGCGGCCGGTTGTCTGCGTCCCACGGCAGGCGCAGGAGAGGCACCCGCCCGTCCCGCCGTACCAGCTCGTCGATGAGCGCCGGGACCCCCTGGACCGCGGCGAGGGTGAGAGCCCGGCTGAAGCGGACCGCACCGGTGGTGGAGGTGACGACGACCTCGTCGGCGACGGCGGCCACCGCCGCGAAGCCGACGCCGAAGCGACCCACGGTGCGGCCGTCCCGCTTGGCGGAGGCTCGCAGCGAGCCGAGCGCCGCAACGCCCTCCTGGGTCAGCGGCGCCCCGGTGTTGGCGGCCGACAGGACGCCCTCAGCGAGAGCCAGCGAGAGCGCAGGACCGCCGGCGTCGGAGGCGTTCTGGGCGAGCTCGACGACGAGCCGGTCGCGGTAGCCGCCGAGCGCCAGGTCGTCCTCGCTGTTGGCGTCCTCGCGGAACCGCGCGGGTGACGCCGTCCAGGCGTCCAGGACCGCTTGCCGCAGCGGTCCGGTGTCGAAGCTCAGCTGGCGTGCCCGTCGGGCGTCTCGTCGTCCGGTGACGGCGAGACCACGACGATCTCGAGCTCTTCCTCCTCGACGACCAGGGCGACCGAGGGGGTCGAGGTGTCGACGGCGGTCTCGCTGTGAGCACCGCAGCCGTGGTCGAGGGCGACCACCTTGCCGTCGTCAGGTGCGTAGGCGTTGGCGCAGACCCCGAACAGCGCGCTCAGGCCACCTGCGAGCGGCAGCCGGAACCCGCAGTCGAGGCACTGCCCCGGCGCCTGCCGCGCCATCGGGCTGAACGGGCCCTGCTCACCGTCGTACCAGCGGTCGGCGGCATCGAGGCGGCCGTCGAGCGACAGCACCCGGGGGCGGTCCAGGCCGAGCTCCCAGAACGTGTCCGCGGCGAGCTCGTCGGTCGTGTCGGTGTACGCCGGGACCAGCCGCGGGTCGTCCTTGACCGGCGGCAGCAGGTCTCCGGGGGCCAGGTCCCCGGGCTGGACCCGGTCGCTGTACGGCACCCAGGCCGGCGCGATCAGCGCGTCGCTGCCCGGCAGCAGCACGACCTCGTCGACCGTGACGACGTCACTGCCCTCGGCGCGCGCGACGGTGACGCTCCAGCGCCACCCGACGTAGGCCTTGTCGGTGCTCGCGAAGGAGTGCGTGAGGACGAGGTCGTCCTCCTGCTCGGCGCCGAGGTAGTCACCCACGGAGTCCTCGGCGACCTCGAGCGCGGCCGCGCGCGCGAGGTCCACGGCGTCGCGGAGGCTGGCGTCCATCAGGTCAGGCACGAGTCCAGTGTCGCTGATCTCCTGCTCGGGGTCGTGAAGCGGCTCCTCCGTCGGGGGTGGGGTGATCGCTCCCGATACCCTCGAGGTCAGTCCGCGGAGCCTCCTGCGCATCCCTGGCACCTGCACAGTCCACCACGTCCTCGGGAGCCGTCGCATGTCCGCCCGCCGCCTCGTCCACCTCGGTCTCGGCGCGGGACTGCTGCTCGGTCTGGCGGCCTGCCAGAAGCCGTCGCCGGGCGTCACCGTGGTGACGAACGGGCACAGCGTGCACGTCGCGGCGTCCAACTACTGCTTCCACGGCGAGACGCTCGCGTCGGAGGACCAGTGCCCTGCGGACGGGCCGACGAAGACGACGGTCAAGGTGCGCCCGGGCGACAACGTGGGGATCGACGTCGACAGCGAGCTCGCCGACACCGGCTGGGTCGTCTACGACCCCGTGAGCCGGCAGAACAGCGACATCCACAGGAGCCACTACTTCTCGTTCACCGCCACCTTCGGCGCCACCGAGAGCGGGGCCTTCCTGGAGATCCACCAGATCAAGGCCGGCCAGGGACCCACCGACCTCAACAAGGTGCTGGGGATCTGGCGGTTCGAGCTGGTCTCGAGCTAGGGCTGGCGCTAGGACTCCAGCTCGGTAGCGATCGCCCGCAGGATCTGCGCGACCCGCTTGCCGGTCTCCCGGTCCGGGTGCTTGCCGCGGCGCAGGGACGGCTGCACCTTCGCCTCGATCAGCTTGATGGTGTCCTCCACCATCACCTGCAGCTCCTCGGCCGGGCGGCGGGCCGCCGCCAGCGTCGCGGGCGCGTCGAGGATCGTCACGGACAGCGCTTGCTCGCCCTTCTTGCCCGCGGCGACGCCGAACTCGAGCCGGGTGCCGGGCTTGAGCTCCTCGACACCATCGGGCAGGGCGGACTTGGGCACGAAGACGTCGCCGCCGTCGTCGCGGGACACGAAGCCGAAGCCCTTGTCCCTGTCGTAGAACTTCACCTTGCCGGTGGGCACGTCGTCAGTCCTTCGTCTCGCCT
>JAOPVZ010000300.1 GCA_025965935.1 Frankiales bacterium | reverse complement strand
CTGGCCGCGCGTGCACCCAGAGCGGCGAGCCTGCGGTCGAGCTCGTCGGGCGGCGGGTTGTCGTGGCCGAGGTGGATCGCGACGACGTCGGTCTCGTCGGTGACGGCACCGACCTGACGCAGCCGCGCGACCTGGTCGGGCCAGGTGTCGAGGGTGAGGTGCGACGGTATCGGGGTGCCGGCGAGCTCGAGCAGGACGACGTGAAAAGCCCTGTCCCGCAAGGCTTCCAGCGTTGCCTCGGGCAGCACGCCGGTGTCGGTCGCGTAGAGCAGCCGCGCGCCGTCCGGGCAGGTGACGTCGTAGAGGACCGCGTCCTTCGGGTGGTTCGCGTCGACCGGCGAGACGACGTACCCGTTGACGTCGTGCTGGTCGCCGGGGCGGGCCTCGACACGGACGCAGCCGTCGAGGTGCGGTCGGGCGTCCAGGTGCACCAGCGGCGGCGCGACGACAGTGAGGTCGCGGGCCTCGCGCGCCCAGTGCCGCCACACCCAGGCCTGCGCGAAGTGGTGGTCGACGTGGCGGTGCGTGACGAGCACGGTGTCGACCTCGCGCAGGCTCACGTCCAGCCGGGCGGCGGCCAGCCCGACGGTGGGCCCGATGTCGATCAGGACCCGGTCGTCGAGCAGCACGCAGGTCTGCCCTCGGACCACGCCCTGCGCGAGAGCGGCGGCGCAGGACGTGCACGGGCACCACGGGTTGGGCCACCCGTCGGCGGCGCCGCTGCCGAGCACTTTGATCCGCACGCGTCTAGCCTGCCAGTCCATGACATGGCACTGGCGGTACGAGGCCCCCGACGGCTCTCCGGTCGAGCCCGGACCCGAGGCACCGGCGCAGCCGGACTTCCCGACCCAGTCCGACGCGGAGACCTGGGTCGGTGAGGTCTGGCGCGAGCTGCTTGCCTCCGGGGTGGCCGCGGTGTCGCTGTTCGAGGGCGACCGCAAGGCCTACGGCCCGATGGGCCTCGACGCCGGCTGACCCCCCGTGGGCATGAAGGGATACTGCGCTGCCCTTTCCAGCGCTCAAACAGCAGCGCAGTATCCCTTCATGGGGGCTTGCCCGGGTGGTCAGGTCTGGCCGGCGGCCAGGGCCTCGAAGTTCTCGTACATCTCGGGCACGCCGGTCTTCTCGCGGTAGTGCAGCGCGATCGGCTTGCAGCGCTCCCAAACACCGGCGACCCAGAACAGGTCGTAGACCAGCCCGCGGTCGAGCAGGCCCTGCTTCACGAAGGTGCCGATCGTCTCGTTCATGGCGAGCACTGCCGAGACGGCGCGGGCGCCCTCGCTGCCGTGCGGGTGGTCCTTGTTGAACTTCGCGAACGTCGGCGGCTTGTCGTACGCCCACAGCAGGTCCATGCCGTCGGCGGCGCGCATGGCCAGGGGGCCGTTCATCAACGAGATCAGGAGCTGCGCGTCCGCAACGGTGGGCTTGGAGCTGACGCTCAGGTCCGAACCGCGGGTGGTCGTCGTCATGGTGTCCCCTCCGGACGGTCGAGCGACCGCCCAAGGGGGAGTGTTCGCCCGCCCGCAGGCGAGCGCCATGGCCTCTTAGGGCCGTTTGGCGGGACTGGCGGTACGGCCAGGGTCGGTCTCCGCGACGTCGGCCAGCACCTCGTCGACGGCCTTCTTCAGGTCCGCCGGCAGCGCCTTCGCGGCCGCGTTGTCGCGCACCTGCTCCGGCCGCGTGGCGCCCACGATGGCGGAGGCGACGTTGGGGTTGCACAGCACCCAGCCGACCGCGAGCTGCGCCATCGAGAGCCCCGCCTCCGCGGCCAGCGGCTTCAGGCCTTGTACGGCGGTGAGCACCTCGTCCCGGAGCCACTGCTTGATCATGTTCGCGCCGCCCTGGTCGTCCGTGGCGCGCGACCCCGCGGGCGGCTGAGCACCCGGCTCGTACTTGCCGGTGAGCACGCCTTGGGCGATCGGCGACCAGACGATCTGCGAGACCCCGCCCTCCTCGCTGACGGGCACGACGTCGGCCTCGATGACCCGCCACAGCGCGGAGTACTGCGGCTGGTTGGACACGATCCGGTCCAGGCCCAGCTCGTCGGCGATCTCCGACGCCTTCCACTCGGAGACCCCGATGTACATCACCTTGCCGGCGCGTACCAGGTCGTCGAAGGCGCGCAGCGTCTCCTCGAGCGGCGTCTCGTAGTCGTAGCGGTGGGCCTGGTACAGGTCGAGGTGGTCGGTCTGCAGGCGCCGCAGCGACGCCTCGCAGGACTCCACGATGTGCTTGCGCGACAGACCGCGCTCGTTCACACCGGCACCGGTCGGCCAGTAGACCTTCGTGAAGAGCTCGTAGGACTCGCGCTTGACGCCCTTCAGCGCCTCACCGAGGACGGCCTCGGCCCGCGTCCCGGCGTACACGTCGGCGGTGTCGAAGGTCGTGATGCCGACCTCGAGCGCCTCCTTCACACAGGCTTGGGCGGCGTCCGCCTCCACCTGCGAGCCGTGCGTCAGCCAGTTGCCGTAGCTGACCTCGCTGACCTTCAAACCACTGCGCCCGAGGCGCCGAAACTCCATGCCCAAACCCTAGACGTCGGCCCCCACGGAGACCTTGGCAGGGGGTGTCCGCCAGCGGCGGATCAGCGTGGTCCGCTGGATGCCGTAGATCACGTGCGGCCGGCGCTTCTGGTCGGGGAAGCGCTCCTTGACGCCGCGGCTGATGACCCGGCCGATCCTGATGAAGTCGATCGCCACGATGACGATGACGCCGAGCATCGACAGGAACGCCGCGGCGTACAGCTGCGGGTTGTTCACGAAGCCGAGCAGGATCACGATCACCATGTACGGCAGCAGGAACGGGCCGAGGGTCCGCTGGCTGTCGACGGCGTCGCGGACGTAGGACCGGACCGGTCCGCGGTCGCGAGCCAGGAACATCCGCTCGTCGCCGGCCCGGGAGCCGTCGCGCACGGCACGGCGCTGCTCGGCCTGCTTCGCGCGGAGCTGCTTGGCCGCCGCGCGGCGGTTGGTGGGCGGGGGAGCGACGGGTCCGCGCGCCTTCTGGTTGCGCTTCGGCGTCGGGCGCCCCTTGCCCTGGGTCTGCTCAGTCACGCCTCTAGGGTAGGGCGAGCATCTGGTCGAGGGCCTGGCGCGCGTACTTGGCCGTCTCCGGCTCGACCGTGATCTGGTTCGGGACCCGACCGGCGACGAGCTCCTCGAGCGCCCACACCAGGTGCGGCAGGTCGATCCGGTTCATCGTCGAGCAGAAGCAGACGGTCTTCTCCAGGAAGACGATCGTCTTGTCGGGGTGCCGGTCCGCCAGCCGGCGCACCAGGTTCAGCTCGGTCCCGATCGCCCAGGCCGTGCCGGCCGGGGACTCCTCGACGAGCTTGATGATCCGCTCGGTCGAGCCGACCTGGTCGGCCGCCTGCACGACCTCGTACTGGCACTCCGGGTGCACGAGCACCTGGACGCCGGGCACCCTGGCCCGCACGTCCTCGACCGACTCCAGTGTGAAGCGGCCGTGCACCGAGCAGTGTCCCTTCCAGAGGATCATCCGCGCGGCCTGCAGCTGCTCGACGGTGTTGCCACCGAGCGGGCGCCGCGGGTTCCACACGACGCAGTCCTCGAGCGACAGGCCGAGCTCCCGGACGGCGGTGTTGCGACCCAGGTGCTGGTCGGGCAGGAACAGCACCTTCTCGCCCCGCGTGAACGCCCACTCGAGTGCCCGGTCGGCGTTGGACGAGGTGCAGATGGTCCCGCCGTGCCGGCCCGTGAAGCCCTTGATAGCGGCGCTGGAGTTCATGTACGACACCGGCACGGTGACGTCCGCGACGCCCGCCGACTGCAGCTGCTCCCAGCAGTCCTCGACCTGCTGGAACGACGCCATGTCGGCCATCGAGCACCCGGCCGCGAGATCGGGCAGGACGACCTGCTGCTGGTCGGTGGTCAGGATGTCGGCGGACTCGGCCATGAAGTGCACGCCGCAGAAGACGATGTACGGCGCGTCCGGCCGGGCGGCTGCCTGCTGCGCGAGCCGGAAGCTGTCGCCGGTGACGTCCGCGAACTGGATGACCTCGTCGCGCTGGTAGTGGTGCCCCAGCACGAAGACCTGGTCGCCGAGCGCCGCCTTGGCCGCCCGGGCCCGCTCGACGAGCGCCGGGTCGGACGCCGGTGGCAGCTCCCCGGGGCAGTCCACGCCGCGCTCCGAGGACTGGTCGCGCTGCTGGCCCAGGAGGAGCAGTGCCAACGGGCTGTGCTCCACGCCCGCCATGAGCTCGGTCATGTCGTCCGACCCTTCTTGTCGTCGTAAAGACGATAACCCCCGCGCCATGACGGTGCTTCCCCCGGGTTGCAGACTCGCCGGGTGCGCGTCGTCATCGCCCCGGACTGCTTCGCCGGGACGCTGAGTGCCGTGGCCGCCGCGGATGCCCTCGCCGAGGGCTGGCGGCAGGTCCGCCCGCACGACGCGCTGGTGCTCCTGCCGATGTCGGACGGCGGCCCGGGCTTCCTCGACGTGCTGCCCGGCCAGGAGGTGTCCGTGCTCGTCGAGGACCCGCTCGCACGGCCCACCCTCGCGGCCTTCCGCCTCGACGGCAGCACGGCCTACGTCGAGTCGGCCCAGGCCTGCGGCCTGCACCTGCTCGAGCCCGCCGATCGCGACCCGGCGGTGACGACCAGCTACGGCGTCGGCCAGCTGGTGCGGGCGGCCGTGGACGCCGGCGCGGTGCGAGTGGTCCTGGGCCTGGGTGGCACTGCCACCAACGACGGCGGTGCGGGGCTGCTCGCCGCCCTGGGGGTACGGCGGGAAGGTGCCGACGGCGAACGGCTGGCGCCCGGCTGCCTCCCGCTCGCCGACGCCGTGCGGCTGGTCGGGACGCCGCTGGACGTCGAGCTGGTCGCGGCCACCGACGTCGACAACCCGCTGCTGGGCGAGCACGGCGCAACCCGAGTGTTCGCCGCCCAGAAGGGCGCCGGCGATCCCGAGCCGCTCGAGGCGGCTCTGGCGCACTGGGCCGACCTGCTCGAGCAGCACCTGGGCGTCGCCGTCCGCGACCTCCCGGGGGCCGGGGCGGCCGGCGGGCTGGGATTCGCGCTGCTCGCCCTCGGTGCCGAGCGGGTCCCCGGTGTGCAGGTCGTCGCCGCGGCCGTCGGGCTCCCCGATGCCCTGGCCGGGGCCGACCTGGTCCTGACCGGTGAGGGCTCTTTCGACTGGCAGTCGCTGCGCGGCAAGGTCGTCGCCGGTGTGGCCGCTGCGGCCGCCGAGCAGGCGGTGCCCTGCGTCGTCGTGGCCGGCCGGACGTCCGTGGGACGGCGCGAGGCCGCCGCTGCCGGGGTCGAGATGTCGTACAGCCTGGTGGAGCAGCTGGGACTGCAGCGTGCGATGTCACGCCCGGGTGAGTCCCTTGCCACTGTCGCGTCGACCGTCGCTCGGGCCTGGGGCGTGTGACAATGGAACAGGACCGCACCCTCTGGGTGTTGTCACGCGTGACCCCCGTCTGAGAGGTACCCCCATGAGCGAGACGACCGCCGCGATCGACACAGCGAGCACCACCACCACCGGTGTGGTCCTCACCGACCCGGCCGCCGAGAAGGTGGCCAGCCTGCTGGCCCAGGAGGGCCGTGACGACCTGGCGCTCCGCGTCGCCGTCCAGCCCGGTGGCTGCAGCGGCCTGCGCTACCAGCTCTTCTTCGACGAGCGCACCCTCGACGGCGACATCGCCCAGGAGTACGGCGCCGGCGTCAAGGTCGTCGTCGATCGGATGAGCGTGCCCTACCTCGCGGGCGCCACCATCGACTTCGTCGACACCATCGAGAAGCAGGGCTTCACGATCGACAACCCCAACGCCGGCGGCTCCTGCGCCTGCGGCGACTCCTTCCACTAGTACATCGAGTAGTACGGCGAAGGCGCCGGTTCCCCTCGGGGCCGGCGCCTTCCGCATGTCCGGCTCCGCTGCTTCACCTCCGCCGGCCGGGTCTCAGCGTGCTGACCGCCCCACCCCGTGATCTTCCGGAGTCGGGCTCAGGACGCGTTCGGCTTGGGCTGGGCGGGCTGGCTCTCGACGGGCGGGCCAACGTCGACGGTGCTGGGCTTCGGCGTCACGGGAGGCGCGAGGTACTGCTGCTCCACCGCGACGACCGCGAGCTCGGTTCCGTTGCGCAAGGCGAACAGCCAGGACGGTACGAGGACGCTGCCGCCGTCGGCGGTCGGCTGCAGCGACAGGCCGAGCCCGGCTCCGGTGATGACGACCGGCTCGGGCGGTAGGCAGCCCTGGCCGTCGGGGCCGAGCCGGCACAGGTCGGGGTGGGCCAGCGCGGGCAGCCGCTCGAACGCGTCCTTCGCCGACACCACCGGGTAGCTGTCACCCGGCTCGGCCGTCCCCAGCCAGCCGCCGGCAGACGTCACCTGGCCGGCGCGGTCGACGTCGACGCGGGTGGTCATGCCGACGGTGCCCGGCCGGTCGACGGTCGCGCTGCCGCCGTACGGGCTGGTGTCGATGGTGGCGCCGGCCACGTCGAGGCCGACCGCGTGCAGGACCTCGCGCGCGCCGGCCCGGACCACCTCGTCGGAGACCGGGGGCGGTTCGGACGGGGCAGGCACGGGACTGACGGCCGGGCCTGACGAGACGCTGCCGGATCCCACGCTGCCCGAAACGCCCCCGCCGGGCGACCACGACCAGGCCTGGCCGGCCTTGCCGGACACCACCAGGTCACCCGCGCGCCAGCCCGCGCCGTCGCGGACCGGCGTCCCGGCGTGGAGGGCTCCGGCCAGTGCGGTGACCACGTCGGCGTCCGCCGTGCCCGAGCTGAGGGTGAAGGCCCGCTGGTCGGCGGGCTTGTCGGCCGACAGCGTCACCGTGAGCCGGTAGTCACCGTCCGACGCGGCAGTGCCCCGGGCTGCGGTGCTTTGACTCCCGGCGGCCAGCCGGAGTGTCTTTGGTCCGTGCCCGCCGGAGCCTTCGTGCACGAGCGCCGTGGCGCCGCCGACGGCTGCCACCACGACGAAGGTCGCGATCGGTGCCCAGGTCTTGGCCCTCATAGGGGTGGGACGCAAGGCCGCCCTTGCGGGTTCCGTCAGCGGAGCGGCCGGCTCCCGACGTACCGGGTCCTAGTAGTCGTCCATCCCGGCGACGGTGACCAGCAGGTCGTCGGTGATCTCGGCCGGCATGGCGCCGAAGCTGAAGGGCAGCCGGTCGAGGGGCAGCCGGCTGAGCGGGACCTTGACCACCGCCTGGGTGAGGTCGATGACCGAGTGGCCGAGCACGTTCGCGACCTCACGGCAGTCGTTGACCAGGTCGAGCATCGAGGTGGGCTCGTTCTCGGACGGCACGGGAGCGTGGAAGGCCATACCTGGGACGCTAGGCAGTTACCGATGGGTACCCAATGCCTACTGGTCAGTAGGTATGTGCGGCCCCTCACTAGGGTGTCCGGATGCAGATCGTCGTCACCGGGTCCATCGCCACCGACCACCTCATGACCTTCGCCGGCCTGTTCAGCGAGCAGCTGCTGCCGGACCAGCTGGCCAACCTCTCGGTGGTGTTCCTGGCCGACTCGCTGGAGGTGCGCAAGGGCGGTACGGGCGCCAACATCGCCTTCGGCATGGGTTCTCTGGGCTACCGCCCGAAGCTGATCGGGTCGGTCGGCAAGGACGCCGGCGACTACGTCAGCTGGCTCCAGGAGCATGGCGTCGACACCTCGGGGGTGCGGGTGTCGGCGACGCTGTCCAGCCCGCGGTTCACGGTCGTCACCGACCAGGCGCAGAACCAGATCGGCTCGTTCTACCCGGGTGCCATGGCGGAGGCCGCCGACATCTCGCTCGCCGAGGTGACGGCCGACCTGGTGCTCGTCAGCCCCAACGACCCCGGGGCCATGCTGCGTCACACCGCGGAGTGCAAGGAGCGGGGCGTGCCGTTCGCTGCCGACCCGTCGCAGACGCTCACGTTCCTCGACGGCGAGGCGATCCGGCAGCTCGTCGAGGGTGCGGCCTACCTCTTCACCAACGAGTACGAAGCGGGGCTGGTCGCGGACAAGACCGGCTGGTCCGACGAGGAGATCCTCGACCTGGTGCAGGTGCGCGTCACGACGCACGGGTCGAAGGGCTCGGTCATCTCGCGCAAGGGGCACGACGACATCCACGTCGGCATCGCGGAGGCGACCGTAGTCGTCGACCCGACCGGCACCGGCGACGCCTTCCGCGCCGGCTTCCTCACCGCCACGTCCTGGGGTCTCGGCCTCGAGCGGTCTGCGCAGGTCGGCTCGCTGCTCGCGACGCACGTCGTCGAGACCGTCGGACCGCAGGACTACGTGCTCACCGACTTCCTGGCCCGCTTCGACAAGGCCTTCGGCGCCGAGGCCACCGCGGAGGTCGCGCCCTTCATCCGCTGAGCGGTCCGGCGACGAGAGCGTCGCCGAGCTCGGTGCGGGACCAGCGGCTGGCCTTGCCCTGGCGAATGACGTCGACGAGACCTGCCGCGCGCAGCACGTGCAGGTGCTCGCTGACCGTGCTGTCGCTGCGGACCAGCTGGATCGCGAGGTCGCCCGTGCCAGCGGCGTCATCGAGACCGGCGAGCACCTCAGCACGGCCCTGTCCCAGCAGCCGTACGAGGGCATCCGCCGGCGCCACCGGACGGCTGAACGCCGTGCCGACGCCGCGCGCCGGGTAGATCAGCGTCGGTTGGTACGGCGGGTCGAGGATGACCAGCGGCCGCCCGGTCCCGAACAGGCTGGGCATGAGGACGACGCCCTCGCCCTGCAGCTCGCGGCGCTCCTTGACGGGACCGCGGACCCGCAGGGTGCCGTCCTGGAAGGTGACCGCTGGGTGCAGGTCGGCCAGCAGCGCGGCGATGCCACCGGTGACGAGCCGCCGCGAGCGGTGGTCGACGTCGGTGGCCAGCACGCGGTGCAGCCGTGGCCAGTGCGGATGCAGCAGCTGTGCCCAGGCGCGCCGCATCTCGCCGACCACCTGGTCCCGGGCCCGCGCGGGGGACAGCGCGGGCAACAGGTGCGCGCCGGACAGCCGGCACCGTCGCAGCTCGTCGCGGACGACGGTGAGTGGCGTCTCGGCGACGAGCGCGATCTCGTCGTCGACGCTGCGCTCGCCGGCCCGCGGCGGGGGAGTGAGGAAGTCGGGCGTGTAGGCCGTATCGGTCTGCACCGCGGTGAGCAGGGGCGTCAGCGGCGGGTCGACGAGCCGCCGCCAGGGCTGCATCGCCTGCGGCATCGGACCGACGCTGGCGGCGCGAACGGCGGCCAGCGTCTCCCACAGCGGTGACACGGCGAAGCGCAGGTGCAGGACATCCTGCGGTCCCAGCCCGAGCTCGATCACTTCGGCCTCCACCGAAACGTTAGCCCTCGCCGGTGGCACGTCGGCACGCTGCTCCTGTGACGACGTACCGGGACGTGCTGCGGCACCGTGAGATGCCGGCCGTCTTCTTCGCGCACGGGGTGTCGCTGACCGGCTCGGTCGCCGCCGAGGTGGCGCTGTCGGTGCTGGTCTACCGGCGGACGGCGTCGCCGCTGTTGTCGGCCCTCACGCTGGCCTGCGCGTTCGTGCCGCAGGCGCTGTCCGCCGTACTGCTGTCCGGGGTGGTCGACCGGGTCCCCGCCCGCCGGCTGCTGGTCGCCTGCGACCTGCTCTGCGCCCTGCTGGTCGTGGGTATGACGGTGCCGGGCACCCCGACCGCCGTGCTGCTGCTGCTCGCCGCGGGCACCGGGATCGTGACGCCGCTGTTCGGCGGGGCGCGGTCCGCGATGCTCGCGGACGTGCTGGAGGGCGAGGTCTGGGTGCGGGCCCGCTCGATGATGCGGGTGCTCTCGCAGAGCGCCCTGCTCCTCGGCTTCGCCGTCGGCGGCCTGGTGCTGGCCGCGGTCGGTCCCCGGACCCTCCTGGTCGCGGACGCCGTGTCGTTCCTGCTGTCGGCGCTGGTGCTGCGGCTCGGCACCTCGGAACGGCCGGCCCGGGCCTCGGTGCGGTCCCGGGTCTCCTTCAGGGTGGCCGGCGACGCCTTGCGCGACCCGGCACTGCGGCCGCTGCTGCTGATGACCTGGCTGCCGCCGGCCTGCGTGTCGGCGGTGGACGCGCTGGCGACGCCCTACGCGACCCCCGACACGACAGCGATCGGCCTGCTCCTGGCCGCCGCTGCGCTCGGCAGCATCCTGTCCGAGGTGCTGGGGCGGCACGTGACCCGAGCCAGGACCGTCGCGTCGCTGACGGGGTTCGGGCTGCTGCTCTTCGCGTTCCACCCACCGGTGTGGCTCGCGATCCCGGTCGTGCTGCTGGCGATGCAGGGCGGGGCGATCGGCCAGCTGCTCGACGGTCGGCTGCTCGCGCTGCTGCCGGAGGACGGCCGCGGTCAGCTGCTGGCGCTGCAGAACGGACTGCTGATGGGCATCCAGGGCGTCGGCATCGCCATCGCCGGGGCGCTCGCCGAGGTGTGGCCGCCGTACGTCGTGCTGGCCGGTGCCGGAGCGGTCGACCTGCTGTGCGTGCTGCTCCTGCTGCCTCAGACCAGCCGGCGCACCGTGAACGCCGTCCCGTCGCGGCCCTCGTAGGACTGCCCGCGCAGCCGGCACCACGCCTTGAGGTCCGGCTCGGCCGCCGGGTCGTCCGCGAGCACGGTCACCACGTCGCCGACCTCCAGCGCGGGGAAGGCCTTGGCCAGCTCGATGATCGGCAGCGGGCACTTCTGCCCGAGGCAGTCGAGGATCACGAGCGCAGCCTCGCCACGACCTCGGG